>CAZQWN010000005.1:0-56362 GCA_964596915.1 uncultured Methanobrevibacter sp.
TTCCCCTTCAAGACATCCCGCCTTACCGGCAACCATTTCCAATACCTGACCGATAGACATCCTTGACGGAATAGCGTGAGGGTTAACTATTAAATCAGGCACTACTCCAAATTCTGTGAAAGGAACATCCTCAGGAGACAATATTAAACCAACAACCCCTTTCTGACCGTGTCTTGATGCAAATTTATCACCAAATTCAGGTTGTCTGGTATCTCTCACCCTGATTTTAGCTAATCTTGAACCTTCAACAGTTTCAGATAAAAGAACTGCGTCGACAATACCTTTTTCACCATGTCTGACAGTTACTGAGGTTTCTCTTCTCCTGTCTGCTACTGTACCGAAGTCCTCTTCAAGGAATCTTGGAGGTGAAGTCTTACCAATCAATACGTCACCTGATTGAACAACGGATTCAGGGTTTACAACACCGTCTTCATCCAAGTTTCTGTAAGCGTCTTCTGACCTGTAACCCTTAATGTTTTTGTCAGGGACTTCAAACTTGTCTACTTGACCCCCTGCATACCTTTTCTCTGAAGTGTCGTATGCTCTGAAGAAGGAGGATCTTGCAAGTCCCCTTTCAAGGGAACCCTTGTTGATAACCATTGCGTCTTCCATGTTGTATCCTTCGTAAGACATCAATGCAACAACAAAGTTTTGACCGGACGGTCTCAAGTCATAATTAGTTGAGTCGATGATACGTGTTTTAACGATTGGAGTTTGAGGATGATGTAATAAGTGAGCCCTGGTATCAGTACGTAATGCATAGTTTGAAACATATAACCCTAAAGCCTGTTTTGTCATACCCGCTTCCATAGTGTTCCTTGGTGAAGAGTTATGGTCTGAGAACGGAATAATTCCGGCACAGATACCAAGCATTGTAGCAGGGTCAATTTCCAAATGAGTATGGTCTTCATTCAAATCTGCTAAAGTCATGGCAATGTATGAGTTTTCCTCTTCTTCAGCATCAAGGTATTCAATAAGACCTTTGCTGATTAAATCATCCCATTTTAATTTTCCGTTAGCGATTTTACTTAAGTGTTCTTCTTTTAAGAGAGGAACTCCCTCTTTAACAATAATTAATGGTCTTCTAGCCCTACCAGGGTCATTGAATATATAAATTTCATTGTTGTCTTCATAATAGGTGATGTTCATTTCATGAGAGACTTCACCGCTTCTTCTTTTCTCCCTCATTTCCTGAGTAAATGTAATAGGGTCTTCACAGGAACCTAAAAGCTCACCGTTAATATAAATTTTTGTGGAATTTGCATTGTCATGTTTGTAGACATAAGAAGGAGGAGTGTAAATGAATTCATACTCTTCACCTAAAACATCATCTTTTTTAGATTCCTTTTCAGGTTGGCCATCAACTTCTTCAAAAACTTCAATGTCTTCGTCACCATTGGAAATTCCGAATTTCTTAAAGTCCAAATCAGGAAAATCATCAGCAAGTTTCTCGGAACTGTCACCAATGAACTCATCGACTTTAAGCACTTCATCATCAGAATAATTATTTTCCTGATAATAATCTACAACAGCAAAAAAATAATCATTGAAAATAGCCTGTTTATCTTCATCTTCTATATTGACAATCTCTTTTTCAATCTCTTTACATATTTTTAGAGAAAAGGATTCTTCAAATCCAAAATATGATACTGCATCGTCTATATTAACCAAAATTTCACCCCTTTACTCTAATTCAACACCCATGCTTTCAATAACATTTTTAATTTCATAATCATCAGAACCTTCGGAAATATTACACAATAAAGCTAAGTTCTTTACCAAACCACAGTTAGGTCCTTCCGGAGTCTCATTTGGACATATTTTACCAAATTGTGTTGGGTGCAAATCTCTTGCTTCGAAGTGAGGTTGACTTCTTGTCAATGGAGATACAACACGTCTTAAGTGAGAAAGAGTACCCATGTAACTAGTCCTGTCCAATAGCTGACTTACACCAGCTCTTCCACCTACCCAGTTACCGGTAGCGATAGCGTGCTTGATATTTTCAGTTAAAACATCACTACGAACAGCCTGTTTTATGGACAATTCCTTACCACGGGAAAGACTTCTTTCAAGTTGATAACTCATATCCCTGGTTAAATTGGTAAATGCTACTCTGAACAAGTCTTCCATCAAGTCACCAGACACCCTAAGTCTTTTGTTAGTGTAGTGGTCCTTATCGTGAGGTTCTCTTTTACCTTCAATAACCTCAAGTAACATTTCAGTCATTTCAGCTAAGTAAATAGCTTTATCACGACATTTTTCTTGTTCTGTGCCCATGTGAGGCAATAAATAACGGTTTACCACATCAACAGCACGTCTTAAACGGTAATCTTTAGGCATGTTTTTAGCTACCCTATTACCGATGTATTTGATAGCGGCAATTTGTAAGTATCTTCTCCTCTCTTCAAGAGTCATTCCGTCCATTTCATTTTGGTTTAGTTTTAATGCTTCGAGGGAAACTTGAATATCGTCTGCAATCATCATCTGGAAGTTATTATCATCAGAAATTGCAGTAATGATTTCCTCATCTGTACATAAACCAAGTGCTCTCAATAATATGACTAATGGAATTTCTCCAGGAAGATATGGGAAGGAAATTCTTAAAAATACACCATTTTTACGTGGCTTTTTGTACTCTAAAGTAATTCTAGCTCTGAAACCACTTTTAATTGAAGTAACAACAGCTTTAGCATGCCTATCTTCAATTTCACCCAAACGTTCAAGAATAATTTTGTTCGGTGCGATTTCTTCCATAGTAACAACTGCCCTTTCGGAACCGTTTACGATGAAGTATCCTCCCAAATCTTGAGGGTCTTCATGCTTTTCGATTAATTCTTCACGAGTAAGACCGTTAAGATGGCAAATATCGGATTTGAGCATTACTGGTAACTCACCAATATATACTTCTTCCAAAGGATTCTCTTCCTCTTCTTCATTCAATGCCATTTCAAGGTACATGTCGGCAGAATAATTCAAGTTTCTGAGTCTTGCTTCAGTTGGGTCAATTTCACTACGGGATCCATCTGCTTCTTTGTTGGATGGTTTTTCAATACGTACTTTACCAGTTTTTAAAGTGTATTTTCCATCATCTAAAGTAATAGGTTCAGTAATATCAATAATATTTTGAATCCTATTATTTACAAAATCGTTGTATGACTTAATATGGTGATCCACTAAATCATACTTATCAAAAAATGCATCAACTAATTTCCAGTTATTCTCTGTCATGGACATCCTCCAGCATTACGTAACGCAATAAAAATAATAAATAAATAAAAATAACACAGACTAGGATAAACCTAATAACTAATTCATTTAATCATTATTCTTAATTTACTCATAACTATCTCCAATTTAAGATAATTCTTCTCAAACTAAGTTCAAATTTATTATAATGAATTTCTAAAAAAACAAAAAAATACAGAAATTATACTATATTAAATTTCACTACTCTAAAATTATATTAACTTATATTTACCCTTCTACAATCCTATAGGTAACAAATACCCCTGCAGTTTGACTTTCACGAGTAATTCTTAAAACATTTCCAGGTTCAGCACCAATTTCTTCAACGACCGGGTCATCAGCCTTTATTTTAGGAAGATCATTAAAATTATAATCAACACCACTAAATTCTTCAGAAATTTCTTCTTCAGTCATGATTTCATGCTTTGGAACGAGCATATGTTCTTGAATATCGATTTTCAAATTTTTTCCTCCAGATAGAAAAGTTAAAATATAAAATTAGAAACAGGCCTGACGGGAATTGAACCCGCGGCCGCCTGGTTAAAAGCCAGGCGCTCTGCCAGACTGAGCTACAGGCCTATAAGACATATACTTACTATTGAACTGAAGCGCCCTGGCCGGGATTTGAACCCGAGTCGCGGGCTCGACAGGCCCACATGATAGCCCCTACACCACCAGGGCAAACAAATTCATAATAGTAAATAATACACTATCAAATACTATCATCTTCATTATATTTAAATGTTTTGGAAAAAACAATGATTTTTCAAAAATTACATATAAATTCAGATAAATAGATTGAAATCCCGCCTGCCGGACTTGAACCAGCAACATTTGGATCTACAGTCCAACGCTCTGCCAAATTGAGCTAAGGCGGGTTAAGATGGGTCCGCCCGGATTTGAACCGGAGTCTCAGGCTCCCAAAGCCCAAAGGATCGACCAAGCTACCCTACGGACCCATATACAAACCGCATGTAGATAACATACAATTATAATATTTGGATACAAGTATATAAAGTTTACTATATTTCCACATATTTTATGGAAATTCTAGATATTACATAAAAATTAAAAGCCCCGGACGGGAATTGAACCCGCGACCACGAGATTACAAGTCTCGCGCTCTACCAGACTGAGCCACCGAGGCAATATGTAAAATTTATGGAACAATATAAGTTATGGAATTTGTCATTTAAATACTTTACTATAAAATTAATAAATTTTATAAAAATATAAATATCATAGAATTTATAATTAATAATCATGATAAATAATGAACATGAAATTCTCAAAAACATTGACCAAACTCTGAAATGCATAAAAGAAAAAAATCCATTAACCCATTGCATAACCAATTCAGTGACCATAAACGATTGTGCAAATGCAGTACTTGCAATTGGAGGATCACCATTTATGGCAGAGGATGCTGAAGAGTTAGAAGAAGTTGTAACCATAGCAGATGTTTTAGTGATAAACATTGGAAAATTAAGTAAAGACCAAGTAGAAGCTATGAAAATAAGTGCAAAAACTGCAAATAAAACAAACACCCCAATAGTTTTAGACCCTGTAGGCGTAGGAGTTACAGAACTCAGGAACAGGACAACCTTAGATTTAATTGAAAATTATAATATGGCTGCCATCCGTGGAAATATAAGTGAAATTAAGGCAATAGCCAAGTTAGTCGGAGTTATTGATGAAAACAACACCGCAAAAGGAGTTGACGTTAATATTGATGACCTCATCACCGAAGAAAATCTTCATGCAAACGGAGAATTAATAAGAGAACTTGCAGCAAAATTAAATACCACCATACTTGCCAGTGGACCAATCGACATATTAAGCGATGGCAAAACCACAATTGCAATCGACAATGGAGATGACATGATGCCATTGATTACAGGCAGCGGATGCATGCTGTCATCCATCGTTGGAAGTTGCGTCGGAGGATCAACACCTCTTGAAGGAAGCCTTGTTGCAATATTGGCAATGAACATAGCCGGTGAAAAAGCAAGAGAAAAAGTGAATGAAAAAGATGAAGGAACAGGTTCATTTAGGGCATATCTAATCGATTACCTTTACAAAACTGATGCAAAAACATTGATTAACGAAGCAAACATTAAGATATTATGAATCCCATTGACTTATCACTATATCTCGTTACTGACAAAAGCGATGATGTGGAAAAATTCATAAACACTATTGAAGAAGCCATAAAAGGTGGAACAACCGTAGTTCAAATTAGAGAAAAAACAGCAGAAACACTTGATTTTTACAATTTGGCTCTTAAAGTGAAAGAAATTACAACAAAATATGATGTCCCATTAATCATCAATGATAGAGTCGATGTTGCACTTGCCATTGATGCTGACGGAGTGCATGTCGGACAGTCCGACATGCCATGTGACATTACAAGAAAACTCATAGGTGAAAATAAAATACTGGGCGTTTCAGCAGCGACCATTGATGAAGCTAAAAAAGCACAAAAAGATGGTGCAGACTACATTGGAACAGGTGCTGTATTTCCAACACAAACCAAAGATGATGCCCCTTCAATTACAAAAGAAGACCTGAAAGAAATTGTTGATTCAATTGACATTCCAGTTGTAGCCATAGGCGGAATCACTCTCGAAAATGCATGCGAACTAAAAAATACTGGAATCAAAGGATTATCTGTTGTAAGTGCAATAATGAGTTCTGAAAATCCTAAAAAAGCATCACAGGAATTATTGAAAAAATTTAACAGTTTTTAAAAAAAAAAGAAAGTAGTAGTAAAAAACTACTTTTTACTATTTTTTAGAGCTTCCACAGCCGCTAGCTTTTTACCTGCAAGCATGCTAATACATGCTCCGCCACCACTACTTAAATGGCTCATTTGATCGCCTAAACCAAGACCAGCAGTAGCAGCTGCAATATGACCTCCGCCAATCAATGAAAATCCGTTTGATTTAGCCATCGCATTGATTAAATCTTCAGTGCCCATAGCAAATTTAGGATCTTCAAATACACCTGCAGGACCATTTGCAAATATGTATTTGGCATCCCTTATTTCTTTAGCATAATAGTTGATAGTTTTAACACCAATATCAAAGATTGCTTCATTTGGCAACTCCTCGACATCTATATCCATTCTTTCACCATCAATTTCACAAGCGCCATCAAGAGGATATTTGACCTTATCACCAAACCTGTCAATTAAATCCTTAGCTTTTTCAACCATGCTCTCATATCCACGGCTGGCGATGAAATCCTTATTGACCTGACCAATATCAATACCTGCAGCCCATAAAACAATGTTTCCAACAATACCTGTTGTCAGGACAGAATCTGCAGTGCCGTTGCCCAATACGTTCTCCATAACGTCAATTGAATCATCAGGTTTCATTCCACCAAGTAAAAATACGCACGGATGTTCAACATTGTCCAAAGCATTTTGAATGACTGTCAATTCCTCCTCCATCACTCTTCCAGCAGCGGAAGGAGTGTTGACTGTAAAACCTACAAGAGATGCTTGAGACCTGTGAGCGGCTGCAAATGCATCATTGACAAAATAATCAATTAATGGAGACAAATGTCTAACAAGCAGGGTTTTTGATTGTTCTTCAGGAGACCTTGATAATGATTCCTCAGAGAAAAATCTTACATTTTCAAGCAATAATATTTCATGTGGTTTTAAATTACGGATTGCCTCTTTTGCAGAGCTTGAAAATAAAGAATCGGAATATTTTACCCTTAAATTTAAAATTTCAGAAAGAGCTTCAGCATGTTGAGATAAAGTTGTAAAATCCTTTTTTCCAGGACGGCTTTGGTGTGCAAGAATAACAACTTTAGCACCTTTGTTTGACAACTCCTTAATGGTTCTTGCATGTAATTTCAATCTTGTATCATCCAAAATTATTCCAGAACCAGGATCAACAGGAGAGTTAACGTCAATTCTTACAAGTACAGTTTTATTTTCAATATCAAAATCATCAATAGTATTAAATTCAGCCATTTTTCCACTCGTAACTTATAATTTGCTTACCAAATCAAGTAAAGCATCTTTAGGGCTTTCCGCCTTAATAATTCCTGATGCAAGCAATACTCCATCAGCACCTAAATCCATTGCAGCTTTCATATCATCACCGGTTGTGATGCCCGCACCGCATAAAACTTTAACATCTTTATTTATAGCTTTTACTTCCTTAACAGTATCTTCAACAACTTCCGGTTGTGCCTGAGATACTGGAATTCCAGTTCCAATCAATTCAGGAGGTTCTACAGCTACTGCAGTAGGTGCAAGAGTAGCAACAGCCTTAGAAGTTTCAATATTATTGGTGCAAACGCATGATTCAATTTCATTTTGTTTGCATAATTTTACAACCTCATCGATGTCCGCTAATTTCATTCTCTGTTCTGAATGGTTGATTAATGAACCACTGACACCTGCTTCAATCAAAGTATCAATCAAGTTAGAACCAGTGTGTCCGCCTGGAGAAATCGGGTCAATGTGCTGAGCAAAAATAGGAAGTGAAGTTTCCTGAGATATTCTGTAAATATCTGCCGCTTGAGGAGTTGCAACCATTGTTATTCCAGATTCGCTAGCTGCACTTTCTAAATCATGCGCTAGTTCTAAAGCTTTTATACCACTTGATTCCAAATAAGTTTTGTAATTCAATATCACAATTGGTGTATCCATAAAAATCCCACATAACTTTTTTATTATTATACTATTTGGAAAACATTATTAAATAAATTTATGATTACTTATTCTATTTCGGGCAAGTTCAATGTATTCGGCATTATTATCATATGCAATATACTTCCGATTATTCTGAAGTGCGGCAATGCAAGTTGTCCCGCTGCCGCAAAATGGGTCAAGAACAACATCACCTTCATAGCTGTAAAGATTAATCAGCCTGTGAGGCAGTTCAACTGGAAAGGGTGCAGGATGACCTATTCTTTTGGCATTTACCGCCGGAAATGTCCAGATGCTTTTTGTCCATTGGATAAAGTCATCCTTTTGTATGGTGTCCCTTTTTTGCTGTGACTTATTTTTGGAATAGGAATCCTTTGAAAAAACTAAAATGTATTCATGATAGTCCCTTAGGACAGGATTTGATGCAGACATCCAGCTTCCCCATGCACATGATCCTCCTGCGCTGGCAGACTTATCCCATATTATTTCGCCGCGCATTAAAAATCCCAAATCCAACATTGCCTCAATGACCATAGCATGGAGAGGAATATAAGGTTTTCTGCCGAGGTTTGCTATGTTGATGCAGGCTCTCCCACCTGTAACCAGTTTATCATATGTCTGGCTGAAAACGGATGTCAATAACTCAAGGTATTCGTCAATAGTCAAGTCATTGTCATATTCCTTTCCAACGTTATACGGAGGAGAGGTAATCATGAGATGAACGCTGTCGTCGGGAACTTCCTCCATTTTTTCACTGGATTTGCAGTACAGCCTATTCAAATCCCCTTCGGGAATGCTCACTTCCCTGTATTCAATGTTTTTTGGAACTTTAAAGTCTTTGAACAATTTTGAGCTGTAGAATTTTTTTGATGAATGAGATTCCCTTAATACCGAACCGAACGATGACGTTTGAGTTTTTCTAACCACACTATGACCCCTTTAAAAGATTTAAAAATTTCAATCCCTTATTTTCATAAGAATCCTCCCTGTTGGCTATTTCGATGATTTCTCCCAATGTTTTTGGACTTTCCATTCCGGAAAAGAAATTCAAATCCTGATTAAACAATTGATTCAAGTGTACTTTCAGCTCGGAAGTGTTGTCAAATCTGTAAAAACCCCCTTTTGGAGTTGTTTTTCTTGAGTTTCCATGATTTAAAGGAAACGGATTCAGAGACCAGAACCCCTGAATCAAGCCGGCATGTTTAAGGTAATCCGCCTTCTTGCAAAAACCATTTGACAGAGGGGCGTTTCCCACAACAATGATTGGAATTTTTGTAGATTCGAGATTTGATACGCGAACATCAATACATTTACCTATAGCCTTTAGGATTGAATCCGAACGTGTGAAACTTGGCTTTCCCTGATGGGTTCTAAAGTCTCCGGCTTCAGTGACGTTGCCCGTTTGGGGATGATACTGCCAGTTCCACACCAAAGACATTTTAACTTCACATATTAGTTTGACTTCCGTTGCTTTTAAAATTTTTTTATCCTCCGTTGCCACCACAACATCTGCAGGGGATTTTGAGGTGATTCCAACTGAGGGAATCCTGGCCTGCTGAACAATGAAAAGATTCTCATCATCAAGCAAGTTCTTAAATAAATCGCTGACCCATTTTTCAGTGAAATTACCTATCAATGAGTTTCGAGCCTGCAAAGTGGATTTTCGTCCCCTATATCTTTTAGGCCAATATGCCAGATATCTGCCATCGCCAGTACGGTAAAAAAGCTGCTCCGGCGAAGCAAAATTTTTAGAATTGATAAAAAATAATTTTTCCTGATATTTATTCCATAGTCTCATAAGAAAATGTATTATAATTAAACATATAAATAGATTTAATAGTTAAAAATCAATATTGTTCAACAATTGAAATATTTAATTCAGCTTATAAAAATGTATATATTAGCAATGTTAAATATTAATTTGATTTTATGTCATTTAATGAAAGACAAATAGAAAAACTAGAAAAAAGCGGATACAGATTCGTTGGAACTCATGGTCATGCCGCCGTTAAAATATGTCATTGGACTCGTCAGAGCATTGTAGATAAAGGAGTTTGTTATAAAGAGAAATTCTATGGAATCGAATCCCACAGATGCCTGCAGATGTCTCCGGCAGTTCCAAACTGCCAACAGGAATGTGAATTCTGCTGGAGAGACCTGACATATACCCAAACCAGCTGGGAAGATGAGGAATATGATGACCCTAAAATCATTATCGATGAAGCCATAAAAGCCCAGAATAATTTATTGTGCGGATTTTTCGGAAATGACAAGGCAAACAAAAGGAAACTGGAAGAGCTTAAAAATCCAACCAACGCAGCAATCTCCCTAGCGGGCGAACCTACACTCTATCCCAAAATTGATGAACTGATAGGCGAGTTCAACAGAAGGGACTTTACAACTTTTGTTGTAAGTAACGGCCAATGTGTCGACAGGTTGCGCAACCTGGAAAACGATCCGTACCAACTATACCTTTCCTTGGATGCACCTTCACAGAAAATATTTAATGAAGTGTGCAGACCTAGAATAAATGATGCTTGGAGCAATTTAAATGAATCACTTGAAACATTATCCAGTTTCAACTCACGTACATGTATAAGAAATACCTGCGTTCGTGGAAAAAATATGGAACATCCTGAAGAGTATGCAAAATTAATAAAAAAAGCCGACCCTGATTTTGTGGAAGTTAAAGCATATATGTGCGTCGGTTCCTCACGTGAACGTTTAACATTAGACAACATGCCCACATTTGATGAAATTAAACAGTTTGCAGAAAAAATTGGTGAAAACTGCGGAAAAGAAATAGTTAACGAATCTGAAATAAGCAGAGTAGTATTACTGCAATAACCAGATTTTAAAAATAGTATACCTATCATATGAAAAAATGGAAAAATGAATAACTAACTGCAGTACTTCATTTTCCAAATTACTAATTGAGACCATCCCCAACTAGGCAATTCATATTTGAATAGGTTTGATTAATTTCTTGAAAAGTTGAACTTAGCAAAAAAATTTAATTGGATTCCTTTGCCTTCAATTCTTCGCAAATTTCAACAGCTTTTTTAGCAGCCTTTTCCATTGAAGTTTCATATGGAATTCCTGCTTCTTCTAAAATCCTTTGACCTTCTTCTTCATTGGTACCAGTTAATCTGATAACAATATTAACTTCACGTTCTGTTTGTTCTAATGACTTAATTACACCACGCGCAACATCATCTGCTTTGGTAATACCGCCTAAAACGTTTAAGAATACAACTTTAACAGGCTCATAGTTCAATACGATGTTTAAAGCCTGATTGATTATTTGTTCTGAAGCTCCACCACCGATATCGAGGAATGTTGCCGGTTCTCCACCGTTGAGCTTAATCATGTCCATAGCGGTCAATGTTAAACCTGCACCGTTACCTATAACAGCAATGTCACCATCCAATTGAACAAAATCCACAGCTTTCTTTTTGTAGTGAAGTCTGTCAACCAAATCCTGATGTCTGAACAGGGAATCGTTTTCAACAACCATTTTAGCATCTGCAGCAATAAGACCGTCAGGAGTCATGACCAATGGGTTGATTTCTGCAGTATCTGCATCATATTTTTCAAACACTTTGTATAATTTCCAGATGATATCTCCCATCGGGGAAATCAATTCAGAGTCCACACCCATTTTACGTGCAATTTCACGAGCTTCATATGGTAAGAAGTCAAGTAAAGGATTTGGATAGTATTTGATAATCTTTTCAGGGTTTGTTTTGGCCAAGTTTTCAATTTCAACCCCACCTTCCTTACTTGCCAATATTACAGGTTTTCTTGCACCCCTATCTACAGATACGGTTACAAAAAATTCGTTTAAAATCTCGGCTTTTTCTTCAATTAAAAGATGTTTTACTTTTTCATCTTTAATTTCCATGCCTAAAATTTCATCTGCAACTTTTAAAGCTTCACCAGGGTTGTCTGCGAATTTTACACCACCCGCTTTACCTCTACCACCGGTTAATACCTGTGCTTTGATTACAACAGGGACACCCATTTCTGAAGAAATTGTCATTGCCTCTTCAGGAGAGTATGCGACATGTCCCTCTAAAATTGGAATTCCTTCATCATTAAAAATTTTTTTTGCTACATTTTCAAAAAATCTCATTTTAACACCTATTCTACTAAAGCATATCCTGCCTCAAAAGCCTTGATGTTCTTTTCTTCAGTTCCTTTAGGAACGCTGGCTTCAATAGCTTTGATAGCCGCTTGTTTAGATACGACTTCAGTAATTTTTGTAATTGCTCCGACCATGACAATATTGGCCACAATTTTAAGACCGATATCCTTAATTGCAGTCATGGTAGCGGGAGCCTCATAAACTTTAATATTATGCTCATCTATAAACTCTTTAACTCCATCAATTTCAGTGGTTCCCGGATCAAAAATTAAAATTCCTCCATCATTCAAATCGTCAATATACTTCAGCAACGCCTCATTAGACATGGCCACTAAAATATCAGGGTTTTGAACTTTCGGATATTCAATTAATTTGTCATCTACAACAACTTCACATTTGGAAGCTCCACCACGAGCTTCAGGACCATAAGATTGAGTTTGAACAGCTTCATTTTCATCAAACAAACTTGCGGCCTTACCTAAGATAATTCCTGCAAGAATAATTCCTTGACCTCCAAATCCACATATTCTAATTTCTGTTCTCATATTGCTCACCTAAAATTCTGATTCATATGCTGAATTGATAAGAGTTTTCTTACCGAAATTGTCTATACTAAATTTATCAAGAACTTCACTTAGTTCATCTCTCTGTTTGTTAGCAAATTCCCCTACAACAATCTTATCTTTCAGTTCCTTTTCAGTCATCCTTTCAGCCGCTGACTTATAAACAGTATTTGCCTTCATCACTGCAGCCATAGCTGTAGGAGTTTTCAGCTTATTTTTACGGCCAAAATATGTAGGACATAATGTAACAACTTCAACAAATGAAAAACCAGGATTTTTCAATGCAGTTTTAATTGATAAAACTAAATTTTCCATTTCAACTGATGTCCATCTTGCAGAATAGCTTGCGCCTGCACCTGCAACAAGTTCGGCTAATTTAAATGGATTATCATAATTTCCATATGGTGCTGTGGTTGCAACAATGCCTTTAGGAGATGTAGGGCTGACTTGTCCACCGGTCATTCCGTAGATATTGTTATTGATACAAATCATGGTAAGGTCAAGGTTTCTTCTGGCAGCGTGAATCAAATGATTTCCACCAATGGAAGCTCCATCACCGTCACCACTAAATACAACAACATCCAAATCTTTATTTGCAATTTTTAAACCAGTTGCAAAGCTTAATGCACGTCCGTGAGTAGTGTGAAGAGAATCACATTTCAAATAACCCGGAATCCTTGAAGAACATCCAATACCTGAAACCATTGCAATGTTATCAAAATCCATTTCCGCTTTTTCCATAGCTGCTAAAAAAGCATTCATTACCGCCCCATTTCCACAGCCGGGACAGAAAATATGGGGAAGTCTGTCTTCTCTTAAGTACGGAAGAAATCTATTGGTTTTTTCTTCAGACATTATTTATCCTCCACTTCTTTGATTTTAGAAATTATTTCATCAGGAGTAGGTAATAAACCTCCAATTTTACCGAATAAATGAACATTGGTATGGAGTTTCAGCAATCTATCCACTTCATAATACATTTGGCCCAAGTTCATTTCGACTACAATAACGTTTTTAGCCCCTTCGGTCAATTCGAGCACCTGTTCATTAGGGAACGGCCAAGGAGTATCGATTTTGATATAACCTACCTTTTTACCTTCTTTTCTTATTTTTAAAACAGCTTCGATAACTGCTCTGATAGGAGATCCGTAAGAAATTATAACAGTGTCTGCATCATCACAAAATTGACTGAATACAGAAGATATCTTATCTCTATTGTTTAAAATTTTATTGCATAACCTTGTAACAAGTTTGGTATGTGATTCAGGGTCATTGGTATCCGGATAACCTTTTTCATTGTGAGTTAAACCGGTTACGTGAATATTGAATCCGTCACCGAATGCAGGCATAGGATTTGTTCCGTCTTCCACATGCTTGAAAGGTAAAAAATCATCAGTCAATTCCGGTCTTTTTCTAGGGACTATATTGATTTTTTCCTCATCAATAACCATCTTTTCTCTCATATGCCCCATAGTTTCATCAGCCATTAAAAAGACAGGGACTCTATATTCTTCAGCCAAATTAAATGCTTTAATTGTGAAATAAAAAAACTCTTCAACACTTGCAGGGGATAACGCAATAGGCTCATAATCTCCATGAGATCCCCAACGAGCCTGCATCATATCTCCTTGAGCTCCCATTGTTGGCTGAGCAGTTGAAGGAGAACCTCTTTGAATATCTGCAATGACAAGAGGAGTTTCAGTAATAAAAGCGTAACCTATATTTTCTTGCATTAAAGATAAACCCGGTCCAGATGTTGCAGTCATTGATTTAGTTCCTCCCCATGAAGCACCAATAATTGCACCCATAGAAGCAATTTCATCCTCCATTTGAACAAATGAACCTCCAACTTTTGGAATTTCACGAGCTAAAGTTTCTGCAATCTCAGTAGATGGGGTAATTGGGTACCCTGCAAAAAACCTGCAACCTGCAGCAATTGCACCTTTAGCACAAGCTTCATTTCCTTGAATAAATAATTCTTCGACCATTTTAACACCTACTTTTTACCCTTTGTGAAATTAGGATTAAAGTTAAAATCATTGTCCTCATTCATCCACCAATTTTCCGGCAAATCCACAGTGATTGCCTGGTCCGGACATGCTACTTCACATGTGCCGCATTTTGTGCATCTCTCTTCAAACTTGACATAAGGTAATTGGACTCCTTTTTTGTTAAGTTCAGGAGATATTGCATAAACATTCTTATAGCACATGAATAAGCAAAGATGACATCCTTTACACAATTCTTCATCAATAATAATCAATTTTACAATCTCCTAAAAATTCTATGATAAATAAATATAGAATGTTATATATTTATGTAAATAAGCATTTAAATATCTTATGAAAACAGAACACAAATTAAAAATTTATAAAAAATTATAAACTAAGGTTAATTATGAAACATTTGCAAACACCAATTACCGATGATGATTTAAAAGGTCTGGATGTTGGAGACCAAATTTCAATTTCAGGAACAATATATACCGGCCGTGACGCCGCCCTGCCCCAACTTGTCAAGCTGATTAAAAAAAACGAAGTTCCGTTTGATTTGAATGGTGCAGCCATCATGCATACAGCTTTCAGTGCTGCTGGAATCGCACCTACAACAAGCAGTAAAGTGGAGATTGAATCAACAATACCGAAATTAAGCAGATCAGGCGTTAAAGTTCACATCGGAAAAGGAAAGTTAAGCGATGAAACCCTTGACGAGCTGGAGAAAAACAATTCGATTTTTGTAATAACGCCACCCGTTGCGGCATTGCTTACAAGCAAAGTCATTGAAAAAAAGTGTGTTTTATTTGAAAATGAAGGCATGGAAGCCATGTTTGAGTTAAAAGTAGAAAAAATCCCTGGGATAGTAGCTATCCACAAGGGAAAAAGAATTTAAAACGAAGATTTATTCTTCGTCTTCTTCATCGACAGATTCTTCTCTATTTTCGAATTCATCTACGAAATTGACTTTGGTAATTCCTTCAGTGTTATCCCAGATGTCTTTAGCGATTTTGAATCTAGCGAGTGTTACATCCATGTAGGATTGTTGGTCGAATTTAGCAAGTTCATCCAATTTGATGTTTACAACACCATCGACGATGTCAATTTCGGTTTTGTCAATGTCCATATTAGGGTTGGAGTAGTGTAACTCAATCATACTTTTGATTTTTTCTTCTTCATCAGTAATGATTTCAGTTACTTCAACATCGTAGACTAAATCTTTTCCTGCTAATTCGTGGTTGAAGTCAACTTTTACTCTTCCACCATTTACGGTTAAGATTTTACCGATTGCACCTTCAGATTGGATTCTGATACCCGGAACAGGAGTCATGCCTTGTTTTTTGAATTCTTTCATAGGCACTAACTTAATCATTTTAGGGTCTCTTGGTCCGAATGCGTTATCGGAATCAGCTTCAACGTGTTTGGTGTCTCCTTCTTCCAAACCAATAATTGCTTCTTCAATTGCAGGTAACAGGTGGTTTCCACCTACAACAATAGGAATTGCTTTGTAAATTTTATTTTCATCGAAAATTCCTGCTTCTTGTGCGATTTCATCATAAGTAGTATCGAATACTTCATCAGTTTCTTTTATTTTACCAGTAAAATTTACTCTTACAAAATCTCCGTTATCTATAGCCATAATTTTAGCTCCTTTAAAATAATTTTGATTAAATAATTTGTTAATAATTATAACATTTTATAATTTTAGTAACCATCATTTATTAAAGTTTTGTTTATTTTTAAGGTTGCTGTAAAAAACAGATGTTAATGAAAAAAAAAATAAAATTAAAATGGAAGACTTATATACCTGTTTTTCAGTTGGTAGGTATTTGTATTCCAATTGTTGATTTTACCTAATGAATTTTTATAGTTGATCGGGTCACCGACTACCCATGTATTGCCGATTAAAACCTGAGTCCAGACATGTCCGTACCATCCATCACTGAATTTGCATGTTCCGTGAACATATCTCGCATTAAAACCTGCAGTTCTATACATGGCAATTAACAGGTGCGCCTGATCAGCGCAATTGGCAGAACCTCTATTTAGAGTACCTACAGCACCCCTGTGTGAGTCATAATAATAGTCATACACTATACTGTCCCTAACATAGTTAAACAGAGCCTTTGCCTTGTCAATGTCATCAGTCAAACCGCTGGTCAATGATTTTACCAATGATTTTATCTTTGCATTGTTGACTTGACAATTCTTGGTGGCCTTGTGATATGCGCTTAAACTGGAAACAGTATTTTTAGTATTGAGGCCGCTTCCGAATTTTGACAACTTGACATTAATGGTCTTGGATGTGGAAGTAGGAAGATAATCGTTGTCTCCGGATGATGTCACAGTAACCTTATATTTTCCTATAGCAACACTAGTTTTGATTGTGACATATCCGTTTGAAGCGGTTTTGCCCGTGTAGGTTTCTCCATCTATGGTCAGTTCAATTGTCTGGCCTGAAATTGCTTTACCATCCTTGCCAGTCAATAAAACCTTAAATAACTGTAAATTGTCCTTGTATGAAGTTCCACTTTTCCAGGCGAGTTTGGAATCGCCACTTCTTTTAAACACAGTTATGTCACATGATCCTGAAGCTCCCTTGACCTTGAATTTGGAGTCAGTCTTATAATAAATTGTATGCTTGCCCAAATCCAAATCGATAGGCACTGAAGCCATACCCTTATTGTCGGTGGTTTTAGTATAGGTTTTACCCCCAATTGTAAATGTCATTGTCCTTTTAGCCAAAGGAACTCCGCCGGCAGTAAATGCGACCTTGATTGGAGTGTATGCACCATGACCGAATCTTGTGTTTTTGACAGTCAGTGCAGTGTCTGAAACATTATCGATTATTGCAAACATGTTTGTTGTTTTTGATGATTTGAAAAATTTATTACCAACGAATTGATATTCAACAGTATAAAGACCTTTTTTAAATGATTTTACACTGAGCAAAACATTACCATTACTGTCTGTCTTTTTGGAGTATGTTTTTCCGTTGATTGTGATTTTAACTGTTTTACCTGCATTTGAATCATCATTTAATGCAGTTGAAAATTGAGCCTTGATTACCTTATTGTCATCGGGAGTCAGTTCACAGTACTTTGTGGTGAGCTTGGTGGATGCTCTTGGATAAATCTTGACCGTATTGGTTTTTGAAAATCCATCATTATTGTATGAAATGACCTTGTATGTACCTTTTTTAAGTTTATTCAATGCCAATTTGGCCTGACCGTATGAGTTTGTCTTAACTTTATATGTATTGCCGTTGAGCTTGAATTTGACATATTTGTTTGCCAATGCCTTTCCGTTGCTCTTCAGAAATTTTGCAGTGAACTTTTTGGAATCGCCAACGACATTCTTAACATTACTTGCAGTGATTGTTGGCAAAACTTTGAAATTTGTTGTTACGGAATATCCGGTAACAGGATTAAGGGAAACAATCTTGTAAGTACCTGGCTTTAGATTTACATTCATGTTTACACAGCCCTTAGAATTGGTTTTTTTGGAATAAGCTTTTCCGTTGACAGTTACATTCACCAATGTATTTTTTAAAAGCTTCCCGTAGCTGTCATAAAAGGTTGCGGTGTATTTTGCACTTCCCTTATAATATTTGGTTACATCGCTTGCCTTGATGGTGGGCAACACCTTCACATTTGAAGTCAGACTGGAGGACTCATGTGTAGAATCTCCCAAAAAGGATGCGTTTATCTGGTAGGTTCCCGGATTTAAATTCAAATTAAAGCTAACTACTCCGCTGCCGTCAGTAACATTGGAGTAAATGACATTATTAACAGAAAAAGTAACCGTTTTATTGGCCAGGGATTCGTTTGAGTTCGCATCAGTTAATGTTAAAGTGCAGTACCCATATATTTCACTTGGAAGTGGTGAAAATTGTGTTTGGTTTTTATCCGTTGATGCTAAAAAATCATCCGTTTCGCTAACCAATTCCTCATTAAATCCCATATCTTCCAATTGAACATCTCCAACAGCTTGAAGATTAATGTCATTATTAGAATCATCAGTCATATTTACATCACTTGCTTGTATTGTGCTCAGCGAAAAAAACATAACTGCAGCAAAAAATAATAAAAACAATATTCTTTTGTTCAAAATAAATTACCTCCAATTGCAATTAGATTATATTTACTCAATATTAGATTAAACCATTATTAATATAAATATTTAATTGAAAAATGAGTTCAAATATCATACGAAATACTCATCAACTGCTCTCGGTAAAAAACTATTATTTATAACAGATATATTATAATCCATGCAAAGAAGAGGTGCAGTTAATTTACCACTCCATGGAGGACATCCTCCAAAATGGTTATTTACAAGGATGGTTGACCTATCCGGTGCATTGGCTTCAGTCATTATTGAAGAATACAGTTTGGAAGAATTTCTAAATCGTATTTCAAACCCCTATTGGTTTCAAGCATTTTCATGCGTTTTAGGATTTGACTGGCACTCCTCAGGTACCACTACAACCACATTGGGTGCCCTGAAGGCGTCACTGTCTCCCGAAGAGCATGGAATTTACCTGACCGGAGGCAAAGGTGCCAAATCAAGAAAAACACCTGAAGGAATAGAACATGCCGGAGAAGTATTTAACCTTAAGACAAAAACGACCGAAAAACTAGTTGAGACAAGTAAATTATCTGCCAAAATCGACAATTCATGTATTCAGGACGGATACACATTGTACCAGCATAACTTCTTTGTTAGTGAAAAAGGCGATTGGGCGGTTGTGCAGCAAGGCCTGAACACCGAAAACAAATATGCTCGTAGATACCATTGGCTAGGTAGTGAAGTTGAAAAACTCTTGAATGACCCGCACAGCGGAATATCCTGCGATAAAAAAACGCCAAACACACTCAATATGTCTTCAAAAGACAGTGAGGAAGCTCAAAAAATCAGTGTTGATTTAATCAATGACAATCCGAATCATTTAAGACAATACTTTAAAAGAAAAGACAATCAAATGCTTTTAGAGGACTTTACAATGCCTGCCCATCACCCCGTTTTAGACATGGACATTTCCGACAAGGAGTTTGAAGTACTGACAAAAGCCTGGGAAATCCAGCCTGAAAACTATGAGGAACTGATATTGCTTCAGGGAATAGGCCCCAAAAAAATAAGAGCGCTGGCATTGATTTCAGATTTGGTTTACGGAGAACCTGCAAGCTGGAAAGATCCTGTAAAATACAGTTTCACACACGGAGGAAAGGACGGTTTTCCCTATCCTGTTGACAGAGACGTATATGACAATTCAATCCAAACAATAAGAGATGCCCTTGACCAGGCACGCATAAAAAAAGAAGAAAAATTAAAAGCAATTAAGAGACTGGATGATTTCATCTCTTAACGGTTTTCATCATGAATATTAACTGTTTTGCCATGGGCTGTAGGAATGACTTCAAGAACAGGATTTTCAAATTCCAGTTCAAATTCCTTGCCGTCCATCAGCAGGTGCTGAAATACTGCCAGTGAAGACACTTCAGAGTGAGGTTGAGTAGTAACTGATACGTTCCAGTCAGCAGCCTTATAAACTTTTCCGGGAACCTTTGCGCCCCCTACAACTATTAAAATGTCAGACCCGTCTTCTCTCACTTCAGGTGCAATTTCATGAGCCTGTGATCCATACATTGTCAAATGAACTACTTTTCCACCATCAGCTTTCCATTTGTTAATGACACCCATTGCACTTTCAGTGTACTCTATTTCAAAATTTCCTCCAAATCTGGAAGCTGTATCCCTTACATTCTCCATGAGGCTATTGTCACGTTCTCCAGCAAGATAAATTTTACTTGCGCCGAACGCACGGGCAGTTAAGCATACATGTGTTGTAATACGAGTATCTCTTTTCAATCTATGGTCCAATCTTAAAACATTAACATTCATACTATCAATAATAGATTAACAATGAAAATATTTAATTATTTCTAATAGAGAGGATGAGATGGCCACACTGAACAAGTTTTGGGAGGTAAATCAAAAAAAATTAATGTGTGATAATATGCAATTTGAATGGTGTTTTATAACATCACTGGCCAATCTCATCAATACCAATTATAAACATCATAACATATAAAATGATGCTTTTTTAAACTTCAATATTGATTTTAAGTTGTAAAATTACTTTAAATTAAAAATAATGCACTTGCCATGAAAAGAAGGGAAAATAACCTGCCGACTTCATTGCTCATTCCCAAAACATC
Organism: uncultured Methanobrevibacter sp.; assembly: GCA_964596915.1. GTDB lineage: Archaea > Methanobacteriota > Methanobacteria > Methanobacteriales > Methanobacteriaceae > Methanocatella. The sequence continues at coordinate 20,847 of CAZQWN010000005.1, forward strand.
ACCATTTGCCAGAACAAAATTGCGCCTTGCAATAACTGCAATAATCGATCCGCTGACAACTGCTCCAATAACGCCCATCAAACCTGCAAAATTACCTAATAAAAGTGCAATGACAGCAATTATCGTGGTTGAAACAATATAATTAGCAGGACGGGTTTCGTTTATAAAGTAACTTCCAATTCCAGAAGTCAATGGCCGGGACAATAACGCTGTAGTAAGTAAAGATGTCTTGGCTGACATTTCACAGATTATTATTCCAAAAATAAAATTATAATCAAGAATATTGTACAGTCCTCCGATTGTCAGGCTGGCCACTAAAAATAAAGTTGCTACGCCTCCCGCTCCAACTGATGAATCTTTCATCACCATTATCTTCTTTTCAGGTTCTCCATGAACCATGACACCATCTGCCATGTCCATTACGCCATCCAAGTGATTGTATCCAGTTATAATCATTAAAAAAGCATAAACGATTGTTGCTGTGAAAAATGAATTCAAATGCAGAATCTCCAAGGACACATATCCGCAGATTGCAGCCAATATCCCTATGAATATGTGTAAAAACGGCCAGCACCATGTAAGCTTGGTCATATATTCTATAGATGTGAAAACATTTATTGGCAAGATTGTTGAGAATGTCAAAAGACCCAAAAGTGACCTTACAGGCGAGAATTCCCCATCTTCAAAGTAATCGTCATTTTCCATAGCTATTCCTCAGTATTATGAAATAATCTGAATTCAATCATTTCATTTCTTGTATTTAGATATTGTATTTTCAATTATAATTAATTTATTATTGACAATTATGCCATGTCATTTTAAACTTAAAATTAATGTCACATTACCAGAGCCCAAAACATCTTTCAGATGATTGGAGTCAATATTTTCTATTTTGCCCAATTTGGTATAGCTCCAGGAATGCGAATCGTAAAAAAGAGATATTTGATTTCCCTGATACAATACAATATCTCCAGGAGAGGTGTTAACGTTTTCATCATATGCCGGAAGTGAAAATCCCAAATCGCCAACTTTTTCAAAACCGCCATACTCGGTTGCATTGACTGTGACATTTCCGTTTTCCAATGTTTTGATTAATTCCCGTGTAGCGGAATTATTTTCCAGTCTGACATCAAACGTCTCATCATTGATTTTTATTTTAATTGAATCATCCATACTATCGTCTCCACTAACTGCAGTGCAAGTAATCAAAACCAACAAGAGCATTATAATAATTTTTCCATAACTCACTCAAACCACCGCAATAGTCTCACTCAAATATTTTAGTAACGCATCCTGCAATCAGACCGGCAAAGGCATCGTCAAGAATTGAAGGCAGCCCATATATTATTCCGGGTTTTGCCTCATCATACTTTATGAAATTGAATGTCGCCTTTGTTCCGGCAATCTGATTGGCAATGGCCATTCCCACCACATCACCTGCGTGAACCGCCTCATCAATTTCCCTCAATCCGCTTTGGGTTAAAACCTGCTCGGTTTTCATTGCAGAAATCAGAAGTGCAATGACATCAACATCAGTCAGGGCATCCATGATTTGCGCTTCCAGCTTATTTTCAAGCTCGGAAGTGACTTCAACATGACTGACAAGTGCCAGACCGGCTTCAACCAAATCTCCAATGAGTATTCCTTGAGAAACAAAATAATCAAGGATTCCAAATGTCAGCTCCATCTTTTCAAAGGCATCCTCCATGCTGATTTCAACAGCATCTTCAATCCTTATTTTCAAATCGCCAAAGTCAACCTCATCAAATTCGGCACTGCTGATATCCAGACTTTCACCGTCACCGTTGACATTTGCTAAAACCGCTAAAAAATCATTTGTATTAAGTATGTTTTGAATGTGAACCGGCAGGGACAAATCAGCCAAAAATTTTGATTTAATGTTTGTAACAATCTTAAATACTTTAAGCAAATCCTTTGGAGACAGCGTTTTATCTATGTAAATCACATGACTTAAATTGACTCTTGCATCGACAAAGCCTTTTGGAGAATTTACAACCTTCAGATTATCTGTGAAATCTTCAACTACAAGGTCATTTGAAAGAAAAGTAAAAATTGACAAGTCACCATAAGTATTTTCAAAATAATCCATATTATCAGTTGCCTGAGCAATGTATGCTCCCTGAGACTGATTGAATGTCTCTGCCCTTTTGGCGCAGGCATTGAATTCATCTTTTGCTTTTATGATATTGACATTTTCCACAATATCAATGCCGTCACTAACCGTGAAGTCACTGAACGCCAAAAAATAATCTGGATTGTTAATGCATACTCCATAATCTTTTTTTATAACATTAATCTTATTTTCCATACTCTTACCCAACCATTCACTTAAACATATACTATATTAATCATTTAATTTAAATTTTATATTATAAATTAAAAGGAATTATATCATGACAATTATTATTGACCCACAATCCAGCGGAATAGCTGGAAATATGATTATTGGAGCTCTGGTTGATTTGGGAGCTAACCCAAATGAATTAAAGAAAATCATGGAAACTTCCGCAGAGCAATTCGGAAAAGTGAATGTGACTTTTGAAAAAGTCCTAAAACATGGAATCAGCTCAACATTCTGCCATGTGGAAATGCTGGAGCACAAGCATTCAACAAGCTATTTGGAATTCATTCAAAAAATTGAAGAGTTAGACATTGATGAAAAAGTTAAAAGAACTTCAATTAATGTATTTGAAAGAATTGCGAAAGCAGAATCAAAGGTGCATGGAAAATCTTTAGATGAAGTTCATTTTCATGAAGTCGGAGCAAGTGATGCTGTTGCAGATGTCATCGGGTCAATATATGCATACTACTCACTTAACCTGGACAATCACAAAATAATCGGCCTTCCGATAGCAGTCGGTGGAGGAATGGTTGAAACCGCACATGGGACAATACCCGTTCCTGCACCCGCCGTTGTTGAAATCCTGAAGGATGCAAAAATGGTTGGAGGACCTGTTGACAGCGAACTTGCAACACCAACCGGTTCGGCAATTTATCGTGAAATCTGTGATGAGATAAATGAATTCCTCCCACCAATCAAGCCTAAAAAAGTGGCATACGGAGCCGGAAGAAAAGACTTTGACCATCCGAATGTTTTAAGAATCATTGAAAGCTCAGACATCTCAGAAAGCGACAGGATTGACGTTATTGAAACAAACATCGATCATTTGACTGGTGAGGAAATCGGATACCTGTTTGACAGGCTTCTGGATGAAGGGGCAAGTGACGTGTCAATAACACCGATAATAATGAAGAAAAACAGACAGGGAAGTCTTTTGAAAGTGATTTCTGCAAGAAAAAACAGAGACCATCTAATTGACATCATATTCCAAGAAACCGGAAGCCTGGGAATTAGAATTGCTCCTAACATGCATAGGGGAATTGCTAAAAGAGAATTTGTAAAAAAAGAATTTGACATTGCCGGAAAAACATTCGAAGTCACATTTAAAATAGGTTACGTCAATGGAAAGGTCATATCTTCAAGACCCGAATATGAGGATTTAAAAAGAATAGCACAGGAGTGCGATTTGCCTTTAAGAAAAGTTAAAGAGATGATACGATGAAAAAGGCAATTTCAGTTTTATCAGGAGGCCTTGACTGCACCGTTGCAACAAGCGTTTATGCAAAAGACTATGAAATTCATGCAATAACATTCAACTACGGTCAAAAGGCATTTAAAAGAGAACTGCAGGCTGCAAAGGAAATCTGTGCGAAAATGAACTGGACACATGAAGTCATCGACCTGCCATGGCTTTCCAAAATCAGCACTTCAAGCCTCAATACATCTGAAGAGATTCCTGAAGTTTCTATTGATGATTTGGACGATGCTGAAAAAAGCAGTGAAAGTGCAAGCAGCGTCTGGGTTCCGGCAAGAAATATGGTATTTACATCAATTGCAGTGTCCTATGCAGAAAGCATTGGAGCTGAAAAGATTATAGTCGGATGGGATGCTGAAGAAGCCGCAACATTTCCTGACAACTCAAAGGAATTTTTGAATACATTTAACGAACTGATTGATGTCGGCTCACCGGAAAATATTAAGATTGAAGCACCGGCCATCGATTTGACAAAAGAAGAAATAGTAAAATTAGGAGTCGAAGTCGATGCTCCAATGGAAATAAGCTATTCCTGTTATAAAGGAGGAAACAAACATTGTGGTGTTTGTGAAAGTTGCATGAGGCGTAGGAGAGCCTTCACACAACTCGGAATAGAGGATTTAAGTGAATATGAAGATTAATCAAATTCTTCCAAATCTTTTTTCCAGTTAACATCATCCAAACTGATATTCTTCCTCATGCTTGTTGATGCCACATCAATGGAGCTGTATAACTTTTCATATCCTCTGGAGGACTTATCATAATTAGCAATACGGGATTTTCTAATACCTATGTTACCCGCTTCGGAATATGAATCGATATTTGCTCCAATGAATATGAATTCCCAATTATGATTTTCAACCATGTTTTTAATTTGGGATTTTGAAAATTCAACGGAAGCGTTTTCCATCCCATCGGTAGTTATTACAAATAACACCTTATTGTCAATTTCCTTATCGAGAGTGGTTATTGTTTTTCCGATTGCATCCAGAAGTGCAGTTGAACCCCTTACATAGTATTCCTCAGGTGTGAGTTTAGCTACCTCATGAATATCCCTTCTTTTATATAACATTTCATATTCATGGTCAAAAAGGATTGCTGTTACTCTTGCATTTCCTTCTTTTGATTTTTCCTGTTCTATAAATGAGTTAAATCCACCGATAGTATCTTCTTCAGATCCATACATAGAGCCGCTTCTATCGATTAAAAATACCAAATCCAAATTTTCTACTTTAGACATTATATCCACTCCAAACTTGTTTTGTAAAAATATTATTAATAAGTTGTTAATAACTTACACACAATATATTATCTGTAAGAAGTATATAAACCTTTCGAAAACTGAAAAAAAATAATAATAAAAAAAAGTTATTTTAAATCTTTTAAAATGTTTTTACCCTCATCGGAAAGCCTGTAAAGGCGTCCCTTTTTAACTTCAGGATTTATGCACTCCAAAAGACCTAGATTTTTAAGCAAAGTTAAAACATTTGATATGTGATTCGGCAGAATATTGCAATCAACAGCAAGATCCCTAGGCATTTTAACACCACCGTCAGACAAGTCTTTCAATACATTTACCCTATATGACGAGTTATTAACAAATTTAACCAAATCATCATAATCATTTATATTATCTATCATCTTTCCTCTACGCCTAGTCATAATACAACATCCCTAAATTTTATTTCCACAATTTGTGCAGAATATATCTCCGGATTCAATAGGAGCTCCACAGTTGGAACACTTCAACTCTTCATCAAATTTAGCCCCACAACTTGTGCAGAATTTAGCGTCCCAATCAGCTTTTTCACCGCAATTTTGACAATATTTAATCTCTCCAGACATCAAATGAGAAGATTCATATTTCTTTTTAGGAGTTGGAACCTCGCTTAAAACAGGTGCTGAATAAAAATCCTTTTCATTTTCAATTTCAGCAATCAACTCATTCATGGCAGCGATTCTTTTAGAATCTGAAGGATGAGTTGAAAAGAAGTCATGGTCATTAGGATTTCCTCCTGCCATTGACTGCCAAAATGCCGGAATTGAAGAAATGTCATAACCTGCCCAATGAATTATCATCATTCCCAACCTATCCGCTTCAAGTTCCTGATCTCTTCCCCAGGGATTCATCAGGAAAAATTGAGAACCAACACTTGCCACATTTGTTGCCGCCCGTGCAAGTCCGCCAAATTCACCCAAACCAACAAGGTCAAGAGCGAAACTTCCAATCCACGCTGCAGAAGTAATGGCATTTTGCGCATTCTGAGCACTTAATCGTGTACGTGAGTGGTCAAGAAGTGCATGAGCCATTTCATGACCCAAAATGAATGCAACCTTCTCTTCCGTATTTGCAACAGAAAGAATACCGGAAAACATCACGATTTTACCCCCAGGCATGCAAAATGCATTTACAGTATTGTCTGCCACCAAATGAAAATCCCAGTCATAATAATCCTTTGTATAGTCACTTCTACCAATCTGTGCCAAATGATTTTCAACCGCCTGAATCAATCTGACAGCAACATTTCTAACTATCCTACCATTTGGAGTGTCATCCAAAAGTTGCGCCTGATTTATCATGCCGTAATATTCAGCATATGACTGCTCAAGAAATTTATCATCATTGACAATGTCAAAATGAGATTTTCCTGTGAACGGATTGACACTGCTCCTATCATCTTTTGCCATATTTATTAATATGTTATTAACAATATTTAAATATGTGTAAACAAATACATAAATGAGGTTGAAAATGAAAAAAATATTCATCGCATTAACATTAGCAATACTAATTATGGGGTTTGCATATGCAAGCAATACTACAGTAACCATCAACGATGTTGAATTTAAATTGCCATCCGAATATCAGGGCGGAAAAATGACTAACGGCAACTATAAATTAGAAAATATTTTTTCCATTTGTTGCATCAATGATGATGTTGCCAAATTCATAGGTTTGTGGGCAACAGAAAATGACTTCAGTGAAGATGTAATTATTGCAGACCATCCAGTCAGACATTACTGTTCATATAATGAATATGTCCACGGCAACATGTCCCATGCATATTTTGCATCCGAAGATTCCATCTACGAAATCAAATGGACGGGTGAGGAAATTACACCAGACATTGAAAAGTTAATTAAAAATACACCTGAAAGTAAAATAGACAGTGATGTGTTTTACAATACATTAGATGAATCCATCGATATGTACAAGGAGCAAAAAATTGTTAAATTAAATCAGGATGCAGAGTACAATTACATGGAAGCAAAGCATCAGTCCCAATCAGACCAGCAAGACTCCCACGACAACACTAAATTCAACAGAATCCTGCTAACATATCACAATCGATGATGACACGCAAAATATTCTTAACATACTGCAACAATATGGAAAAGATATTGAACCCACATATGCTGAAATTACAGAGGGTTCATGGATTGACGATTCAGCTTACGGAGTCATTCACAGATTAGCAAGTGACGGCTCTCAAAAGGCATAAGATCATTTTGCATTAATTGGACATACTATAAGTGTAACCACATCCGCATTGATACCCATATGGACAATACCGTCATGCAGAATCTGGTTAAAAAACTGGAATTCCTCCATTGCGGCACAATATATGTGGAACAGGACAATTATCCACGTTTAGCATATGAAAAAAGTGAAAAAATGTAGATAAAAATTATCTACTTGACTTTAACTGTTGTTTTTATGGTGTTTTTAAGGTAAGTAACTTTAACTGTGTATGATTTACCTTTTTTAAGCTTTTGAATAACATTTTTCTTTATGGTAACCTTAGCAATGCCTTTTGAGTTGGTTTTTGCTTTATAGGTTTTGACATTAATCTTAAATGTTATTTTTTTGCCTTTGATAGCTTTGGTGTTTTTCAAGGTCGCTTTTAAAACTAATTTTTTAGCAGATTTTTTAACAGTCATTTTGGAAGTTTTGAGAACTTGCTTTACCTTAACCGTGTTTTTGACTGTTTGACCTTTATAAGTTGCAGTAATTGCATATGTTCCGGGTTTGACAGTATTAGGTATTTTCAATGTTACAACACCATTAGCATTAGTTTTAAGATTATAAGTCTTTTTGTTAAGTTTGACTGTTATAATCTGATTTGCACCGACTAATTTACCATCATCACCATAAACTTTGAACTTATAGCCTGTTCCATCAAAGTAGTACATGTTAATGTTGGAATTTCCACTGAATCTTGAGACAACATTTATTGTGTTTTTAGCCACTTCACCAGTTATAGGATTGATAATTTCAATAGCCTGATTAGCTGTCAATTCAGCGAAATTGATTGTAACATAACCTTCCTCATCACTTGTAAACTCTTTTTGATTATCATTAACAGTAACATTAACAGTAATATCTCTTAAAGCATCACCCGCACTGTTTAAAATCTTAATTTTATAGTCATGATTGCTGTTGTATCCTATTGTAACATCCTGAGAAACAATAGTGGTATTTACAACAATTGAATATCTGTAAACAGTTCCGTTATGAGATATGATAACATCATATATTCCAGAATCAAGGTCAACACCCAATTTTGCAGTACCGTTTTCATCAGCCCTAACTGTTGCTGTAATTCCATTTATCTCAAATGTTACATCATCACCAGGATTCACATTGACGGTTAAAGGAACATCATCCCCATAATATTTCTCCAGACCCCCAACATTGATGTTTGGATTAGTATAGACTTTAATTACAGCGATAGTATTATCTAAAGCCATATCTATAAATGTGCCATTCTCATATTTAATTGAAACATTTTCAGGGATTTTATTTCTTGAATTAACATGAGCAAGTTGTTTACCTGATATTTTAACCGAAAAGATATCCCCATCATTTACACTTATCAACTTATCCAATTTGATAACATCATATCCAAAATATGAGGGAGTCACTTTTTGAGTGTAAATTTCTTTTCCTCCAACAGATATTGTGATAGTGTAATTTTCGCCAACATGAGTAAAGTAGGTTCCAACAGCAGAAATCATATCATTTCCATCAGCGACAAAAGTGTTTATATAAGTTGAATCTATTGTATTTTCATTTAAAATTTTATCAACTTCCAATAGAGACAAACCCTCCACTTTAGAATAATTAAAATTATCAACAAGATTCCTAAGAAACATAAGGTCTCCTGAAACATCATATTGATAGACTTTCTTATATGAAATTGTCGGGTCAATGACAAAACCCACTATATCCACATCATTTACAAATACTGACCTATCATAATAAGAAGCATAGTAATATCCGCCATCTCCCCAGTCAGAGCCCCAGCTATTTTTAATAATCCAAGCACCATCACCAGGAGGAGTTATTTTAAAGTTACTTGCTGAATAATTGTCATCCCATCCAACTAAAGTAACTGCATGGTCACCCCTTGATGATTGATTTGAAAATAATGCATGAGTTACATTATTATAATAAGGTTCAGCTTTTTCAGATAAAACACTTACTGCCAAAGCACCATACTTCACAAGCGCTTCCTTGATTTTGTAATTGTCTGAAATATTGTAACGAGATTTTACGAAAATAGATTTATACACCTGATATTTAGCAATATCATCAAATTCAGGAGATATTTTTCCAAGCTCATCATAGGTGTCATATTTCTCATCAATAGCCCCGACACTTATGAAAGTTACTGCTCCTTGATCACCACTACCTCCTTCATCACTATTTCCTCCATGACCCCAGTAAAATAAAGCCATATTCCTCTCATTGTTTTCTGAAACATCCACAATTAAAGTTCCATTAGTTGCCTTCAACAATGCAGACTCAAGAGCTGCTGCTGATGCAAAAGACCAACAAGATCCTATCCATCCTTGGGCTTTTACAGATGTTACAAGCCCGTAGTCACGTAAATCAAATGAAGTGGCATTAACTAAACTCAAATCAAAAACAATCGGATTATAATCGATTGGAATATTGTTCAGATTATAAGTATACTTATATGATTTTTGATTTAATGTATTATTGCCATCTTCAAAAGCATTATCTTTTAAAATAGCAGTTGCACCATCAAAAAGAGAATAAACATTAATACCATTACATTTAAAACGAGAATTTGAAATACAATAACTGGAATCATAAAGATATAGGGAACCTGTGTTGTTAGTGAAGTTTGATTTTGTGACTGTTAAATTGCCTAAATCATTGTAAATGGCTCCACTCATATTTGACTGATTTACCGCATTACCATAAAATACTGAATTTTCAAAATCTGATGAAACATGAGACATATAGACTGCACCACCATCATAATGAGCCATATTATCCTTGAAAATTGAATTTGACACATTTAAATTACCATTTAACTGAATTAATGCTCCACCAAAGTTTGATGAACATTCAATAAATTGAGAATTAATAATTAAGACATTACCATTATTAAACATTGAAGCGGCTCCGCCCACATCCATGAACAATGCCCCTGCATTTTTTCTAGATGAAACATTTGTGAAAGTACAGTTATCTATTGCGATTGTTTTAGAAAATTCCTTGAATCCCAATGCACCTGCAGTGATTTTAGCATGCAAGTTATTGAAATTACAATTTTTAATACTACCATAACTGTTTTCAGCATGAACAGCAACAGTATAATCCGAAGTCATGTTGGAAAAATCAGTACCTTCAATGGCGAATTGGGACTTTCTAATCTCCATCAAACCCCAGTACATATGGCTATCACTTTTAAAAATGTCATTTTTGACTGTTAAAGTGGAGTTTTCACTTACAAATATTGCAGAACCATATTTTGTTGCTAAATTATTTATGAATTTATCATTAACACTTGAATAATCGGCTTTTTCACCGTGAATTGCTCCACCTTCTTCACCACCAATATTGTTTTCAAAAGTAACATTATTGGTTGTTAATGTGGCATTTTTAATGAATATAGCGGAATTGGAAGCATTGCGAATAACCAAATTATTTATGATGACGTTTCCAGAATGGATAGTGAATATTCTTGATTTGGATGAACCGTCAATAACATGATTATTACCATTTATTGTCAAATCCTTATTGACTGCAATACCATTGACATAATTTTTATCATCATCCTCATTAAATGCATAATCCTTTGTTAAATTAATGACATTGACATTTGATATATCATCATTTAAATCCGTAAATGTATTTTCAGAGCTGGAGACTATTTCAATCTCCCCAACTGAATCAACCGCCAAATCAGAGGTTTGGTTAACGTCCTGACTTGAAACAGCACCCATGGAAAATATAAATATCAATGCTGCAACTAAACATATTTCATGTATTTTCAAAATAGCATCTCCTTGATTAATCATATAAAAATTTATTAAAAAATATATAAAAAAGTTTTTGAGAAACGAAAATAGTTGTTTAACAAGTTTAAATATAATCAATAATTTTTTGGAAAAAAATAGAATACAGTTTAATAAAAAAATAAAAGTAGATAAAAATTATCTACTTAACTTTAACAGTTGTTTTTATAGTGTTTTTAAGGTAAGTCACTTTTACAGTGTAGGATTTACCTTTTTTAAGCTTTTTAAGAATATTTTTCTTAATAGTGAATTTTGCAATTCCTTTTGAGTTGGTTTTTGCAGTGAATTTCTTACCCTTAATCTTAAGAGTTATTTTTTTACTCTTGACTGCATTTTTACCATTCTTAAGTGTTGCTTTAATTACAAGTTTTTTAGCTGTCTTTTTAACTGAATATTTTTTATTGGTTTTGAGATTTTGTTTTACTTTTATGGTCTTTTTGATAGTTTGACCTTTATATGTAGCTGTTAACTTGTAAGTACCTGGTTTTACTGTGCTTGGTATTTTCAAAGTAGCATAACCGTTAGCATTAGTTTTGACTTTGTAAGTTTTCTTGTTGAGTTTAATGGTGACTGTTTGACCTTTACCAACATATTGACCATTATCACCAACAATTCTTGCTTTAAACTTGGATCCGTCAAAGTAATACATTGCAACATTGCTAGCGCCAGCAAATCTTGATTTTACAACAATTTTGGTTGTTTTTTTGTCAGCATTTGAAGGGTTTGCAACAATAATTGTTTGCTGCTTAGTCAGTTTAGTAAATGAAACAGTGGCATATCCTGATGCGTCAGTTGTGTAGTTTTTAGATTTACCATTGACTGAAATTGAGATTTGGGTATTGTTCAATGGAGTTCCATCATAAGTCAATACCTGCACTTTATAATTATAGTTGCTGTTGTAACCTCGAGTAACATTAGAAGAGATAATGGTACTTTTTATAACAATATAATTGACAATTGAAACGTTATTGTAAGTTGTGGTTATAGAATACGCTCCGACACCAGAATCTATTGGAAGCTTAGCCAATCCGTTTGCATCTGCTATAACAGTGTAGTTTTTATCACCGAATTCAAAAATGACAGTTTCGTTTGCACCAACTTGAGCAACAAACGGTGTATCATTACTGCAATATTTCTCTAAATTATTAGTAATATTCAAGTCAGAGACTGAATATGCCTTAAGAATAGCTACAAATAGCACTTTACTCAAATCTTCCCATTCCTTACCGTCACCACTTACAAAAGATTGACCTGGTTGAGGATGAATTCTGAGGTCATGGACAACATATAGCAAATTCTTAAAGGTAACTTTAAATTTATCTCCCTTTTTAATTTGGACAAGTTTATCTAATTTTATTGTTTCATATCCGCTCAATTTACTAATTCCTTTTTGAGCATAGACATCAATATCATTTACAGATATTGTAAACTCATATTCCATACCGCTTTGATTGAAGAATGTTCCAACAGCACCAATAAGTTCATTTTCATCAGCTGTGAAGATACTAGCATAATACTTGCCATCAGGTATCAATTTGTTTTCTCCACCAACATCAAATTGGTAAATCCTGGTGTATGAGTCATTGTTAATTATGTAACAGACGCTTTCCTTGTCCCCTAAGGATGTGTCATAATAGGATAAATAGAAGTATCCTCCATCACCCCAATTGGTTCCCCAGCTGTTTTTGCAAATCCATGCACCGTCGCCTTCAGGAGTTTTTAGGAAATTATATCTTGAATAATTGTCATCCCATCCGACGATACATATTCTATGGGTGGACTCATGTGAATCATAATAATATTGTGCGGAACTTGATTTATTGAAATATGTGCTTTGGTTGAAATCAGCGTAGTGACTTGCTGCAACAGCACCATACTTGATTAAGGCATTTTTGATTAAGTCCCTGTCTGTAGCATTTTTTATCGGAGGAATTACAACCACATTTTGAATGTGAATGTTATCAGGAGTTATATAAAGTGATGAAATCTTACCTAACTCATCATAACCGTCATATTCTTCAGGGAAAACTCCAAGCCAATCAATCAGATATGCAACAGCAGTGAATGGATTTCCACCTTCAGCAATAGTGTCTTCACCATATTTTGAAAATTTAAGCATTGAATTTTGCATATTGTTTACTGAAAGAGAATAGGTCTTGTTTGTATATCTAAGCAGTGAAGATTCCAGTGCTGCCATGTTTCCAAATGCCCAGCAGGAACCCATGAATCCCTGATCTTTAACAGGAGTTACCCAACTGTAGTTTCTCAAATCGAATTTCACAGGCATCTTATCAAGTGAAATGGTGTTATTGATTATTATTAATGGAGTTGTGGAGCCTTCGAAATTATAGAAGTCATTGATATTGTTGAAAGATTTAACGTCAGATGTGTAATTGTTATTTGCATCCTTAACCACTTTTCCATATACGGTGTGTATGCTTGTGCCATCAGCTGGATTGTTGAAGTAATTTCCAATTAAGGTTAATTCATTATCATATGCATAGACTGCAGATCCTTCAGAACCCCTATTACTTATAAAATCATTTCCATTAAGGAGTGCATTGCCCTCATCAAAATAACATGCCCCACCATAAGATACCATATCAATTAAACCGTTGGATTTGAATTTGGAATTGTAAATCTCAACAGAGGAATGGCTTGTATAAACTGCACCACCTTCATAACTTGCAGTATTGGAGGTGAAATTTGTATTGTCAATAACTAGATTTCCGTCCAGTTGAAGGATTACACCTCCAAAACCAGAATAACAGTTGCTGAATACTGTGTTATTAATGAGAACATCGCTTCTGAAAACATTACCGTCCCCATAAATGTCTGCAAAAATTGCGCCCCCATTGTTTATACTGGACACATTGTCAAATTCACAGTTGGAGATTGTTATATTTGAAATAACTTTTGCTCCAATTGCACCTGCAGTTTTACTGGCAAACAGATTTTTGAATTTGGAATTTTTAACTATTATCTTGCCATCATTTATAGAAAAGATTGCTACCGCATATCTTGAAGTAGTATTTAAAAAATTGGAATTGTCAGCATTTAATATTGATTCACTCAAATAGATTTGCCCTTTAATGATTTTATCGCTGCTGCTTATAAATGTGGAGTTGACAACATTGGCAGTAGACATAATAGAAGTGATGGAAGCTCCATTTTCTCCACCATTGTCAATGAATTTACAATTATTAACGTTTAATGTGTTATTGTAAGAATAAACGGCACCAGCACTATAGGTTTCATTATTACCTACGCAATTTATGAAGGTGACATTGTTCAGGGTTAACTGTGAGTTAGCTCTAATCGCTGAACCATAGCCGTTAAAGGCATTTTCAATAATCAAATTATTTATTTCAACATTATTTCCGATTATATAAAATGCTCTAGATTGGCCGTTACAATCAATTTTATGATTATTTCCATTAATTATAAAATTATCCTTGGTTATATTGATTCCACCAGAATAATTTTTGTCAATTTCACTATTGAAGGCATAATTGCTTTCAAATGTAAAATTTGAATTTTCAACTTTAATCTCAGAATTAAGGTCTTTGAATGATTTTTCACCACTAACATCTTTTAAAACGTTAAAATCTCCAGTATCGTTTAAATCAGCCGCAGATATTGCTGTGATTGAAATCATAAAGACCATTAATATGAAAAAATTTAATATAAATTTATTATATTTCATGGTTATCCTCAAAATTTTATACAAAGATATATACCTTTAACAAAATATTTAAATTTATTTAAAGATGCATTGCACTAATTTGAGAACCCTGAGACTACTTTAACAAGACAATTTCATAAAAACCAATATATTACGTTTAACTATCACAATCCAATCATATTTAAAAAACAGTGCTTGTACCGACTAACTTTTAATGAAAAAACAATTAATAACTTTAAATCAGCATTCACACCACAACAACTTAAAAAATTAAATAACCTAATAAGTTAAACATTCAAAAAAAAAAATCTCTTACATAGTCCATATGAAAAATATTTATATACTTTCATGTGTTTAGTTATTAATGAAGATTGGAAGGTAAAAGCCTAACTTGGTTTAGCCCATATGTCCTCGTCACCACAGGTGGCGACTTTCCATGAAATTAAATTTCATAGGTCAATTAGGTGGCATATGGGTTCTTCATTCTCACAACTAATTTTTATATATCTCAAATATTTTTTTATTCTGGATTTTATTAATATACCTTGAATCATCATGCTCCAAACATTGAAAAATAGACCATGAAATTAAGTCTGCAATCTGCAAACCTTTATAATTGATTGAATCTCCGTGAATTATACTTATCGTATGATTATCAATATTATTTAATTTTGATGAAAACAAATCATTAAAATTTAAAATATCATCTTGATTGAATTTGGATTTATCAACAATAACACAGGTTGGAGAGGTTATTTTAATTTTTTCAGCTAACTTAGAAGCCAAATTATCGTATAACTTATGATGATGATAGAAATTTGGTATTTTATAGAGATTTTGTTTATCTAAAAATATAGCACAAACTTCACAATCCACATTATTAACCTTATCCAATATCTTTTTGATAATATATCTATCTGTTTCATTCCCTTTTATTTCAGGAGATTTATGTAAAAAATTCCTATATCTCTTTCTAACTTTTTTAATTATTGCAGAAAACTTTTTTGGATTATTAAGAATAATCGCAGCCACGACAAAGTATTTTGAACTAGAATAGTTATCTCCTAAATCACACTTTCATCAATGTAAATATATTTCATTAACTATATTGTATGCTACCAATCATTGAAAAAGCTTTTTATCACCCTAAAATCTAAATAAAAACAAAGTTGACCTCATTACGTAAAATTGACTCCATTAAAAACTAAAACAGTTATATACTAGAAGCAAAAAGTAGAAAAACCTCCGAAGCAGTCTCTAATGAATTTCAATGAAACAAATTTTGTAAAACCGTGATGAAAAAATCAAAGAAATAACCAAATAAACCGGAATTTATTTACATGATTATAAAATAAACAGTTAAAAAGATACCACATTAACAATAATAAATGAAAACAAATATTTAAGAAAAATAAAGAATAATGAGTTAAAATAAGTAATTAAAACTCAAAAAAATGAATATACTCTAAATATATTTAAAACAAGTACTTGTTTTTTTAGAGTAACAATTGTTGCAGCTTTGACAGATTGAAACTCCTTCACCATTTGCTTTCCAGTCAGCCAAAAAGTCGGCCTGAGCAACAAACGGCTTTGACATTGACACGAACTCCACATTTGAATGGTTTAAAACATCATTTATTGATTTCATGTCCCTTAAAGATCCACCCAAAATGACCGGAATGTCAATCTCACCAATCAGATTGTCAACATAAACCAAAAACGGATTTTTTTCACGTCCGTCATAAAGGTATGAAATAGTACGTGCTGTCAACTGGATGCTGTTGGCACCAGCCTGCTCCAGTTCCTTTGCAACCTTAAGACTTTCCTCAGAAGTCATTCCATCCTTTCTCACATCCCACGGATTAATTCTGATACTTACATGAAAGTCGGGCATTGTTTTCTTAATAACTTTAATGATTTCAGATAAGATTCTTACGCGGTTTTCAGTGTTTCCACCGTATTGGTCGTCTCTCTGATTGAAGTAAGGGTTTATGAAACGTGCCAGATAAAAATTGTTTCCGGCATCAATTTGCATTCCGTCAAAACCTGCAAATGAGAATTTTTTAGCAGCCATTATCACATCTGCCTGAAGTTTTCTGATTCCTTCAATTGTCAAATCATTAGGTTCCGCTTTTTGATTATCCCCATCATCATAGTAAAAGAATGCCAATTGTCCAAGAATTGGAGCATCATAATTGTGACAGATGTCTGTTATCATCTTATACTCTTTAACAAAACCGACATAATTCAAGTTTGCAGAATATGGTGCAAAACGGTCCTTGTGGTCAAGCACAAACATTTCTGAAATTATTAAACCTGTACCGCTACTTGCAATTTTTTCGTACTTGTCATAGACTGTAGGAGATAGAAATCCTCCATCTTCAGTTTCAGTTTCCCAAGATCCAGTTCTTACAATACGGCTGTTAAGCTTTAACTCTCCAAATTGACATTCCTCAAATATGTCTTTCATAATATCACCATACAACTACGAATATATAAAATTAGTTTTAAAACAAGAATATTTAAATTGTTAAGTAACTTTAAACTCATCTAAAAAAAAAGAAATAAAAAAATGGTTATTCGTCTTTAATAACCATTAGCCCGTCACCGACAGCTACTGTGTCACCAGGTTCTACAAGAATCTCAGTTACAACACCATCGTGGTCCGCTTCAATGTTGTTTTCCATTTTCATAGCCTCCAGAACACAGATAGGAGTTCCGGCAGTGACTTTGTCTCCGACTTCAACTGAAAGTTTGATTATGTTACCTTGCATGGAAGTGAATACTGTTCCTTCCTCATAAACGACAGGAGCATCATCTTCACTGTCAGGATCAACAAATCCGGTAGGCATGATTCTGACTTCAAAAAGGTCTCCGTCAACATCAACAGTATAATCAGTCGGAATTGCATCCTCTTCAATAAGATTATCATCAACTTTAGGGCAAAGTTTTTCTTCTTCGGCCTTACCCATGAGGAATTTTGGAGCCACAGTAGGATACAATGCATAAGTCAATACATCTTCATCGGATTCTATGAATCCTTCCTCTTCACCTTCAGCTTTGAATTTATCAAACTCAGGTTCAATCAAATCTGCAGGCCTGCAGTCGATTACCTCATCTTTACTGATGATGTTATTGGAAATCTCTTCATCAACAGGAGCCGGTGGTTTACCGTACATTCCTTTCATGTAATCTTTAACTTCATTGGATACAATTTTGTATCTTTCACCGGCCAAAACGTTTTGTACAGCCTGAGTACCTACAATTTGACTTGTTGGAGTTACAAGAGGAGGATATCCCATGTCTTTTCTGACCCTTGGCATCTCATCCAATACGTCCTCATATCTGTCCATTGCTCCTTGAGCTTTAAGCTGTGAAATGAGGTTTGAAAGCATTCCTCCAGGAATCTGATATAACAATACATCAGCATCAACACTTTCAGAAATAGGATCTAAAATACAGTGATATTTCTCTTTGATGTCTTCAAAGTATTTCTTAATGTGAGTCAATAAGTTTAAATCAAGACCAGTGTCAAATTCAGTTCCTTGAAGAGCTGCAACCATACTTTCTGTAGGAGGTTGACTTGTTCCCCAAGCGAGAGGTGAAATAGCAGTGTCCAAAATGTCCACTCCAGCCTGACATGCGGCATAATAACTGATTGGAGTCATACCACTTGTACAGTGACAGTGTAAATCCACAAGCAAATCAGTTTCTTCTTTTAGTTTTGAAACAAGTTCATATGCTGCAGTAGGTGTGATTAAACCTGCCATGTCCTTAATAGCTACGGAATCACAGTCAAGGGCTTCGAGGTCTTTTGCAAGATCTACGAAATTGTCAATTGAATGTACTGGACTTATGGTATAGCTGATTGTTCCCTGTACATGTGCTCCTTGGTCTTTAGCAACTTTAATTGCTTTTTCCATGTTTCTTATATCATTCAATGCATCAAAAATCCTGAAAACATCAACACCATTTTCATAGGATTTTTCAACGAATTTAGTTACTATATCATCAGGATAATGTTTATAACCTACTAAATTTTGTCCTCTTAAAAGCATTTGAATAGGAGTTTTGTTGAATTCAGATTTAAGTTGCCTTAATCTTTCCCAAGGATCTTCATTCAAAAATCTAATACAAGTATCAAAAGTAGCTCCACCCCAAGCTTCTACAGAGAAATATCCAACATTATCCATCTCTTCCGCAATAGGAATCATGTCCCTAGTTCTCATCCTAGTTGCAAGTAAAGATTGGTGAGCATCACGAAGTGCTGTTTCTGTAAATCTTACTTTTGCCATTTTTTTTACACCTCTTTTTATTTTCATTTATAAATAAACAATAAATATCCAACAATAATATATGTTTTTTGTAATATATAAAATGTTAATACTAAATGGTTTAAAAAATGAAAAAAAAATAGTTATGAAAAATAGTAGAAAAAATAGAAAATTTGAAAAATTATCTTTCTAATTCGCCAGAAATGAATTTTTCAACATTTTCATATGCTTCATCGTCTGTGAACTGTACAGGAGGATGTTTCATGGTATAGGAAGAAATGGAAGTCAATTGTCCACCAATGCCCCTTTCCAAACCTAGTTTACAACATCTTAAAGCATCAATTACACATCCTGCAGAGTTTGGAGAGTCTTCCACACTTAATCTGAGTTCAATGTTCATCGGAACATCACCGAATGTGCGTCCTTCCATTCTGAGGAAACATAATTTATTATCATTTTGCCATGGGACATAATCACTTGGACCTATGTGAATGTCTCTGTCATCCATTCTTTCATCTAAAACAGATTGTACAGCTTCTGTTTTGGATTCTTTTTTGGAGTCAAGCCTTTCACGATTGAGCATATTCAAAAAGTCAGTGTTACCTCCAGTGTTAATTTGATAGGTCTTATCTAATTTAACACCTCTGTCCATGAATAAACTAGCTAGTGTTCTGTGAGTAATGGTAGCTCCAATTTGAGCTTTAATATCATCACCGACTATAGGTATACCTTTTTCTCTGAATTTCGCATCCCAATCATCATCACTTACAATAAATACAGGCATACAATTTACATATGCTATTCCAGCATCAAGAGCACACTGTGCGTAATATCTTGCGGCTTCTTCAGACCCTACAGGCAAATAATTTACTAATATTTCCGCACCACTTTCCTTTAAAACTGAAACTACATCAGCAGGTTCTTCATCGCTAACCACAAAAGTGTATTCATCATCATAATTAGACATGTGTTCTGCAACACCATCTAAAACATGACCCATACTTACTTTAACATCATATTTTGGAATATCTTTCTGGAAAACAGTTGTACAATTAGGTTTTGCAAAAATTGCTTCATCAATAGTTTTTCCAACTTTTCTAGCATCTACATCAAAAGCTGCAACAACATCAATATCACTAGGTTTGTATCCTCCAATTTCCCAGTGCATAAGACCTATTGCATCTTCGGGTTTTTTACCATCATAATAATGAATTCCTTGAATAAGTGAACTTGCACAGTTACCTATCCCAACAATAGCTATTTTAATTTTATCCAAATTTAACACCAGCTAAAAATTTAATTAGTAATAATTTTTATTAAATAAAATACTAATATTATGTTACATAATATACTTTATAAAATTATGCTTTATTTGCATATCTTTTAATAAACCATTAGAGGAAAAAAATAATGAATCCATATGTTGAAATACTGAGACCGGGAAATGCATTGATGGGTGCAATAGCTGTAATACTAATAGCAATTATTGACAGAAGTCTAAATTTACCAATAATTCTTGCAATGCTTGCAGTATTTTTAGAAACTGCAGCTGGAAATGTGATAAATGACTATTTCGATTATCAGATTGACTTGATCAATAAACCCGAACGTCCAATACCGTCTGGAAGAATTTCCCTTAAAGGCGGCAGGAATTACGGATACCTGTTATTTTTACTTGCAACACTCTGCGGATTCCTAATAAGCTACATGACAAACAACTGGATCCCATTCGTCATTGTGTTAATTGCAGATATTCTTCTTTATCTATATGCATACAAATTAAAAGCAACCCCTCTTATTGGAAATCTTACAGTAGGACTTATGACCGGACTAGGGTTTGTCTTTGCAGGATTTACATTGAATAACCCTACAATCATTTCAACATCAATATTTTTAGGATTTTTCGCATTTGTTATGACAACAGCACGCGAAATTGTAAAAGACATTGAAGACATGGAGGGCGATAAATCTGAAGGGGCTAAAACATTGCCTATCCTATACGGTGAAAAAATAGCTTCAATTTTGGCATCTGTTTTAATAATCATTGATTGCACATTGTGCCCGCTTCTTTACTACCATCATGTCTTCGGATTCTATTATTTAATGGTGATTGCAATAGCCGTGATATTATTTATCTACTCTGCAATACTAATCATTAGAAATCAGGACAGGATTACAGCCGGAAAAGTTTCAAAATATTTAAAGATTGGAATGCTCATAGCATTTGTTTCGTTCATATTCGGAACATTTTAAGGGAGAATTTAAATGAACATGAAAGAACACAAAAAAGATATAATTGCAATATCCTCATTACTGATTATTGTAACTGCAATAACATTGCTTCTGCTCAATATTGACTGTAAAGCGGGAGTGTATTACGTCAGAGACGTATTTTTCTATTTGAACAATGCACTGTTCTATGCAGGTTATGACACCGGAATGGAAGCTACAAGAGGATTGTCCCCATTAATTCCGATGATAACCTCCGTCTTTTTCAGAATGGGTTTCATATCAGATACAACAATTATCATTGTGAGCAGCGTGTTTTATATTTTTGCTGCACTTGGAATGTATTTGCTATTGAGATTGAAATTTGATGAAGTCCTGAGTTTTACCGGTTCAATGATTCTTTCAACTTTCCCGTTGGTTATTGTATGGATTACAAAAGGAATGTTGGACATTCCTGCAATGTGTATTTCAATATGGACAATATATTTCACAATATTGTCATTTAGAAAAAACACAAAATTCCTATATATTGCATTTCCTCTCGCAATCTTTGGGTTTTTTGCAAGATTTACAGCACTTTTAACAATACCTGTGGTTTTAATCCAATTTTTATTAGTAAAAGAACCAATCACCTATATAAAAAATAACATAAAAGACATAATTGTCGGAATGGGCCTTGGAGCAGTTGTTTTCTCAATATTCATCGGAATATACTACTATTTTAACATAGGCATGTTTTTCCTATCACAGGGAGGGGACATTTCCAGTTCAAGCTCAAATACAGTGGGCGGAACTGTAGTAATCAATGTTTTTTACTATATTAAGAACTTTTTAATCTATATAGGAACCGAAAACTTCGTGCCGTATTCCTTAAAACCGGGAAGCTTCATCATATCAAAAATGCAATGGATTGGAGGATATCCCTCAATAATATCATATATTTTAGCAATTATACTGGTTATTGGATTAATATTGTCCCTTATGAAATTATTCAGTGAAAAAAACAGAGATATACTGAAAAATAAAACCAACAAATGGGAACTGACAATATTCATCATTTTCCTGGCATTGTTCTTCATAACATACATCAGGATATCAATCATATTTTCAGTAATAATCATTTCAATATCATTACTGGCATTATATAAAATATTAAACAAAGCTGAACTAAATGACTTTACATTGGATTTCATAATGCTGTATTGGTTTGCAGTCAATTTCGCTTTCTTTTCATATTACCACATCAAAGTAGACAGATACTTCATGCCAATGCTGCCCTTTGTGACCTACTTCATAACATTATCCCTTTCATTAATATTCGACAAATTAAAATCCATCAAGCATATCGATAAAATTAAAGTGATTGCTCCAATCGGATTGGTATGTTTAATACTGTTATGTACTGGAGTTTCTGCTATGGAAAACTCCCCTCACACTTTTGACAATCAGATGCATCCCAATTTTGAAACCGCAGCTTCAGAAGAAAAGGCAGTATGTGAATGGCTAATCAAGCATGATCCTGATTATGCAAATAAAACAATATGGGCTGACCGTGGAGGAGACATGTCATTCAATCTGAAAATGACAATTCCATCATGTGAAAAGGAATCGAAGGAAAGTAACTTTACAGACGCCCTCGTGAAAAATAATGTTACATATTTTATTGCCAACTACAATAATACCATAGGACAACCCTATACAAAGCTATATCAAAATGGAGAAGTGTCATTATACACCTATAAAACCAACGGATAATTATAATGTCAACATTTTTCACTGAACATTAGAAACATATATAATTAAAAAAATAAAAAAATAATAACATAATTAATTAAAGAGGATAATATGAAAGTTGTATGCTGTAAGAACTGTGGTGCAAAATACCAACTCGAAGATGATGATGACATATCAACATTCGAGTGTTCTTCATGTGCAGGTGACCTTGAATATGTGGAAGAGTATTCTGATGATGAAAATTCTTCTCGTTCATCTTTTATTAATTCATTCAAGTATGATAACTCACAAATTGTTCAATGTGAAGACTGTGGATTGAAATATAAAATCAGAAACAGCGACAGCATACTTGATTATGAATGTGACAGTTGCGGAGGTTCTTTAAGATATTTGGATGATGAATTGAACAAAGAACTTGACAGCTACATTGAAGAGAGACGGAAAGAAGTTAAAAACATCAGGCAAGAATACAAACCACAAAATCCGGAACCTGAAGAAGAAGAACAGACAGAAGATAATGCACGCTCCCTTAAGTCATTTACTGGCAGATTGGAAAACTTCTTCTCAGAAGAGCGTATGCTCGAAATTGCAAAAACCGAAAAAAAAGAGCAGGAGCTTAAGGAAGAAGAGGAAAAAAATTCCAAAACTGCAAGAACAACAATTCCTCAACCTGTTTTATCCAAATTTGGAAAAGAATTTGCTCTTCCAAAAACTAACGACTATAATATCTTAAAAAATTTCCTTAAAGATGAATTCTTTAAAGGAATGAACGAATATTATCCAAACAATCCTCAAGAACCTTCTAATAATTCAATAGGAAGATTTATTGATAGACTTACAATACCTGAACCTGAAACAGGAATAGGATCAACATCCGAAAATGATTTTGATATCAAAAAACTGGATTCTAACAATACTATTCTTTTAATCGGCGCAGTGATATTCATTTTAAGTATTATTGAAATATTAATAATAAATAGTGGTGTGGGAATAGTTGCTTTGTTCATCGGAGTAATTATCTTATGTTATGGACTTTATAAAACTAGAGATGTGAAAGAAACTGAAATAAGAACTAGAATCATCAGAGAACATTTATTAACATTGCCTGAAGATTACTATGTATTTTACAATGTTAAAACTCCAACATCAAAAGGCAGTATAAACCATTTAGTTGTAGGTCCAACTGGAATTTATGCACTTCTCTCACAGAAATACAATCCTAAACTTAGATTAGAATCTGAGAATGAAAATTTAAATTTAATAGGATCCGGTGAACAGGATGAAGATAAAATTGAAGAAATTCCAACCACTGGAAATATGAGGAAATTTAGATACACTACAAAACAGGCTAAATTCTCTCAAGACAATAAAATCAAACAAAAAGCTTTAAGTTTAGGTGAAGATTTAATTAATTTCTTAAATGAAAACAATATCAGAAATTGTTTTGTTGAACCGTTAGTCGGATTCATCAACAACGAAGTTGTTGTAATAAATATGCCTTTAACTGATGAAGATTTATTTATAGAAGAATTATTAAATCAAATCCAAACAGGTACTGTTAAATTAGATTCTGAAACAATTGACAAATGTGCTGTTTTAATTAACAACTATTCTGCAGATTGTTCTTCAGAAATTTAATTTTTCTTTTTTTAATTTTCAAGCATTTCAAACTTGAGTATAGTGTCTTTCGAAATGTCCTGGATTGCTACATTGCCGATTACTTCATCAACACGTGATGGGGAAATGCCAATTCCTGGCCTTTTAAATGTAATATCCGATTCATTTATGGTTTTTCCTTTTTTAATATCCCTATCAGCAACAATTGACTTTCTGACTTCTTTTCTAGTTAAAGACTCACAAATTAACGGCTGCTTATTCCTACGGCCATTTATTTTTGATAAAAATAAAATATTTTTCTTAAAATTGATTACATCATCACCATCCATTGCATAAGAGCTATCCAAAGAGTCTATTTTTTTATCAAAAGTGAAATGCTTTTCCAATACAGTAGCCCCATAATTAAAGGCAGTGGTTAAAACCATCATGTTTTCATCAGGTTCGGTATGATCTGAATAGCCTATTTCATATTCGGGGAAATTTTCAGCCAAATCCTTAATCATCAATAAGTTTGCATCATCATATTTTGTTGGAAATGATAAAACTGAATGCATAATAACAACATCAGATGTTGAAACATCCTCAATGGCCCGAACAGCCTGTTTTATTTCAACAATTGTAGCGCCGCCAGTTGAAAGCAATATGGACTTATTTTTACTTGCAACATGTTTAATAAAAGGAATATTAGTCAAATCAGAGGAAGCGATTTTATAAATATCCATAAATTCATCCAAATAGTCAACAGATTCAAAATCATTGGGAGTTGATAAAAAAACAATGCCTATTTCACGACAATACTCCGCTAACTTCCTGTACTCCCCAACGCCTAATGAATCATATTTTTTAAATAACTCAAAATAATCATCTGGAGATTCAATATCTAACTCATCGAAAGTAGCGGAGTCTCTTGAAATCAGATTTTCAGAGGAATATGCTTGAAACATCACTCCATCAACACCACAAGACTTAACTTCATCAATCAAAAACATTGCAGATTCCATTAAAGAAATTTTTTCCAAATCCGCAAAATCAAACAAATTCAAGCTAATGTCTGCAATGATAAATGGGGATTTATAAAATACCTTCATAATCCAACCTAATTTAAATTCTTATTAAAATCGAACCTGCGATATTCGTCTTCTACAACTGAAGTGATGTTTTCAAATCCCTGTTTTAAATTAAATGACAACATTTTATTCTGTAAATCCAATCTTAATTCATAATCATTAACGAGTTTTACAAATTCCTCAACCAATGTTTGAGAATCAAGAGATTCCCCTAAACCTAAATTAACAAATCCGTTGTTAATGTTTACAAAAGTATGTGAAGCTTCGCGATCGTCTTGAGACAGGACAATTGCCGGCACTCCAATAGAGCAAACTTCATATATTGATTTATTGTTAGATGTGAAAATCACATCTGCATTAAACATGAATTCACTGACATTTAAAACATTTTGATAAATTTGAACTAACGGATTTGATTCATATTTGGAGATAAGACCCTCCAGATTATCATAAGCCAATCCCACAATAACATCAATCCTGCCATCATAGTTGGTAGATAAAATTGAATCAATTACTCTTTCGGTTAAATTTTGTTGGTCAGATCCTGCAAAATTAATTAAAACACGATTGACATCATTTCTTATAATTTTTGGAGGTTGATAATAAAATTCATCATTTAAAACGAAATATTTATATCCGGTATAGACATTTTCTTCAGACAGGGCATGCTCATATAAATCATCAAATACAACATCAGCATGTTGCATGCCAACACCTAAATCTTCAAAATTAACAACAAAATATCCATTTTCTTTCAAAGTTAAAATGTATTCTTCAGAAGTGTCTAAAATATCATTGACAACAATATGTGCATTAAATTTATTCAGAACATCAAATAATTCAGGAAAATCCTCATAAGTTTTAAATGAATAATTTAATTTATCCAGAGTATTGATGGCCAACTGATGATTTTCTTTAATTAAAAATAAAACTTCATGAAACACCAATTTGGACGCAAGAGAAATGCACCTGTCAATATGGCCGGTTCCAATTTCATCGTTTGCATCAACAACCATTGCAATGTTTTTTCTCATCAAATAATTTTCAGCAAGCCACCAGTCTTCATATTTTTCAATATTGACGCTTTCCTCAGGAGACACTTCGACAATATCTATATTTGTACCAAGACGTGAGTTTTCATGAACAAAAGAGCGTCGAGTAGCCAAAATAGCACCGGTTTCCCTGAAAGACTTGGGCAAATCTTGTTTATGTGCCCTTTCAATATATGTCGGGAAATATCTTTGATTATTTTCATCATATCCCCAACTTAAATGTCTATCCTCGACTACTGAAATTACACTATCCGTGCTGAAATCTTCAAACTTCTCAATTACATTATCCAGAGTCTCGGGAGTTATTAATGGAGAAGTGGGTTGAAGTGTAATTACAATATCATACTCATCAAACGCCAATTTTTCCTTTTGAATCATTGCATCATGAATAACCGGATCAAGAAGAACTTCATCACCAGACAATTCTTCGGAACGCCTAACGACACTGGCTCCAAATTTCTCAGCTATTAATGCAATCTGAGAATCATCAGTAGTTACAACAACATCATCAACGTATTGGGATGCTTTAGCAACCCCAATTGAATAAGAAATAAGAGGTTTATTATGAAGCAACCTCAAATTCTTACGAGGAATTCCTTTTGAACCTCCCCTCGCAGGAATAACTACTAAAATCATATAATTATTAAACATGCTTATCCCTTATAAATATAATAAAATATAATAAATCAAATATTAAATATATTTATAATATAATATTAAATCTTCGGTGTTAATATGAATATGAAAGATATGTCTAAAAAGTTATTGGAAAAAATAAATGAATTAGCTGCACCCGTTAAAATAATGCACGTGTGCGGTTCTCATGAACACACCATAATGGAAAATGGTATTAGAAGTCTGCTTCCAGACGATGTGGAAATCATTGCAGGTCCGGGATGTCCGGTGTGTGTTGTACCGTCACGTGAAATTGATGAAGCATTGGAACTTATTGACAAAGGAGTGACAATCACCACCTTCGGAGACATGTTAAGAGTTCCAGGTTCTGAAAGGTCACTTGCCGATGCAAAAGCCGAAGGTGGAGATGTAAGAGTAGTTTATGGTATTAACAGAGCTATCGAAATAGCCGAAAAAGTAGACAATGATGTGGCATTCATCTCAGCGGGATTTGAAACAACCGCTCCCACAACCGCTGCTGAATTATTGGCCACACCCCCTGAAAACTTCTCTGTACTTTCATGCCACAGATTAATCCCGCCGGCAATTGATTTTTTAATCAATTCGGGGGAAACAAGTTTAAACGCATTAATTCAACCGGGACATGTCTGTACAATAATAGGGACAAAACCATTCGAATACTTCTCAACCGACTACGGAATACCTCAGGCAGTAGCCGGATTTAACCCATTAGACATCCTAATGTCAGTTTACATGATTTTAAGACAAATTCACAATGAAACACCGAAAATTGAAAATGAATACAAAAGGGCAGTTAAGGATGAAGGCAATGTCGTGGCACAGGACATGATTGAACAAGTATTTGACGTGACCTCAAGGGAATGGAGAGGATTTCCAAAAATACCTAATTCAATCCTGGAGATTAAAGATGAATTCAGCGAATTTAATGCCCGTGAAAAATATGACATTGAAGTTAAGGATGTTAATGAGGCCCCTAAAGGATGTATCTGCGGCCCTATATTAAGAGGCCTTGCAAGGCCGGAAGACTGCAAATTATTCAGAAAGGCATGCAATCCACTTCATCCGATTGGCGCATGCATGGTAAGTAAAGAAGGAACTTGTAACATTGCACACAGATATTCAAGAGGATAATATGACAATTGAAGCAATTGCAGTGGATATTGATGGGACAATAACTGATGAAAAACGGAAAATTTGCATCTCAGCAATCGAAGCCTTAAGAAAAGCGGAAGATGCAGGAATACCTACAATAATAGTTACTGGAAATGTGGTTAACTATGCCTATGCCGCTGAAGTTCTTATTGGATGTAGCGGAGGACTCGTATGTGAAAATGGAGGAGTTGTTTTCAAGGAAGGTGAAAACAACAATGCCGTTGAAATAATGGTGGATAAAAACTTCGTAACATCTGCCGAAAATCATTTGAAGGCAAAATTAGAAGACAAATTTAACAAACATGCCTCTCATGACAACATGTACAGGTTAACCGAGACCGTATTCTACAAGACAATATCTAGAGAAGAAATAGAAGACGCATTGAAAGACTTTGAATATCTTGACGAACTTGAAATTTATGACAGCGGCTTTGCGCTCCACATTACAGATAAAAGAGTGAACAAAGGAACCTCACTTAGATATTTATGTGAAAGAAATGGAATAAATATGGAAAATGTCATGGCTATTGGAGACAGCCAAAACGATGAGGACTTCCTAAAGGAAGCAGGATATAAAATAGCTGTTGGAAATGCAGAAGAAAAGCTAAAAGAAATAAGTACATACTCCTGTGAAAAATTCTATGGTGACGGAGTGGCAGAAGCTATTGAAAAATTTGCACTACAGTGATAATATGATATATGAACTAGCAGATAAAGCAAAAAAAGCGATAGAAAATAAATGTGACTCTTATGAAATCTACATTGATGAGTCCAGACTTATCGAACTTGACTCCAAACAGGACGAATTGAACTTTGCAAAAGAAGAAATCGAGCAAGGAATTGGAATTAGAGTAATTAAAGATAATAGGATTGGTTTTGCATTTACATCAAATCTGGAAAAAATAGCTGATACAGGAATTCAGGCTATAGAAAATGCAAAACTCAACAAGAAAGATGAAAATTATGCATTCGCAGAAATTGGAAAAGTGAATGACGTTAAAGGCGTTTACGACAAAAAATTCAATGACCTGAACCTTGACGAATCAGTTGAATTTTTAAAAAATCTAATCACAACAGCAACAGACAGCGGATGTGAAGTTACAGGTTCCGGATTTTCTGCAAGCGAAGGAAGATCATTGATTATTAACTCAAATGGAGTTTCAATAGAAGATGAAGGAACTGGATTTGGAGTTGCATTGTCTGTAACCATACAAAAGGACGGAAAAATCGCCACCGCATACAACTCACAGTCTTCAAGATTTTTCGACTTAGATAGTGAAAAATTGGCAAATGAAGTATGCGGCCTTGCAAAAAGTTCACTTGACACCAAGCCCGTTGAAACAAATGACTATGATGTTGTTTTAGATTATTATGCTGCAACAGGACTCCTGCAAACATTCATAAGTGCATTCAATGGTGAAAACGTGATGAGGGGCAGGTCCATTTTAAACGGTAAAATTGGCTCAGAAATTGCCAATCCGACCCTTTCAGTTATCGACAATCCTCTTTTGGAAAAAGGAATGTACACTGCAAAATGCGACGGTGAAGGAAGCGTTTCTAAAAAAACAGATTTAATCAAAGATGGTGTTTTAAACTCATTTATCTATGACATTTACACCGCAAACAAAGCAGGCCTGAAAACAACCTCCAACGGATACAGGGACTCATATCTCACAACACCAATGATAAATCCGACAAATCTGGAATTCAAATTTAGTGAAATGAAAGATTTGTCAGAAATTGACAGGGGCGTTTTGACAACAAGCGTTTTGGGAGCCCACACTGCAAATCCAATTTCTGGAGATTTTTCAGTTGAAGCGAGCAATGCCTTTAAAATAGAAAATGGTGAGCTAACAGATCCGATTAATAAAGCCATGATTTCCGGAAACATCTTTGAAATAATGAAAAAAGTAGAAGGTCTGAATTCAGAAATCAAACAATACGGACCATACATAATTCCTAAATTATTAGTGCATGATTTAAGGGTTGTTGGCCAAAATTAAAAAGAGAAGAAAAATTAAATCTTTTTTAATTTTTCTCTATATCTGTCAATTGTATCCTGTTTATATTCAATTGATAAATATTCGGAAGTCAATTCCTTATTTTCATCAAAATCTTTTATTTTTTGTTTTGAAAGGGCATCAATGTCCTTATCTAATTTTTTTAACTGATTTTCAAAAGAATATTCTGATTTTCTCATGTTTAAATTAGATTTACGGGCAATTCTTTCAAGTTCTTTATCAACATCAAATTCCTTTTTAGACATAGTATCACTACATTTCAATAATTGGTAATTGAATTTCAGTTATGAATTCCTCTTCATTGTCACAATTATGGAAACCCTTTATTAAAATCTCTTTTGGTGATCCTATAACGTCATAGTGATTTTTTTGAGCAACTTCAACAAGCTCTGCATAAGTATCCATGATTGTATCTGTTGAACCGAAATGTTTTGTGGCCAATACCTTATTTTCAATCATATCCACAACACGAATTCTGTCAGTTTCATCAGCATCGCCTTTAATTGCAATGCTGACATCATAAACTACATCACCCTGATTTACTTCATGTCTTGGAGAAAAGTAAACAATAAACGGTTCACCTTCGGTTTCAATTTCTTCTGCATCAACCCAACCCATCAATATGGAAAGGAATACTCCTAAATCTTCAATTGGAGTTTTACAGTTAATAACTCCCAATTTCTGTTCTGGAATTACTTTTACTTCATAATCCATATTTACACCTACATTAATTTTAACTCTAATTAAATAAATAAACTTCTACTTCCTCGCCTTCATCAACCAACTCGACCAATTTTGGAATTTTCACATAACCGTCGGCGGTTGAAAGTGAAAAAATTGCTCCTGAATCCTTAAATATAGGTTGGATGTTTTCACCATCGACTCTGACAAGTTGATATTGCATTCTTCCCACCTGGGAATGGATTCTTTTGGTTATTTTACCTCGGACAGTTTCAAGTTCAAAGTCCTTATCAATTCCGGCAAGTTTTGTTAAAGGTTCCGCTACAAAAGCGTTGAATATCATCAGGGCAGATACAGGGTTTCCGGGAAGACCTATAACAATTTTACCATCAATGATTCCTACAATAGTTGGTTTACCCGGCTGAACTGAAATTCCATGAACGTAAACTTCACCAAGCTCGTCAAGAACATGTTTAAGTACATCACCGAGCCCTGCAGAGGTTCCTCCGGAACATAATAAAACATCAACATCCCTTAAGGATTGTGTGATTTTGTCCCTGACTTCATCATAGTTGTCTCTCATTACCCCCAAGAATTTTGCATCTGCACCACAGGAAATTGCATCATTTTTAATCATCCCACCATTTACATCATAGATTTTTCCAAATGGCAGCTCTTCACCCTGAAGTGTGATTTCATTACCGGATGAAACTACACCAACTGCCGGTTTTTTATAAACTTCAATAGTTTCAAAACCTTGAGAGAGCAGAACACCAATTTTTCCAGGATTTAAAAAGTCCCCTTTTTTAAGAATTAGATTACCTTCCCCAATGTCAGAACCTTTTTTAGCAACGTCCTGTGACGGTGTTGCTGTTGTAAGTAAATTGACCTTGCCGTCCAATTTTTCAGCATATTCAACCATGACAACTGCTTCAGCACCTTCAGGCATGGCCGCACCAGTGCTGATTTCAATGCATTTGCCTTTTTCAACTTTCTTATCAGTGACAGAACCCGCTTCCAAAAAGTCAATGACCTCCAGTGTGTTTGGAGACTCTTCAGATGCGCCGAAACTGTCTTCAGCAAGAATTGCAAAACCATCCTTCAAGGCCTTGTCAAATGGAGGAAAGTCCATCCTTGAGTAAACATCTTCAAATAATATTCTGCCGTAAGCTTCAGTTACTGCAATCTCTTCGCTTTGTGCAGTCAGATTCTTGTCAAATAAATCCTGAATAATATCTATAGCTTCATCGCATTCTTTAATTTTTAAAAATTCAGTTCCCATAGTTACCCCTTTACAACTATCCAATAAATTAATATATAATATATCAATAAATATATAAATAATTTAATCTAATGTGAAATTATCATATTTTTTGGAGGAGAGTATTTGTCAAGACCTAATAACAATAATCAACAAGAGTATAGAAGGGTAAGAACTCCTAAAAAAGGAGAAATACCTGGAGTAGTTGAACAAATTATGGGACACGGAAAACTTAAAGTTCGCTGTGCTGATGGAAATATAAGAATGACCAGAATCCCTGGAAAAATGAAAAAACGTATTTGGATTCGTGAAGGAGACGTAATCCTTGTAAAACCATGGGACTTCCAAGCTGATGAGAAGGCAGATGTAATCTGGAGATACACAAAAACAGAATCCAATTGGCTTGAAAGAAAAGGCTACTTAAAAATGTAGTCTTACTACTTATTTTTTGATATAAATGGACCCTAAAGTAGCTAAAGCTGATGCCAAGCATCAGAAAATCCACTCTGAAAAGAGAAAAAAAGACAATTCAGAGAGGAAAACCGGGAATGAAGTTTTTGATAAAATAACTTTAGAAACTCTATATAAACTAGCTAATCAGGGACATATCGATATTTTAAACGGTGCAATAAGCACAGGAAAAGAGGCTAATGTTTTAACCGGAATAACGGATGATGAGAAATTCATTGCGGTTAAAATCTACAGAATATCCACTTCTGATTTTAAAAAGATGGATTACTACCTCAAAGGTGATCCAAGATTTAACGTGAAAACCAAAAACAAAAGGAAAATCATTTATTCCTGGGTTACAAAGGAATTCAAGAACCTGACAAGATTGTACGATGCTGGCGTTACCGTACCCAAGCCAATTACAAGTGCAAACAATGTACTTCTAATTGAATTTATTGGCGATGATGATGGAAATCCTGCACAGCCTGTTAGAAACCAACCCCCAGAAAATCCGGAGGAATTCTGGAACAAACTGCTAGTACAGTTAAAGCTATTTGTCAGAGAAGCAAAGCTGGTTCATGGGGACTTATCCAATTACAACATTCTGAATTTAAATGAAGAACCAGTCATCATTGACGTTTCACAATCTGTTGTGTTAGACAATCCAATTTCAAAAGAACTCCTAGAACGTGACATCAACACACTTGTTCGTGAATACACAAAACTTGGAGTTAAAACTAGTTTTGAAGAAGTTTGGGAATATGTCAATCCTGAGTTTTAGGATTATTTACGAATTAATACTCATTTTAAAAGAATTATTTAAATTTTATCAATGGTTTTTTCATAAAGTCACACTTCCAAAATTACAGAATTGTAGATAATATATCACTCTATAAAAACTGGTTAATTGAATTTATTCGTAATTATCGTGAGTAAATAATGAATTAAAGATTAAATGAATGTTTAAATTTAATATTAACATTAAAATATATGATGAAAAATATGTACATTTTCTATAAAATTTTAATGTCTGAAACTATAATTAATCAATTTTTCTATAAACAAACTGCACACCATCTTTAATTTTATCTACAAACTTAATATCAACCAAATCATTTAAATCTTTGGTTGCAGTGTTCCTTACAATATCAAACATGTCCATATACTCTTTTATGGTAATTTCAGAAACATCTTTCATTCTTAAGAATTGTTTTTGACGTGAATTTAATCCATTACTAATTTCATTTGATCTGAATATTACCTTGAAAAATCCTTCAGATTCTACAAATTCCGGTTCTTCTAAATTGTTTAATTTCATTGCATCTTTCATGCGTTTTATACCTGTTCCAACATGTTCCATATATGTTGTTTTTGAAAATATATTGCATATTGTTTCATTTCTGTGAATTGGATCATTTTCACCCAAATCCTCTACAGTTAATGGGTATACCAAACGTCCCGGACTTTTTATTTCAATACGGTCATTGTAGATATAGAATGTTATTGCAGCAGTTGTTATTGTATAATCTCTATGAGCCAGGGCATTTACAAGTGCTTCACGTATCGCTTCATAAGGGTATTCATGAATGGTTTCTCTTTTAAAACCTTTAACTTGTGATATATTAACCAAGGTTTTATTGAAGAACAGTTCTGCCTCTTCAAGTAATTTTAAAAATGACATATTGAATTCAGCCTTATCAAATGTTTTTACCCCTTCATCGTCAAAAAAGCGAACCATTTTGACTTGATGTGACAAGTTAAATTTGGATATGTCTTTGGCGAAGAATAATGCTCCCGCAGTGTTTAATCTGAATTCCCCATCAACATATTCCCCGGCACGTATTGTTGACAGGACATTAGTCAATCCTTTTTCATCCTTTATCTTTTCAATTGGTTCATAATCTAACACATTGAAAAACATATCCAATGCATCCAAATCCACATCATCGCATGAAGAGTTTAAAAGTATTTCAGAATCAAAAGCTCGATAGTTTATCAAGTTTTTAGCTATGAAATCACCCAAACTTTCTTTTATTGAATTCATCAAATCATATCTATTATCAAATCTAGTATAACTATGATTGCTGACTTTTTTAATAAATGCTTCTGTTTTATCTTCTCTGAAATCAACATCTTTAATATAAATTAATGCATCATTATGAGTCTTGTTATAGAGATCGTATTCAAGTTCTGTTGGAGATATTCCAGATTCAAGAATACTACCATAATCTGAACCAATCAAACAAATGTAAATGTCGGAATTGATAGCTTCTTCAGTATATACTTCCTTAGGAGAATCTCCCAATGCAGATAACTCTTCATAAAGAAAAACATCAAAAAATTTATTTAAGATATAGTCATTTTCAATTTCTTGCTTGATGAACTTTCGCTCATGCTCAAATTCTCTTCTAACACTGCTAACAAAAATTTTATACTTCATACAATTACCCTCATTTATTAAACATCAGAAATTCACTTGAAATGATAATACTTTATTTGAATTATTAAGTAATATAATATTAAATTATAATGTATATAAACTTTTTGTAAATAAAAAAAATAAAATAATAGTTAAAATACTTAAAAATAATATTAACATGATTTATTTTAAAAATAACACTCAAATAAGTTAATTTAAATTTTAAAATGATTTTATAAAAATTAATAATATGCGCAAAAAAATT
>CAZQWN010000006.1:0-55147 GCA_964596915.1 uncultured Methanobrevibacter sp.
CTATCAGTATGACCATCATTAAATGTATAAGTAACAGTACCTTGAATATTATTTCCCACTTCAGGTGTAATTGTTAAAGTATGAGTATAATTCATATCATATCTATTTTCACTATAATCCCAATCTGCACCACTACTAACATCTATATTAAAATCAGGTGTGGCTTTAGTAATATTAAAAGTTGTACTGACTTCACTATTTAAATAATAACTATCCGTACCAATATACACTAATCTTGCAACCATACCAGTAGCTACATATCTTGATATTATTCCTGTTTTAGTTAATTCAGTGTTTGCAGATAAAGTTACAGTATAAAAATCATTATTAGAATTATCAATATAAATCCTATATGTTCCAGCAATGTTACTTTTAACAGTAGCTGTAGCAGTATTTGGATAAACAGTATTTGTAACACTAATGCTCATGCTAATTGGCTCTTTAACAATGACCGTTACTGTTTCTGAAGTGCTTGCATAATTAGTATCCCCCTCATATGTGACAGTGATTGAATGAGTTCCTGTACTTAAACCAGAAATTTTAAAGTTATTTCCAGATTTTGTTGCAGTTAAAGTATTACTTCCCTCTTTAAATGTAAGTTTATTTAAAGCAACACCTGCATTATTAACAGTAATTGTTAAACTGGCAGATTGTCCTGTTTCAATTGTTTGAGTTGATGGAGACACACTTAAGGAAGCAGCCTGCTTATCTACAGTTAAAGAAACTGAATTTGATGTAGATGGAAAATAATGATTTGTTGTATCTTCTTGATAAACTGCATAAAATTCATATGATCCAACAGATGTTGGAGTGTATGAAAATGTTGCTTTTTTAGTACTAGAAGAAATTGAGGAAGAACCTAAATACCCTAATGTATTTTCATAAAATTTAACAGTTCCAGAATCAAGATCATTATTATTATAGTTAGTTGTGGATGTTAAAACAATAGGTTGATTTACATTTCCATTATTTGTATTTATAGTTAAACTTGTGCTAGTAGGATGATATGCATATATATTATTTACAACTGGATTTTGACCACCAGTACGCTGAATAGTTACACTTACTAAATTATTACCATCAGTAACCACAACACCACTAAAAGTTATAAGAATAATATTATTATTAGGTTTTGTAATATCAACTTTAGTATAACTAAATCCTGAATGACTATTAATCTTTTTAGAATCAACATCAGTATGATTTCCTAAATCAAAAATTACATAAAAATAACCCTCTTCCACAGGAGTCCAATAAACATTTAGAGCAGCACCTCCAGTACTTACAATCCCAGGACTGATATGTTCAAAATGTTTTAAATATTCTAAACCTGTACTAGTAGGAGTCACATTATAAACATGAAAATAATTCCCATCATTTTGATAACCATGACTTAAAATACTTTCATCATTACTTGCACTTAAAACCTCCCCCTTAGAAGCCTTAAGACTTTTTTCATATGTCAAATTTTTATTTTCATTTTTAGAAATATCTGCACTATTGTCTGCATCTTCAGAGTCTGATAGAATATCTGAAGTTTCACATGTATAATCAAAATCTATATCTTCATCTGTGATATTTTTATCTGTATCAGCCGCTGTGGCAGACCCAATAGCTATTATAAACAATAATAACGATACAAGTACCAATATCGTTTTATTTTTAGAGATATTTCCACCTCCCATTTATTTTTATTATGAGAGTTTACCTCAGCTATAAAGTCTCCGATTTATATTTAGGTATTCCTAAATATATAAATGTTTAGGTATGCCTAAATAATTTTACATGATTAAAACAATCTCATGAAAAACCTGGAAAAAAATGTAAAAAAAAAGAGTAAAAAAAAATTGATTATTCTTTAATGGAACGTGCCAGTGCCGCACCTTTCTCGAACGCTTCGGCTAAAACATCTTCGTCAGGTACGAAAAGTACGTCCATAGTATCAAAAATTGTGAAACCTGCCTCTTCAAGGTCACGCTGAAGCTTTGCAACTGCTCCTCCACCCCAACCTTTGGATGAAAAGATTAAAGCGTTTTTCTCACTGCCGGTTCCCTTGAAGTTTACACAGTCAAGCCAGTACATCATGTTACCTATTCTTGGGAAAGGCTTGTTCATCATGGTAGGCGCACCGAGCGCAATGGCTTTTGAGTCCAGAATATCTGTTATAGTATCATCAGGACCGTCTTCCTGCATGAAGTACATTTCCACTTCAACACCTTCACTCATAATACCTTCAGCAATCTGAAAAGCCAATTTTTCGGTTGAATGATGCATTGTATCGTAAATTACAGTGATTTTATCCTTGCATACACCTGATCCCCATTCTGAGTATTTCTCAACGATTGGAGCAGGGTCGGTCCATATCTGACCGTGACAAGGAGCGATCATTTTAATCTGTTCGAGAAGACCGGATTCTGTCAATTCAGTTAATTTCATTCTGAGCATTGGAGAGCCTAAAGTAACAAGGTTTGCATAGTACTTCTGGGCTTCTCTTAAAAGATAGTCAATCGGATAATCCTTATCGAATCTTTTGGAGTGTGCAACATGCTGACCGAATGCATCGTTTGAAAAGAGTATTCCTTCCTCTTTGAGGAATGTGAACATGCTGTCGGGCCAGTGAAGCATAGGTGCTGAGACAAATGCCAGGGTTCTGCCGCCGATATCTATTTCATCACCTGTTGCAACTGCATTGATTTCCAAATCAGAGAAATTATGATACTGTGACTCAAGGAATTTTATACAGTTTGCTGATGCATATATTTCAGCATCAGGATTATATTTTTCAATGGTTTCACGTAAAAATGTGGAATGATCCATTTCAGAGTGGTTTTGAACAAATATGTCAATGCTGAAGTCTTTACCTTCCTGCTCAAATGCGTCATGCACTCTTGCATCGAACTGTTCAAACATTCCGCGGTAAACGTTATCAATCAAAACTGTCTTATCTTCTCCAAATACGAGATATGCGTTGTAGGTGGTTCCTGGAATTCCGTAACCGTGGAAAGTTCTGCTGTTCCAGTGGATTACACCAACCCAGTAAACACCGTCAGCTATTTTTACTGCCTTTGCTTTCATTTTTATAACCTCAAAAATATTAAAGTTGTATAAATATATATTCTAGGTATTATATAAAGTATGATATGAACAGAAGAATAGATTTACATATGCACAGTTTATTCAGTGACGGTGAACTTTTGCCATCCGAACTTGCAAGAAGAGCACTGAAACTTAATCACGAAGTAATCGCAATTACAGATCATGTTGACTGGTCAAATGTAGAAACAATCCCTGCAATACAGGATGCAATAGATGACATTAACGCAAACTGGGACATTACCGTTGTTTTAGGAGCGGAAGTAACCCATGCGCCATGTGAATCAATCGACGGCATTGCAAAAAGGGCAAAACAGCTGGGAGCAAAAATAGTTGTAGTTCATGGTGAAACACTGAATGAACCGGTGACTCCAGGAACCAACCGTGCTGCAGTTGAATCAAAACATGTTGACATTCTGGGCCATCCGGGACTCATTACCAAAGAAGAGGCTGAAATTGCTTTAAAAAATGATATTTATCTTGAAATTTCAGCCCGTAAAGGACATTGCCTCGGCAACGGTCATGTTGCAAACATTGCCCGTGAAGTGGGAAACAGACTTATAGTTGACACAGACACTCATGCTCCGGGTGATCTGATTACATTTGAAAAATCATATGAAATAGCTTTAGGTGCCGGTTTAAGTCATGATGAGGCAATGAAAGCCCTTGTTGACAATCCCCGTGAGCTTTTAAAATCAAGAGGAATATTATAATCATATTTGAAATTGGATTAATTGCTTGAAAACTCCATTAAATTTATGCAATCTCCAAAACTCAAATATTTCTTTAAAATTGTTATAGCTTCAAAGAATTTTTGATCAGCGGTAACGAATTTTAAATCCAAATCTTTATTGTTTTTCGCAAATTCATGAGCATCAAAAAGAATTTCTTCATCTGAAGCATGTAACAGTTTATGGCGAAGATTTTCCTTTTCAATAACCCTTATAATATTTTTATCTTTATGATTATGATTAGGAATAATAATTAATTGGGTTAATAACTCTTTTTTTCTTTTAAAATTAAATCCACTAAATTCATTGATAAAGTTATCAAATTGCAATTTTAGAATCATTATTTCTTGATTTTCACCAATTTCAAAAAGATTCCATATTTTTTCAAAAGCTAGATGCATGTCTT
Organism: uncultured Methanobrevibacter sp.; assembly: GCA_964596915.1. Taxonomy (GTDB): domain Archaea; phylum Methanobacteriota; class Methanobacteria; order Methanobacteriales; family Methanobacteriaceae; genus Methanocatella. The sequence continues at coordinate 4,231 of CAZQWN010000006.1, forward strand.
GAACTTTGAATTTATCAATATCATCCAAATTATTAATATATCTATGAAATGAATCACGAGACATGAAATATGAATCTTCAAATTCATATAGTTTCTTATTTAATTTTTCAAGAAAGTTAGAATATTCTGAAATTTTTCTATCAAAAACATGATTCACCTCTGTTTTCACATTTTTAGAAAAATAATTATTGTCACTTTTAAAAATATATTCCTTTGAAACATCAAATGAATTTTCTAAACAGAATATATATCCTATTAATACATTTGAATCTAAAAAAGAGTTCATATTTTCACCACAACAAATTATTAATTTCTATAACTGTTTTTTCAAATTCTCCAGAATATTCATAGATTTGAGTATAAAAAAATTCTTTTTTATCATTTAAATAACTAACAAATAAATCATATTCTTTTTGATAATCTTTATCGGCTTTTTGTAATTTCTGATGAATTAAATTAAAAAAATTCATTAGCAAATCATCAATAAAAAATAAATAAACAATGAATAATTTGATATCATTTAATAAATAATCAATCATCCTTTTAATTGATAAAAAATTCAAAAATTCCTTTTCTAAAATGTCTATTGGTGCTAAAATATTAGTTATCTCAGATAAAGATTCATCAATGTACTGTAAATCTTTTAAAAAAGTTTCATCCCGAGAATATAATTGAATTAACTCCTCAATTGACATCTCTTTTTGTGGTTTGACATTAGAAAAAATTTCACGAATTCTATTATATATTTCATTTAAATTATCGAAGTTTGTTTCCTTTTTGTTCATAGCAACATACATATTTTTTCACCTAAACAATGGCAGTTTCAAGTGATTAAAAATTATGTATCTCCCAATTAATAAATTTATTTGTCTAATGACTACAATATTACATGTTCAGACAACTTTTTGTCTAAATTAAAAAACAACTATTTTAAAACCTTATATTTTAAAATCAAGTCTTTTCCCAAAGAATATGAATCTGCAAGCTCCAATTTTACGGATTCATCCATCGTGTCAAATCCTTCACCGTCAAAGAAAGTCTTTGCATTTGCCCCACCAACAACCATCGGGGCAACACAGATACTAATCTCATCAATCAGCCCGGATTTTATCATGGAAAAGTTGAGTGTTGATCCTCCTTCAAGCATCAGCTTATCTACTCCTTCCTCGTGCAGATAGCTCATAAGCAAGCTCAAATCCACTTTTTTATCTCCGCTCCAGAAGAACTTTACGCCACGCTTTTTGAAGGTTTCATATTTTTCAGAATTAATAAAATCATCTTTGTATTGATTTGCACAGGCAATGATTGTTTTTGCATCAGAGTTTGTGATTCTTGCATCGATTGGTGTTCTGCATTTGCTGTCCACCACAACACGTATGGGATTGTCTTCAGGCATTGCATTGATTTTGTGAACTGTCAGACGAGGATCATCGGCCAGAACTGTTCCGATTCCAACCATTATTGCGTCACATTCCTTTCTGATTTCATGAACCCTTTTGAGGTCCTCTTCACCGGAAATGTTGGAGCTTCCGCTTTGAGTTGCAATCTTGCCATCTAATGTCATTGCAGCATTTAATATTACGTATGGTCTCATCCAATCACCCTATATGATAGAACATTTCCTTAATCTGGAGGAAGTTCATAAGTGTTTTGCTTTCAAGCATTCCAGGCATTATCATAGCTACAATGATTCCAAGTATTCCGAATGCAATTCCAATTGCCCAGATTATTTTTACAGCATCCTTTTCAGCAATAGGTTTTCTTAAAATAAGTCTTATCAGGGATTTGAAACCCACATCAGGTCTTACAAGTTTTCCTTCGTCGTTTAACTGTGTAGGTTTTTGCTGGGAACGGTTCATTACACCTGCTGAGTAGAATTTCAGGGCAGCATCAATGATGTTAGGCATCAGTACGATTAATGCAATCAGTTTGACCCTACCAATGAATGCAATACACACAATAGCCGCACCTATGATTAATGTTCCGGTGTCTCCAGGAAAGATTTTAGCCGGATATCTGTTGAAGTACAGAAATGCAAGCAATGCTCCAAGCATACTCATGGATATGATGGTTACATCATATTTGCCGAGTATTATACACACTATTGTCAGTGAAGTCATTGAAATGACACCCAGACCTGACTCGATACCGTTTAGACCTGCGAGCATGTTAGTGAGATTTGAGCCGATTGAAAGAGCAATAGGCATACTTATTAAATATAAAATACCTACATTAGGAGGTGCAGCCCACATCAGGGGAAGGCCTGCTATGAAAAGCAAAAAGAATTTTGATCTTGATGAAAGCGCAAGCAGGTCATCAAGAATGCCTATCATTCCGACAAGCAATATTACGACCAGAACAACCATTAATGGGAATGCCAGAAGGTCATGCATGTAAATTCCTGAAAACATTCCTATTACAAATCCGAATATTATTCCGAACCCGCCCATTTCGGCAACTACGGGTTTCCAGGATTTGTGAATGTCTTTTCCGACAATGTCTGCGTCTTCTAATTTTTGAATAATCTTCGGCATGAATAATCGGGTTACAGAAAATGAAAGTAAACCACAGATTATTGCTATAACATATAACGGCAATTGCGGTAGAATCATCATATTTAATTATTTAATACTCATTATTAAAAAAAGTAATTATTTTTAGAGGTTAATGCTATTAAACATTATTTCCACTAAGTCATCGGATAATAATTTTTATCAAAATCAAGGCTCTTATTATATGTTTTCAATATTACCGACTGAAACAGCATTCAAAAACACATTATAACCAGTGATTTCAAATTTAATTCATATATAATTCCTTTTTCAATTTTTATTTTTAAAAATTCCTACAACTTGTTAAATATCACATCACTGACTTGTATCAGATTCAAAAATTAGTTGATTTATCCAAAATATTACATTTTCGCATTATTGAAATTAATCATAGCAATATGGCCTCAATTAAAAAAAATACAATAAATATCTATTGAGAAAAAATAAGTAATGAAAGATTTGATTCAATTTCACTAGCAAAATGAGATATAATTATTTCTTATTTAAAATGTAATAGACACTTCGCAACGGAATATCCAATTTATCAGATATTTCTTTTGCAGAAAAACCTTCATATTTAAGGTTTTTAACTTCAGTGTGGTCGTATTTGCGTTTTCTATTGTCAAAATTAGCTTTGCTTTTTCTTAAAAGGTAATAAACACGGTTTAATGTCATGTCCATCTTTTCTGCAATCTCTTTTGGTTTTAAACCCTCATCAGATAGAGTTAAAACTTCAAATTCAATTCCACCGGTTTGTGATTTGGCTCCCCAGTTATATTTTTTTGAAACTTCAATGTCTAGCTGTTGTAGTGCATCAATATATGTTTTTGATGTTCTGTTGTAAACGCTTGGAGAACAAGTAATCAAGGATAAATTAGGATATTCCTCTATAAGCTCCACAATCATTGAAGATGAAAGGGCCTTTGTTATGTGAATCGTTGTTATATCCTCATCCATACAATCACTATTTCTTAATTAAATCCATGAATTTTTTGGATTTATCGCTTTTCGGATTTCTGATTTGGTCAATGTGCTTCATTTCCTTTTTAACTCTTGACGCATTGATATTGAATGCATTGCAAATTTCCTCAATTGGAATATCCGAGTTTTGACATATCAGCGCAGCGCCCAATGCTACATAGTTGAATTTAATGTTTGAGCTTCGAGACTGCTTTTCAAACTTGAACTTTTCATATAAAAGCAGATCCATTTCAGGAATTGGAATTATCTTGATATCTGTGAAGTTGTTCAATTTTTCTATAACCTTTGTATAGGTTGTCTGGAATACCTTTCTCTGTTCACGGTCAAGCTCAACACGAATATACGGGAAAGGACCTGAGGTGATTTTACGGGCGTTATTGGAAGTGGTCATGTAATATCTGAAAATATCCCATATTATCAGTGCCGCCGCAATGTTTTTGAATGTGTTCTTATATATTGAATCCCTTATCTTTATGTCACGGTTGAGTGATCTTTTAAGGTTACCGAACCTGTCTGCATAATTCAATTTGATAAATTCATCAGTAATTTGAGTCTGTCTCCATTTTTCAATGGCATTCAAGTCATACTTGTCAATGAAATCAGGAGTTTCATTCTCATATTTGGAAAGTATCTCATAATACTTGTTCAATCTCTTAAAATCAGTCAAACGTCTTTTTAGAATGTCATCCTTAATGTTTTCAATGATTTCCTCACCGTATTTTACATATGCAATAGCAAGTGCTGTTCGGGCATGCTTGTCATCAATGATTGCCGGTTTGGTTCTATGAAATCTTAGAGCCTCAATTCTGACATTTCGCCCATAGATGCGCCTGACTTCCTCTTCATAGTTATTGACATATTCAGAGCCTAGAGAAACATTCTTTCTGATTAGACGATTATTTTTACCTCTAAACCTGATGACAAGTGAAATGGTCTTAACAACACCTTTACGTTCCTGCTTTAAAATGTTCAATACCTGTTTAAATGAATCTCGACCATATGTAGAAAGTTCACTCATCAGCACCATATAGTTTCCGGAAAGCGGAAGATACGGTATTATTTCCAGCCTAAAAGTAGCTTCCCTATTGATTTTAAATGTGAATCCCTGTGAACCGCAGCTGCATTTTGCCCCTATTTGGCCGTATTCATCCATTGAATACTTCTTATAGCAGTTGTTGCATTTCACATATCCGAACTGCTCGAGATTTCCGATTGCAATCTTGTGTGAGTCTATGGCTGATTTTACCCTGTCGAGAATATTCTTTTTAGAGTTAGCTTTCATCCTGAATATCTGGTTGTGACGAGAGTTTTCACCAACTTCTTCAAGAGATACGTCCGAACCTGATTTGGTTCCGTATCTGCTTAGGGATGTGAAAGGGGCGGTGTATCCCTGTGCATCCATGTCATCTTTAAGTTTCTGCAAATAGTTTAATCTGTCGACTAGCTTAAAGTAAAGGTTTTTGAAATTGTCAAATTCATCAATGCAATCTAAGCTTATTGAATCGTTTGCAATTTCTTTTAGGTAGTTCTCGGCTTTATTTACCAGGACAGATTCTTCCATTTTAATCTATTTATTGAATTCTTTCGCCGACTTCAGCATTTTCATCTGGGCTGAGCAATGCACCTGATGCCCCGGTTGCTAAAATCATACCTTCAGACAGTGTTCCGAATAGTTTTGCAGGCTGCAGGTTTGCAACTACACAGACCTTTCTTCCGATTAACTCTTCAGCATCGTAGAATTTTGCAAGTCCTGCAACGATTTGTCTTGGTTTTTCTTCTCCAAGGTCAACCTGCAGTTTCAACAGCTTGTCTGATTTTTCGATTTTTTCTGCTTCTTTTACTTCACCAATTTTTATTACAAATTCATCAAACTGATCTATTGTTACTAAATCACTCATGCTTTCATCCTCATTATTTTCCTTTAAATTTTCCTGTAATTTTGCTTTTTGAGCTTCAATTTCTTTATCTTCAATTTTCTTGAATAACGGTTTGGCCTTATTTATTTCATGTCCTGCAGGCAATGCTGTTTTAGCATCCTCCCAGTCATCCAAACTTTTAAGGTTCATGATTTCAGCGATTTTATCCGCTTTTGTTGGAAGGAACGGTTTTAACACGTAAGCCAGGGTTTTTGCCAATTGATTGGATAAGTATAAACAGTTTGCCGCTTTAACCTTGTCCTCCTTAACGGCTTTCCAAGGTTCAGCATCATTGAAGTATTTGTTTCCTTTTTTGGCCACCTTGAATATTTCAAGCAGTGCTTCCCTGAATTCATAATTTGCTATGTATTCACCGGCCTTGTCCGGAAGCGCTTCAATGGCAAGTCTGAACTGCTCATCTTCTTGTGTCGGATTTGTATATTCAGGGATTTTGCTGTCAAACTGTTTTTTGGTAAATACAAATGTCCTGTGCAGGAAGTTTCCAATTACATCAGCAAGTTCATCATTGTTTCTTCTCTGGAAATCATCCCATGAGAAGTCTGAATCCTTGTTTAAAGGAGCGTTGATTGTAAGGTAATATCTTAATAAATCAGGGTCATAATCCTTTACAAAATCCTCTATCCATATGACCCAGTTTTTACTTGTAGACATCTTTTCCCCTTCAAGGGACAGGAATTCACCTGCATAAATCATGTCGGGCAATTTGCACCCGTATGCCTCGAGAAGTCCCGGCCAGAAGATTGAGTGGTGATAGATGATGTCCTTTCCGATGAAGTGAACCACATAGTCATTCCAGTATTCCTCCCATTTCCTGCCTGATTGCTTTGACCATTGTGATGCGGATGAGATGTAACCCAGGAATGCTTCAATCCATACGTACAATACCTTACCTTTGGCCTCATCGAGGGGTACAGGAATACCCCAATCCATATCACGGGTTAAAATCCAGTCAGTCAAACCTTCTTCAAGCCAGTTTATTGCATAGTTTTTAACGTTTGCAGGCAGGTTGTCATTGCCGTTGATGTAATCCTTAAGGTCATCCTCGAACTCTGAGAGTTTGAATGCATACTGGAAGGTATCCTTGATGACAGGTGTTGTTTCGCATGTAATGCAGTGCGGTTCATCAAGTTCTGTCGGATTTAGAGCTTTACCGCATTTTTCACAGTGATCCCCTCTTGCTTCAGACCCGCAAACAGGACATAATCCTTCAACGTATCTGTCCGGCAGGAACTTGTTACAGTTCGGACAGTATAGCTGTTGGATATCCTCCCTGTAGATGTATCCGTCATCATACAATTGTTTAAAGAAGTTTTGAGCCAGTTCGTAGTGGGCCTCATCTGTGGTTCTTGTAAAGTTATCAAGTGATATGTTCATTGATTCAACATCACGTACAATCATGTCGTGATATCTTTTAGAAATTTCAATAGGTTTTTTGTTTTCTTTGTCTGCCTTAACTGCAATTGGAGTTCCGTGCTCGTCGGTTGCACAGACCATAAGCACGTCATTGCCGACCATTCTGTTATATCTTGCATAGATATCTGCAGGCAGATAAGTGGAACGGATATGGCCTAAATGACATGGTCCATTTGCGTAAGGAAGTGCACATGAAATAAAAATTTTTGACATTTAATTTATCCCCTCAATTATTTTAAACATGATATAATTATGTTACTCATATATAATAAAACTAATATTTTTAACAGTGTTATAATATGAAGAAATGAAAATTAAAATAAAAATAAAATCTGTCAAATGAAAGTCGTAAAAAAAGATTTTAAAACTTAATAAAGGAAAGGGCATTAAATTGAACAACCCTTACCAATATTAAAATTTTTGGACAAAAAATGACCAAAACACAACAACTAAATCATTATATATTTCAACCATTATTTAAATTTTTACAAAAAATTAAGATAGTAATACTTTTTATAATAAAAGTAATAAATAATATGTCTCGGAACTGATAAAAATTTCAAAAAAAAAATGAGGATTTAAAATGAATACAATAAGACACAACAACTACTCCTCATTAGGAGGGTTGGGCTTGGAAGCAGTGATTTTAGATAGCATTTTCTTTTTAGCTATCACACACTGTTGGTATCTCATCCAATAGTAACATAGACCAATTGAAATGATTTTTTAAATAGCAAAAACAGGTTATAGTTTTCAAGTTGAGAAAACGATAAAAAAAGTTACGATGAAGCGGAATTTTAATGTGTGACATACTTTGCGGATTTATGAATGACTTTCAATTAGGGGTGGAACTTTCCACTCTCCACCCAACTTTTCAAAACAAATTCAATATTGCTTTTTAAAATGAGTTAGCTATTTAATATATAAAATAAAAAGTTAAAAACATGGCTGAAGTATCCTATATCAACCCATTGTCAAACGAAGGAAGACAAATCATAAGACAATACGGTGATTTGAATCAGATTTTTGAAGAAGATGAATCATTAATAGAAACCATTACCCATACAACAAACCAAAGAATATCTGATGACTCTTTAATTCCAAAATCCTATGCTGATTATGCAATGAAACGTATGCAATGGGCTATTGAAAAAAAGAACAATAAGAATTTTACACAGGCCGAATTCGAATACCTGACAAATTCAGACCTGTTCATGCAGGATGTAGTGATATTTCACATATTATGCCAGGCAATAGCTATCCAGTTCAATACAGGCTCCCGTGAAACCAGACTGTTCGTCGAATCACAGGGCACGCTAATTTTAGAGAGACTTGCAAAAATACCTCCAATGTCAAGGGCTGAAATCATTGATGAAGTCTTGGATGAGGTCAAAGTGGACGGATCAATTCACTGGAAATCATTAAGGGATGTTGTGGCATCAAAAAAACTCAAGCTTACAGATTTACTGATTGACAACGGAGACGTGATTCTCCAACAGGATGACTTTCTGGAAAGATTTGCATCAGAATTTACAGACAGAAGCCCGGACAGGATGTATGGAATATTAATCGGTGACAGCGTTAAGGAGCAAATTTTATCAAGACTTGTTATGCAGAAAACCGAGGAATACATTGCAAGAATCAAGGAGATGTCTCAAAGAATCGAGATTCACCCTGCAATCATAAAAATAGGTGAAGAGCTTAAAGATTTCATTCCGGAAGAAATAAGCAAATATAACCAATATTATGCCGGAAGCGGAGGACTGTTCGGTTCAGTTCAGGCGGGAAAACTGAATCCGGAAGCGTTTCCACCATGCATACAGGCAACAGTGGATGGAGTTTCATCAGGTGGACGTAATGACGCAATTGTGCTTTTACTCACATCATTTGCATCATATGCAAGATTATATCCTAGAATATTTGCATCAGATGAAACAGTGAAAGTATCAGATATGGACCCTGATTTATCCATTACTGAAAATGAGATTTTGCCGCTGATATTTGATGCAGCAGACAACTGTACACCACCTTTATTTGAAGACCAGCCACAGGAAAAAATAAATATCATATCAAAATTGGGTTTCGGAATGCACGACAGGGTCGACATCAACCACGAAGGCGAAACAAAATGGTACACACCTATGAGCTGTGAGAAAATTAAAATCCATTTGCCGCACCTATGCCATCCTGACAAGTCATGCAAGGGAATAAACAATCCATTATCATGTTACGGACGTAAAAAGTTCCAGCTGGACAAGGAAGCACCTAAAGACTAGACTGTGAAAATTTAAAAGGATTGTGGTCTTCAAGGATTGCATCATAATACTTATTTAAAACCTTGGATTCCCACATGTTATAGTTGGCCTGCTCATTTTTTTCAAAATTATAAGCCAGAAGACCTATTTTTCGCTCATGCTCGTCAATTCCCTTCATTTCACAAAAATCAGTGATGATATCAGGAATGTATTCGCACGGATCATCACTGCTGAACTCAAGAAATTCCTCGTATTCATGAGGTGAAAACAGTTCCTCTTCATTTATGGGATATTCATCGAATTTGAGCGTGAATAATTCGATGTATATTTCTGTGGCCAAATGCAGTTCATTAAAGTCAACTCCCAAACCGTAAACATTTCCGTTTTCCAAATTTACAATGGTATGGCCGGTCTTAACGCCAGGCATCCAATTGTCATAAGCCGGCTTTACAATCTCTTCAGGAGATAAACCTGACAAAACTGTTTTTAGATGTTCTACCCCTATAACTTCAACAAATTCTTCCATGTGATTATATTATTTTGCATAATTAATAAAAGTGTGCCAAAGCACACTTGCCCAAATAATATATACTTTAAAAATCAACTATTAATCATGTTTTCTAAAGCTACAATCAAAGAGCGAAGACAATATTATCGTGAGGAATGGGACCCTAAGGACCTTCCGGAATTCATCTCAACCGATATTAAAAAAAGGGAGTTCGGTTTCGACCATAACGGAAGAGGTCCTAACGACAGATATAAAGTCTTCAGCAATACCGAGTCACTTCGAAAATTTTTAAGGTATAAGGCTCCGTTTGCAGCTTATATCTCAGTAGCTTTTTACAACAATCCGAGAAGGCGTGAAGACTGGCTGAAGGCAGAATACATTTTCGATGTTGATGCCAAAGACATACCGATCAGGTCATGTCAATGCGATGGAGTTTGTGAAATATGTCTCGGTGAAGCTTTAGAAATTGTTAACAGACTCATTGATACTTTAAAAAGCGATTTGGGTCTTAAAAACATCCATCTGATTTATTCAGGACGTGGATATCACATAAGAATTCTCGATGAGGAGATGATGCTTGCTAACAGTGAGCTCAGATCAGAAGTTCTGAAATATGCAGCAGGTGCTGAAGTGCCTAAATCCCAGTTCATAAACTCTGAAATTTCAAACCAGAGCTTTAACTTCGAGCATTTCTCAATTCCTGTTGGATATTCAAAAATATTTACCGATAAAGTCAAGTTCAATGTCCAGCATCTGGTTGGAAATGAAAAGTTGGATGGAATCAACCCTAAACTGATGAAGGACATTATTGCAGCAAGACACCACTTGGATAATGACAACTGGGGACTCTTTAAAAAGGACATCGGCCCTAGACGTTATAAGAATCTTGTTGAAGCAATGGCAAGAGTCAATCTTGCAACAATTGACGCAAAAGTATCAATAGACTTGAAAAGGATTTTAAGACTTCCATCATCACTTCACTCAAAAGTTAGCATGAAATGCATGGAAGTAAAAAACAGGGAAACATTTGATCCTTTTGACAAGGCAGTCCCTAAATTTGTTTATGAAAGAAAAGGTGTTTAAAATGAATGATGATTTAAAAGAGATATTACGTGAAAATCAGTATTTTGAAGAAGTGTCATCAGATAGATTCATTCCGGAATATCTGGGATTGATAGTTAATGGAGTTGTCATATACCATGTCAATTGGATTGATATTGTTGAAAATGAAGCAATATTTATGCATAAGGACATTCAGACCCATCCAATCGTTTCCATCGTAGTTGAAAATCTTAATTCAATGATGATTATTACCAGTGACGGCATTAAAAAAGTATTATGAAAGCAGTTTGTCTGTTTCAAGACATTTGCTTATTATTTTTTGAGAAATCTCTTCGGGAGAATCATCACCTGAAACCACGTTCCAGTTATATGTGAATTTCTGTGACCTTCGGCGGTTCTCCATTAATGAGTCAATGTTTTCAAACATCTCCCTTTCTTCTTGACGAGACCCGATTCTTCTTAAAGACTCTTCAGGACTCACATCCAAAAAGAACATGCAGTCTGAAGTCGGAAGAACAAAAGCAACGATTTTATAAACGACAGTGTTAATAAAATTGGGAAGATACATAACTGCCAGAATATATCTTGAAAAGATTACCACATCAGTATCCTTGTTATAGTAATACATTTGAACAGATCTGATTGCATCCAGACCGAAGTAAATAGTTGCTTTTATATGATTCAGTTTTCCTTCTTTTAAAAGTGCCTGTTTTGATTTTCTACCGAATTTATTGTCTGAGCATGGATGGGACCTTACGGTTACTTTCCTGCCTTGCTTTTCATAATTTTCAGCCAGCAGATTTACCTGAGTATCCTTTCCGGAACCATCCAAACCGTCAATAACAATAAATTTCTTCATAAAACCACTTAAAAATTATTTTGAAGGCATTTTAATTACAGGTTCAACCGGATAAAACTCTGTGTATTTGGAGTTTCTCTCAATTGGATTTCTGCCTAAATCATTAACCATCCTGCTTAATGTTCCAATTGAAGCATCAACACCATCAGGCGCACCTGAAGCGGCAGACAGTTCATCTCCACCTAAAGTGCCTCCCAAATCATTGGTACCTGCAGTCAGGGCAACCTGAGCAAATCTGAATCCCATTTTTACCCATGAAACCTGAATATTGGGAATCAAGTCCCTAAGCATCAGTCTTGAAACTGCATATAATTTCAAATCCTGGGTTCCTGTAGCTCCCAAATCAGATTGTCCTTCTAAAAAGATTGGAGAGTACTCATGCATGAATGTCATTGGAATAAATTCTGTGAAACCATGAGTTTCTTCCTGTAAACGTCTAATTACATCAATATGCTCTACCCTTTCCTCTAAAGTTTCCACATGCCCATACATGATAGTAGCTGAACCAGGAATACCGCATTCATGAGCTGTTCTTACAATGTCAACCCATTCGGATACGCTTACCTTTTCAGGACAAACCAAGTCCCTTGACCTGTCAGTCAATATTTCAGCAGCTGTTCCCGGAAGTGTATCAAGACCGGCATCCCTTAATCTTTCACATCCCTCAGCAATGTCAACACCTGAAACCAAACATGCATCGTTAATCATAGTTGGTGAAAAACCGTGAATCATGACATCAGGATATTCCCCTTTCAATAAATGAAGCAAATGTTCATAATAATCAATGTCTGCATCCGGGAGAACCCCACCCATTACGCAGAATTCATGAGCGCCTTTTTCGACTGCACCTTGAGCTTTTGTTAAAATTTGCTCATCGTTTAAAATGTATGCTTCAGGATCATTGGCATCTTTACCAAATGCACAGAATCCGCATCTAACTGTACATATGTTTGTAAAGTTGATATTACAATTATTAATGAATGTAACGTCGTTTCCAACGATTTCCTGTCGTAAATAATCAGCGGTTGCCAGTAAAGGATACAAATCTGCGCCTTTAATATTCATTAAATGATTTGCCTCCTCAACAGAGATTTGTTCATCCAAGGATTTTGTTAAAATCCTTTCTGTTTTAGAAGAAATTGGTAGTTTATCAAACATAGGAATATATAAGTTAAAAGTTAAATAAAAAGGTTACTATTAATTAAAACAAATGTATGGAAATGTACATTAAGATAATAAAATTTTTACTAAAAATATTCAAATAAATAATGAATTAAATGAAAATATATAATTTGAATATATTTTTATAATACTATACACTATATTAAAATATTAACAAAAAAATGTGATATTATGGACAGTAGTGAAGCTATTTTTAATGGTCTTAAGGACTGTGGAATTGACTTTATCGTTAGCGTTCCATGCGTAAACCTATCAAAATTATTAGATATGATTAATGATGATTCAGAAATTACACATATCCCTGTTACCCGTGAAGAGGAAGGAATCGGAATATGTGCAGGAGCTTATCTTGGAGGAAAAAGCCCCGCAATATTAATGCAAAATTCAGGACTTGGAAACTCCATAAATGCACTTAAGTCATTGATGGAACTATATGAATTTCCGCTTTTAATGATAATGAGCCATAGAGGCACAGACGGTGAAAACATTTGCGGACAAGTTCCAATGGGGGAGTCAACACCTAGAATTTTAGAGGGAATGAATTTTAAATTCTTCAAACCGACAAATCCTGAAGGAGCATATGAAAACATGAGAAATGCATGGGATTTGTCAATTGAAGAAGGAAGGCCTGTAAGCATACTTTTAGAGATTAAATATTGGTGATAATATGGCAAGATTTGAAGCAATTTATGATATAATGGAATATATTGATGATGAACTAGTTATCTGCAATATTGGATTTCCTTCAAGAGAATTATACGAAATAAATGACAGGGATGAAAACTTTTATATGATTGGATCAATGGGCCTTGCATCATCAATAGGTTTTGGACTGGCATTGGCAAGACCTGATAAAGACATAGTAGTCATTGATGGAGACGGTTCACTTTTGATGAATATGGGTTCTCTTGTAACAATTTTTGCAAACAATCCTCAAAATTTTACTTGGATTGTAATTGACAACGGCGCTTACGGTTCAACCGGAAATCAGGATACCTATGCCCAAAAATTAAATTTAGTAGATATTGCAAAAAGCGTTGGGTTTAAAAACAGCTATGAGTTTAAAGATGTGAATTTAAAGGAAATTATTGGCAGCGATGATGCCAGTTTTATTGTATATCACACCGAACCTGGAAACTCTAAAGCTCCGATAATTGATTTGGACCCAATAACCATCAAAAAAAGATTTATGGAAGCTATTGAAAAATAGCTACCAGTTTAATTTCCAGACGAATCAAGTTCTGCAATCTTTTCATCGAATTCATTGAATTTGCGAGCAAGTCCTGAGAAATATGGAATATACACTTTGGAAAAAGTAATTCTTTCAGGATTTTGACCCATCTCAGCAATCCTGTCTTTTACCCTTTGAATTTTACGTTCCACCTCATTATACATCAAATCTCCAGGGAATTCACCGATAAATACACCATCAGCACCATTTTCCAATGCAAATCTGATATGTCTCGGCATTACACGATTGACAGAAATCACCTTGATAATATGTATGGATTCCGGATATGACAACCTATTAACTCCAATATTATCCGCAGCCGTGTAACCTATATTGTCGAGGAACACCAAAATCATGCGGTCGCCTTCCTGTTTTTTGGACAGTACGCCCTTAATGGTTGACATTATCTTTTCGTCAATATTACCATTTACTGTAATAGCCCTCTGTTTACATCCGACCAGACATTTTCCACAGCCTGTACAGCTCATAGGGTCAATGTATATTTCATCATTTTGAACACTCATTGACTTGTATTTGCATCTCTCGATACAATCTCCGCAAACGATACATTTTTCCGTATCGATTTCTGCAATGAACGGCTCTATTTCTACACCACCATAGTTATACTCATTGACTTTTGCTGCAGCAGCTGTTGCCTGCATGATTGAATCTGTTATGTCTTTTGGATCATGTGCAGTACCACATACGAATATTCCCTGAACATCAGTTGCAATAGGCTTGATTTTTGGATGTGATTCCTTAATGAATCCGTCTTCAGTAACACCAACATTTAGAATTTCAGCTATCTCTTTGGTACCTTCTGACGGTTCCATTGCAGTTGAAAGCACAACCATGTCCGCTTCGATTTCAACAAATTCGCCTTTAAGAGTGTCTTCTGTTCTTACAATGAAATTGTCCCCTTTCTTGACGACTTCACCCGGACGGCCTCTTAGGAATCTCACTTCATTTTCCTGAGTGTGCTTGTAGTACTTTTCAAACATTCCGGGAGTTCTGATATCAGTGTAACATATTAATACATCAGTATCAGGATATTTGTGCTTGATGATGTTTGCATTTTTCAAAGCAACTGTACAGCATATCTTTGAACAGTACCTGTGTCCGTCAGGCTTTTCATCACGTGAACCAACACACTGTATCATCACCACTCGTTTCGGCACTTCACCGTTTGACTTTAACAGTTTGCCTTTTGTCGGACCGTTGACACCTGTAATACGGCCAAGTTCAGATTGGGTTATCACATCATCATATCTTGTGTATCCGTATTCGGGACGCTTTTCCATGTCAAACAGCTTGTGACCAGTTGCTACAACAATTGAACCAACCTGAATAGGAATCCTTTCAGACTTTCCTCTGAGTTTAATCGCCCTCATTGTACATACTTTAACACAGTTACTGCACTTTGTACAGTTGTCCATGTCGATTACATAAGATTCCGGATAAGACTGTCCGAATGGCCTGTAGATTGCTTTTCTCATGGAGAGATTATCGTTCCAGTCATTTGGAACTTCCACTTCACATGCTTCAGCACATTTACCACAAGCAATACATCTTTCAGTATCGACATATCTTGGGGATTTCTCCAAAATAAGGTTATATGTCCCGGCACGTCTTTCTGCCTCAATAACTTTAGTGTTTGTCAAAACCTCAATGTTCTCATTCCAAACCAGTTCATTGAGAATCGGATTTAAAAGACACATTCCACACTCTTCAGCTATTTTAACTGGTGAGAAAACCTTACCGATCTTTGCCATGTGCCCTCCGATTGACGGGGACTGTTCTATAAGAGTTACCTTTGTTCCCTGTTTTGCCAGGGACAATGCCGCATTCATACCTGCTATTCCGCCACCTATAACTGCAACCTCATCAGGAGTTTGACAGTAAATCGGATCAACCGCATCGGATTGTTTAACCTTTTCTATAGATGCATTAATTAAGGTAATGGCCTTATGTGTTGCTTTTTCCCTGTCTGAGTGAACCCATGAGCATTGCTCACGTATATTCGCCATGTCCATCAGATAAGGATTAAGAGGTTTTACATAATCCTGGAATGTTTTTTCATGGGAAATTGGAGAGCATGCCCCAACTACAACCCTATCCAAATTATGATCGAAAATTGCATCACGAATGATTTTACGGCCATTTAAAGAACATAAGTTCTCAAACTGACCAACGAATTCAACGTCAAGTTCTTCTCTGACATTATCCAAATCCACAATATCTGCAATATTTCCTCCACATTCACATAAAAACACACCAACTTTCAAATCATCCCTCATTGTTCAACCTCCTTTAACTCCTTAATAATAGAATCGATTGGTACAGTATGTGCCTTTTGCCCAATCACTTTATCCAAATCTCCGCCCATAGCCAATGCAATAAACTGAGTAATATTCAAATGAATAGCTTTGAATTTTCTGCCTTCCCTTTCACCTATCAAATGCTGATACCTGTCAAATTGAATATGGCAGTTAGGGCATAGGTGAACCAGAATGTCAACATCTTCATCAGCTATTGAATTCATCTTATCGGCTGTGGCTGTAAAAGACAAATCAGGATTGGAATATCTTTGTCTGAAACCTGTTCCGCAAGTTGCCCTTTTGTGGTCATAAAATCCTATTGTCTTGCAGCCACACTCTTCTATAATCTCATCCATAATGTTAGGATCCCTTACGCCACCAATCGTATCCTCATAGTGGACTTTGCAATAGTGACATCCATGGTGAGTAGCTATAGTGTAATCGCTTAAATCATATTTAATATAATCTTTGATTTCATCTTTCTTGCCGTAGAGAATATCTACCACGTGGAAAATATTTTCCGTAGGCTTTAAATCATCCTTTTCATATTTCAAGTGAGACAATCCGTTATCGTCAAACAATTGATTGATATGTTCTCTCAAATCATCTTTCTTGTTGAGCAACTTAACTGATTTTTTATTGATTGCATAACATGTTGCACACATCATTACAAGGTTCGGACGGCCGATTTCACGTGCTATTTTAAAATTCCTTGCACCTATTGCCGATGTGTCAATCTGGTCAAACACATCTGAGTAATGCCCCAAACCAGTGCAGCAGGTCTGTTTTTCTGAAATTGCATAATCAACCCCTAATTTGTCAAACACGAATTTTGTTGACGCCTCAACACCGGGATATTCCACACTTACAAGACAGCTTCTGAATAAAAGAATATCTTTATCAGGAACATTTTTCATTGTGATTCCTCCTGAGATGCTCTTATTTTTTCAATTTTAGCTTTAAAACCAGTTATTGTTAAAATTTTACTTACTTCATCAATGACATCTTTTGACGGCATTAACGGAGGGTCCAATTCCAGCTCATCCCTGATTTCATCAAGATGCTGTCTGAAATCCCACCATCCCGGCACATCACGGTCAATGTCTTTGAAAAATATTTCAGGAATTGCACCTATTGCTGCAGTAAAGTATGAATCTGCAAATCCCATATACTCATAGAGCTTTTCATAACCTATTTCATTTTCAATTGCAATCTGCTTTAGAATTTGGTTCACTTCACATACACTGTTTCCCACCGGACAAACACTGTGGCATGTATAACAGTAAAAACAATTCCAAATATTATCGTCTTTCAAAATTGTCTCATCACCGTCAAGCACCCTTTCTATAATCTCACGAGGATTATAATCTGAGTGCCTTGCAGCAGGGCAGGTTGATGTGCACATTCCGCACTGAACACATTTCAGGACCCCTTCATCTTTTGAGTTTTTGACATCATTGATGATTTCAACCGCAAAATCTATTGGTGAATCATTAATCATCTGTTGGCTGGACAAAATTCCACCTCACTACAATTTGAATTCCCTTGATTCAATCATTTTCTTTAATTTTAAGGATAACTTATTTCCTCTTAGCCTGTCTGATTGCCTGCATATGATTGGAATATTCACATCACTGCCATTGATGTTTAAGTCAACACTTCCTGTATCCATATCAAATGCATCGTTTCTGCAGTAATTGGCACACATTCCGCAGCCATAACAATAAGCCAAATTCAATCTTTCATCTTTAAACGCATTTGTAGGGCAAATCTCTTCAACAATACAATTATCACAAGCCTTACATTTAGTCCGGTCATATTGAGGTCTTAAATCATATTCACCCCAAAGTTCAGCATAATCGGTTTCATCCAATGGGAGGTGACGTCCCTTAATGTCTGCAACAGGAATGTCCACCATATCATCGGTTACTAAAAGATTGTTGTAGATTTCTTCATTCAGAACCGGTATTGGAACGGCTACAGTATCATAGATTTCCCCTCCCTGACCTGTCTTGAATCCTCCGATATAATACGGGTCCATTTTTGTTAAGTCTGCCGACAGCATCAGATTTGGTTTTTCAGCACTTGATCTTGTTCCATCTCCCAATACATAACCTTGAGCTCCATTGATTAAGACTTTTGAACCCTCTTTAATTACATTGTGAGGAACGTCATTCTGAAGGGGGTTTAAATCTCCACAACCCGAAAATGTCAATCCTCTCAAGTTGCCTTCAAGAGGGGTTGGCGCAAATATTGAACTTACAGGTTCCTTATTAGGATTAGTGAATGCAGTATAATTTTTAAATGCCATCCTTGCTCCTATGATTTGTCCACGGGTAATGTCTTCAATGGTTATTTTGTTTTCTATTGTCTTTCCTTCAGCACTTTCTACCCTTACATCAATTTCTTTTCCTTCAAGGAGGTCCTTCAGTAAGAATCCTCCACCATAACTTTCATCATATATTGAATGAGCGGTTCCATGAAGTATAACATCAACGGATCCCAGCCATTCATTTGGACATGGGCCTGCGTATGCAGGAACCCCATTTAAGTAAACCTCATTTGCTCTGATGAATTCTCCAGGAGGAGAAACAATGAAATTAAGAATTGCCGCTGTTCCGCTCATCACTCCACATGTTCCGCAGGTTACAACATCAACTTCCTCAAAACTTGGAGTCTTATCGTTTTTTATGAGTTTTTTGAATTCTTCTGCAGTATATATATTTGCTTCGCCTTTTTCTATTTTTTCATTGATTTGGCTTATTGTTCTATCAGTCAATCTAATACCCTCTTTTTATATTTTTGAAAAAACTCCCTAAAATAATGTTTAAATAAAATTTTATATGTCGAGTATCATTAAATTTTACCTACAGTGTCTCCCCTCAATCCTCTTCTTAATGTTTCAAGAGAAGTGATATCATCAGTGGAAACATTTCCAAGGTTGACGGTATTTCCTAATTTAAGTATGAAAAACACCTGCTGGTCCTTATTCGGCGCTTCCCATAGTAATTTGCTGCCGTTAAAATTCTCCAGGATATAATCGATTTCATCTTCCTTGGCATTTCCTGACTTATCGAATATTCCAATATTCTTTCCTCCTTCCCTTGCTTCAACGATGATTAATGATGAACCTGCATCCAATTCTTCATTCATGTATCGGATTCTTTCATCTAGAGTCAGTTCCTTATCGAGATTCGGGTCTTTTTTACCCACTTCTGACAATACTTCAAATCCGTTTTCCTTTGCTAGTCTGATGCATTCCACCTTTTTATCATGAGGAATGTTGATAGATCCATCTGATATTTCTATTGCAGGAAAACCCAAATCATGTGCTTCTTTAAAAAACTCATCCAGTTTTCCGTTCATGTAGGCAAGTTCAAACAGTGTACCCCCAGTGTATGGAGTTATGTCATGCGCCTTATACATTTCAACTTTAGCCCTGATTATTTCCTGTTCATGAACGATTGATGTTCCCCAACCGAATTTAAGATAGTCAACATACTCTCCGGAAATATTCATCAAGCTTTCTGCAGTTTCAAGGCCTAAACCTTTGTCCAAAACCATAGTAATTCCTTTACTTCTAGGTTTTTCATCTCTTTTTTTGGATAAAAATTCAAATGATTTCAAAATATCACACGTGTTAATTTTAATTTTTAAAATTTATTATAATAAAATATAGTATTTAAATATTTTTAACACTTTGTATTTAAGAGGCAGTAAAAGGGCGTTATATGTCTGATTTAAAAAAATAACGGCCATAATAAATTAAAAAAAATAGTAAAAAACTAAGAGAAATTAATGTGCATTAATTTCATTTTCAGACCTTTTAATAAGATCAGATAAGGAATTTCTAACATTTTCAGGAATAGAATTGTTTTCCTTATCATCAATAACTTGTGCGATTATTTTACACAAAACAAAAATTGCATGCTTATGTTCAGCCTTTGTCTTGTGGATGTGATGAGGGCTTATTTTTAGAGTAATATAATCACTGCAATCATTGGTTATTTGATTATCTTCCGCTAAATATTTTAAAACATATACTAAAAATTGATGTAATTGAATCATTTCGTCTTTGTACATATATATCTAACCCATTTAACTAATTTTCTTTTAGTTAAAAATTAACTCCACTTTTATATACATTAATATTGTATTTTAATCATATTTAAATATTGCATTAAAATAGATTAACAAATCCGACCATTCAACTATCTTCAACTAAATTTAAATCAATCTTTATAGTACATGCATGCTTTGATGAAAATGAAACCGAAGATATAATAGATTCAACAGATTAGTTTTGAATTACAATAGTTCATTCAATTAAATGAAATATACAACCAATTAAATTAATAGATATTTTTAATGACCTATTTTAAATGAATATTCATTAACTAATTCAATAGCCAATATTGGAACCATCATGGAAATCTTTTGTTTCAACAATTTTTGGAAGTTTACCTATAGTGCCAACATGTTCACCGCAAATGATTAATGCAGAGTCAAAAAATTCCCTGTACTCATCACCGCACTCCAATGCATTGACAATCCTATCTTGAGAAGATTCACCGTAAGCACAATTGGCAATTCTAGTTGCAAGACCATCACAAAGAGATGCGGATTTCCCCAAAATAGTTACACAGTCAGATTCTCCAAAACTAATTGAATGACCTATTTTTCCTGAAGATGAACAAATTCCCAGTGGCTTTTTTCTTTTTTTAATTTCAAATGCAATGTCATTTCCCAAAATACCATTATTTGAATATATTCCGCAAAACACTTTCTTATCATTGACTATTGCAATATCCCCACCATTTTCAACAATGGAATAAGACGATCCGATATCCATTAAATAATCCAAAGACATTTCGGAAATGCTTCCGGCAACACATGCCATGGGACCGACATCACTAAGCATAGAAGATTCATACATTTTAAAAATAATGTCTGATAATTCTTCATCAGGCATTTTTAAAGGTTCAAATGATATGGAAAACTCAACATTTCTAAAAATATAATCCTTTAAATCTTTTCGCAAATTAAAAACATACCTTTTTAAATCGTGACTGGGCAAATCAGTGGTTAGCCTGATATGAGTCTCTTCAATGTCAATCTGTGAAAAATTCATATTTAACTATTAAACTTTTATATTTATAAAAGATTATATCTATAATTATGAAAGCTCTTAACAAAATGCTTTGTTTGGTTGATGGTGAACATTACCTACCAGTCACCCAAGAAGCAATAGAAACCTTAAACAACTTAGAACACATTGATATAGCAGGTGCAGTATTCATAGGAGGAACCGAAAAACTTAGAGATGATTCTGAAGAAACATACTCGGAAAAATTAGGTGTTCCGGTCCAATTTGCAAAAGACAAGGACATTCCATATGACATCATAGTTGACATGATTAGAAAATATGACATCGATACAGTATTTGATTTAAGTGATGAACCTATTCTTGACTATCCGAAAAGATTCAAAATAGCATGCAAGGTTTTAAATGAGGGAATAACATATGAAGGACCCGACTTTAAATTTGAACCCACATCCCAGTATGACGTCATGGAAAAACCTTCCATTACAATTCTAGGTACCGGAAAACGTATTGGAAAAACAGCAGTTTCCGGTTTTGTTTCAAGGCTTATTGACAAAAGCGGTTATGAGCCATGCGTTATTGCAATGGGAAGGGGCGGACCTGAAGAACCTGAAATCGTCCATGGTGAAGACCTGGAAATCAACGCGGAATTCCTGCTCGAACAATCCGAAAAAGGAGTTCATGCAGCCAGTGATCACTGGGAAGACGCATTGATGAGCAGAATATTAACAATAGGATGCAGACGTTGCGGTGGAGGAATGGCAGGCGAAGTCTTTTTAACAAACATGAAAAAGGGAGCTAAACTAGCCAATAAAGTGGATTCAAAATTCGCAATTTTTGAAGGAAGCGGCGCTGCAATACCACCTATCAAAACCAATAAAAAAATTGCACTCATTGGAGCCAATCAACCTATTGAAAACCTGACAACCTACTTCGGACCATATAGAGTGGGATTAGGCGATCTGGTTATTTTAACAATGTGTGAAGAGCCAATGTGCAGCGACGATAAAATCAAACAAATCGAGGAATTCGTCAGCGAAGTCAATCCTGATGCAATAGTCATATCCACAGTGTTCCGTCCAAAGCCTCTGGCCGACATTTCAGATAAAAAGGTACTGTTTGCAACTACCGCACCTGAAGAGGTTAAGGACAAACTGGTCGATTATCTGGAAAGCAAATATAACTGCGAAGTCATTGGAACAACAGCACATTTATCCAATAGACCTTTATTGCGTGAAGATATGGCAAAATATATGGATAAGGCTGATGTGATGCTTACTGAGCTTAAGGCAGCCGCAGTTGATGTTGCAACAAAAGATGCCATTGAAGCCGGCCTTGAAGTAGTATACTGTGATAACATCCCAGTGGCAATCAGCGACAATTATCCTGATTTAAAGGAGTCCGTATTAAAAATAGTCGACTTCGCAATTGATGATTTTAACAAATCATCATAAATTTTCTTTTTTTAATGATTAAATCACAATAATCAAATTAATTATTAATTTTTTAAAAAAATTCTAAAAGACTTAAACTGGATTAAATTAAAAACCGTGTATATTTTAGTCATCGACACTGACAAAACATCCAACTAAAAAAAAATAAACTTTAATACTAGTACAAAAATAAACATTAAATAATGAAAACAATAGCAATTGGAATCGGAAAAAATAATAACATGATTAAAGCCGCAAATATTTTTGAGCAGTCACATAACGTTAACATTAAACTAATCAATAGTGATGATGAACTGGTTAGCGCAATCCTGAACGATGAAATTGACGCAGTTGTAAGAGGATCTCTAGCAGCATCAGGAGTTATTAAAGAAGTCAAAAAACATTTTCCAGATATTTCAAGAGCTACCTTCGTTCATGGAGATGGACACGAATTTTTATTAACCCCTGTTGGAATAGATGAAGGCACAACAGTTGATGAGAAATTGAAAATTGCCGTCAACTGCGGAAAATTTTTAAGAAAACTTTCAAAAGAACCCAAAATAGCAGTACTAGCAGACGGAAGGAAAGGAGATTACAGAAGAAGTGAGAAAATCTCCAAATCAATAGATGACAGCAAAACATTAACCAAGTTAATTAAAGAAAATACTGATTTTGAAGTGAAAAACTATTATATACTAATCGAACAGGCCCTAAAAGATGATTGCAATGTTATAATTGCACCTGACGGTATTATCGGGAACATTATTTTCAGAACACTTATTTTAGTCAACTCCTGGCCAAGCTGTGGTGCCATAACTTTCGGAATCGATGGAATATACATAGACACAAGTCGAGACCAAAGCGTTGAAGGATACCTTAGAAGTTTGAAATTTGCATACAAATTAGCCAACCTTTAAAAATATTAAAATACATAATATAATTTACTATAAAATTTTTAAGGAATAAAAAAATGGCAGAAAATTTACTTTATAGAATATATGAATGGTACATCTCACGTAATTTGGTTCCTGAGAAAATGCCAAAGCATGTAGCTATAATTATGGATGGAAATAGAAGATATTCAAAACTCCAGGGAAATATTGATGTTTTAAAAGGACATGAGGTTGGAGTGGACACATTGGAGAATGTTCTAAACTGGAGTATTGAACTAGGAATTGAAATTATAACTGCCTATGCATTCTCAACAGAAAACTTCAACAGACCCAAACACGAAGTTGAAGGTCTGATGAATCTGTTTGTAGTTAACTTCAAAAGATTAGTAAACCATGAAAAAATACACAAAAACGAAGTTAAGGTACGTGTTGTAGGAAGAACTGAACTACTACCTGACAATGTTAAGGAAGCAATACACGAAGCAGAAGAAGCAACAAAACACTATAACAAAAGATTCTTTAACTTGGCAATTGGATATGACGGTCGTTTGGAAATCATTGATTCATTCAAAAAAATTATCGAAGATGTGCAGGCGGGCAACATTTCAATTGATGATGTTGATGAGGAACTTGTAAGCAAGAACCTCTATACCGCAGGGCTTGACGACCCGAACTTAATCATCAGAACCAGCGGCGAAGAACGTTTAAGCGGATTTTTACTCTGGCAATCATCATATTCAGAACTTTATTTCTGTGAGACATTATGGCCGGAACTTAGGAAAGTTGACTTTATAAGAGCTATTCGATCATATCAAGCAAGAGATAGAAGATTTGGAGTATAAAATCATGATTGACACTCATTGCCATATTGATTTTGAAGATTTTGACGAAGACCGTGAAGAAGTAATCAGAAGGGCTAAAGACAAATTGGATAATGTCGTTGTTTCAGGATACAGCATAGACAGTAATCGTGATGTTTTAAACATTTCAAAAGAGTATGAAGGTTTCATCTATCCTACATTCGGTTTTCATCCAGTAAGCTCCCAAAACTGTACAAACGAAGAGCTTGAAGATGCACACGAATACCTAATTGAAAACTTAAAGGACATAGTTGCAGTCGGCGAGGTCGGAATGGATTATTATTACGTTACCGATAAGGCATTGCGTGAAAGACAACAGGAAATCTTCAGAAGCTTCTTGGATATAGCCAATGAATATCAAGTTCCAATAGTAATGCATGTTAGAGATTGCGAGAAAAAGGCAGTCAATATCATCGAAGACTATGACAGTATTCCATATTTCATTTTTCATTGTTATGGCGGCAGTTTAAAGACCGCCAAAAGAATAATGAACAAAGACAATTGCTTTATGAGCTTTTCTACAATGCTTTGCTACTCACAACACCACCAGAACCTAATAGAAAAGATTGACTTGGACTATGTTTTAACAGAAACAGACAGTCCTTATTTGGCTATGACAAAAGAAGAGAGAAATGAACCCGCTAATGTTGTTAAAGCAGTTCATAAAATAGCTGAAATTAAAGACCTTGACGTCAGCGTTGTCGATAAAATAACCACCGACAATGCAAGAAAAATTTTTAAAATTTAGTAATGCAATGTGTAATTCAAGTTAATTAACACATCATTATTTTCTTTTACAGCCTCTATTTCTAATTCAAAATCAGTTAAATCCTGCATGACCAATTTTATTAAATTCCATTCCAAAATGGAATCGTTTAAAAATATTGTGAATTGGTTCCGATTAATTTGAACCTGTTTTCTGCAGAACAATTTGAAAGCATAGAAATATAACTCTATTCTGAAAATCAAATCTTCCTTATCCCCATTGCCATTGATGAAAAAATCTTTTAAATCTTTTTGTAGAATTTTGCCTTCATCACCAGTATCCGCCTTAAATGTTTCCATTTCCTTTAAATCATCCATCAACTGCTTTTTTTCATCTTCACTATACATCTAATCACCATTAAACAAGAATTTAATTTTAACTAAATTATATTCATTTGCCATGAAGCTCATTTCAAACTTATCAAAGACATCATCCAGTTGCCTTAAAACACTGAATTTCAAATCATCAGGAATAACATATAAAATGAAAGCATCATCAGTAATTTCAACCCCCAAATCTTCTAGAAGTGGAACTTTTAACTCACTTATGAATACATATTTGTATACAATCAATTCATAGTCATTGACTTCCTTTTTGCTTTGAATAACTTCTATCAATTCATCTTGAAGTTTTTGAGCAATTACATCAAATGTTTCACCAGTAATTTCAATCCCTCTCTTCAAATACTTCTTTTGCTGCAACAACTCCGTTTATGGATTTCGGAAATCCGCAATAAGCACTCATCTGCATTATAATTTCAACTATTTCAGTTTCACTGTTTCCCACATTCAATGCAGCATTAATGTGGTCTTTTAGTTGAGGAATTGTTCCTAAAACCGTCAGCGCTGCAACAGTACAAAGTTCCCGTGTTTTTAAATCAACTTCACTTCTAGTGTAAATTTCAGAGTATGGAAATTCCACCACAAATCTGCCCAAATCAGGAGCAATGTCATCAATTTCTTTAAATATTTCTTCAACAGACCTTTGTTGAATATCTTCCAGTACTTCTTTTCCTTTCTCATATCTTGTCATGATTATATTATTGTCCTTAAACCCATTTAACATTAGCTGTTGTGAAAACATAATTAGGTGAGAAGACAGGATTATACAGTTTGTTCGTTGATGAAGTTGAATTGAAGGTTATCGCTATGGATTTTCTTAAATTATAGTTAATCCTATCTCCGATTGAATCCTTTTGCTTTTTAGAAAAGTCCTTTGAAGAGGTTGCGTAAACCTTAAACTGTATTTTCTTTTTGTCAAACGCATTATCAAATCCAATTTCCGAATATGAGATATTTACAATTTCAACCGAATACGGAATCAGCAAATCACTTTTTGAATTTGAATATTCATTGTAAGTCTGTTTTGGATAGATTCCGCTTGATGATGAGACTATTCCATCATTAACACCGCTGCGTGCGGCACTCATTGCAATATTTAATTCCTGTTGCGAATAAACAAATGCAATACCAATCATGATTATCAATATCATCACTCCTGTGAAAAACAAATATTCAGCACTGATTTGAGCATTATTTTCTCTCATTTTATCACCAGTTTTCCATCATCAATTTTAGATATAATATATGAATGACCGGAATGCAATTTATACTTTGAATCAATATTTGAAAGCAAAAGCATTGTTTCCCCCTTTCTGTCACCATATTCTATTGTCAATTTGTCATTTTCAACCGTTATTTCATAATACCCTACATTTGAAGGCAAAGTTATTGATTTAGAATAGCCTTCACCATTGGAATTCACCTGACTTATCGAGTTGGCAACATCATCCAGAATCAGCCTATGGGAGACACTATCCTGCATATTAAAACTGGATTCGATGGCTGATTGGGATAAAAATAACAATGGAATAACTATTATTAAAATAACAAAGATTGAAAATAAATATTCTATTGAAATAAAACCTTTATTATCCATATTTTTTAATTATCTTTAAAATTAATAAAGTTTTCTCAAATTAAAAGTCAATTTTGATACCAAATTATTAAATAATACTTGAAATATAAAATTTATCATGAAAGGAAAAGTTATATTCATTGGTGCAGGTCCTGGCGATCCTGATTTGATTACAGTAAAAGGAAGAAATGTTATCGAAAAAGCTGATGTGATTATCTATGCAGGTTCCCTTGTCAATAAGGACGTTTTGTCTCCTGCAAAAGAAGACTGTGAAATTCACAACAGTGCATATTTAAATCTAGATGAAACTGATGCAATCATTACTGAAGCTGTTAATGAGGGAAAGCTTGTTGCTCGTGTACATACAGGAGACCCTTCAATTTATGGAGCGATTGGCGAACAGATTCGTGAGCTTAAAAAACACGATATAGACTATGAAATCATTCCGGGCGTAAGCTCACTTTTCGGTACTGCAAGCGTATTGGAAGCTGAATTGACACTGCCTGAGATTTCACAAAGTGTCATAATTACACGTCCTGAAGGCAGAACACCAAAACCACACAGTGAAAGCATTGCCAGCTTTTCAAAACACCATGCAACCATGTGTATCTTTTTGGGAATAGGCATGATTGACAAAGTGGTCGATGAGTTGCTCGAAGGCTATGAGGAAACCACACCAATCTCAGTTGTCAAAAAGGCAACTTGGCCAGACCAGCAAATAATTAGAGGAACCCTCGCAGATATTGCACAAAAAGTTAAAGATGCCAATATAACTAAGACTGCAATGATTGTGGTGGGAGATGTCCTAGACCCCGGCGACTTTAATGCATCCAAGTTATATGACAAAAACTTCAAACACGAATATCGTTAAAAATGGGACTGAATTCAAGTCCCCTAAAACATTTTTTAATTTTCACCAACTACCTTAACATCACCAAATGCATCATAATCAGAAACATAAATCATACAAACCTTGTCTTTCATTCCAAAGACAAATGAATAGCTTTCTTCGTCATATTTCTGATAATACCCATCGTAACCGAACATTTTTGTGGGTGACCCTCCAACCTGAGAGGCCACTTCATTGGAATTGATTCCGGAACCCGGAGTCCGTGTTATCCCAATTTCAATATAGTTTTCATCATTGCTCCAACCCATAGCTGAAGATTTTACATTGCCGTCATAGCTAATGTCGGTTCTGGAGGGGTCATTTACATAGGAAGAGGGAATTTCAAATTTAACGCCATCCACAATAACAGTTTGATTATGATTACCCATCATGAAAATTGAAGCTGCAACAGCTGAAATAACAATTAAAAAAAGAATTAAAATAACATACTTATTTAAAAGCCTCATATTTGGTTTTGGATTTTTTTCACCGCAATTCGGACAAAAATCACCCTTTTTCTTTAATTCTGCACCACATTTCCTACAATGTTCAACCATAGATTACCACCAAACATCTGAAAAATTTCATGATAATAATTTGATACTAATTTATATATATTTTTTGAAAAAATTATGAAAAACAGAAAAAACTATTCAGATTTCCCTTTTGTGATTCAAATGTATTCCGATATGGCCAATTCCCAAAATTATTGAAGACATTACTAAAAAAATATTGTTTGCACATATCCCCAAAATCAAAAATGCAAATATAGGAAGTGTTGCTCCGGGAAGAGGAATGAAAAGCATGTTTGAATACATATCCTCCATTGTTCCTGAGCTTTTGAAAAATTCAATCCAATACAACTCATACAATATCATCAGGAAAAAAGCAAAAATCAATAGGGGATTTAATGAAAGATTTACACCACAAAACAAAGAGAATATCACAACCAATACCTGGCCAATTCTTTCCAAGGTTAACAATAGCTTATTTTCATTTTTGGAATACTTTTCATAATCCTTTGGAGGATATTTACTCCAAAAAATATTTGGCACGAACAACATGACCAAAAAAGCCAAAGCAACGAATGAAAAGCCAAAATTCATTTTAATCTATGAATATTTATCCTTGATTTCATTCATCAATCTCAATTTTTCAAAAGCAACTTCTTTTGGCGCTCTTCTTAAACCGCAATCAGGATCCAAAAGCAAATTGTCTTTTCCAACAATATCAATGGCTTTTGTAACAAGGTTTTCAATGTCTTGAACATCATCCACTTCATTAACGGATGAATCCACACAGCCGAAACCCAATTTTTTATTGGTCAAAAGTGATGCGTTTTCTTCCAAAATGCCCAAATTAACATTATTTCCTGCAAATTCAAAGTCCAGAATATCAACATCAAATGCCGCAATATCCTTGAATACATCTGATAAAATTCCACAGACATGCATTCCCAATGGAACATCAAGCCCATCCTTAATGATTCCAATGGCTTCACGGGCTGTTTTCATGTCAACCATACCTGTTGAGAGAAACGGTTCGTCCAATTGAATATATGCAGGCTGAACCTTTTTTGCAATAGCATCAGCTTCTACCTTTAAAGAGTGTGCCAGATCAATTATCGCATCTTCCTTGTTCTTATAAAAACCTGTAATTCTTGAAGAGTGAACGATAGTATTCGGACCTGTAATGATTCCTTTAATTCCTTTTCCTTCAGGAATATTGCCACCAAAATACTCTTTCATTACATTTTTAGCATATTGCAAATCCCTAATTGAGATTTCCTGGGTAGGACTTCTTATTTTAGAAACAATGAAAGTATTTCCATCCTCAATTTTCATCCCAGGGATGTAATTTGTAAAAATAGATACCATGTCACCTCTCACCTGACCGTCGGATATGATATCCACGCCGGCGTCAAGTTGAGCTATGACACTTGATTTAATAGATTCCTTAAACGAATCATATGAACCTAATGAATTTAAAAGTTTATCTTTAAAATTAGACGGAAAGCTTTCCTCAGCGGGAAAACTTCCAACAACAGTCGATTTCATTTTTTGTTACCAGTGTCTAGTTTTCTGATTTTTTCAATTTCTTCCTCATCAATTGGCAATTCCACAACTGAAGTTCCATGACATGGTTTTGTGTATGGTAAAAATACAGTTCCCTTTTCATGGTCAAAACCAATTGGTATTGGAGGAATTCCAATGACTCTTACGCCTAAAACTTCATCACCCGGTTTTATATATACCAAATCATCAGCTTTATATCTGATAATCATTGCACAGTCTTTAAACCCTGCTTTAGATGCGTGAATTTCATAATCGTCAGATTGCTGAAGGTAAGTATCTAAACAGAATGACATTTTATTCCAACTCCTTAATTGCTTTGTCAAATTTAACCTTAATCGGTGAAGGATTATGGAATGCCCTCACAGCAGCAATTACAGCATTGCTTCCACTTTCTTCAATCATGTTAACGAATTCTGCAACTTCATCAGCATCTCTTGAAAATACAAGACCCAAAGATTTACATTTCAATATCTGTTCGAAAGTTACGAAAAATGATGCAGCGGCATCCTTGTGAACAAAACCAACTAATAAATCATAATCTCCTTCGTTAATGTCACCCAAAGTTCTTTCCAAATCAACTAAATTAAGTTTATAAAAACCTTCAGGGTCAGATATTTTAACCAATTTTGCAGCTGCAGGATTTGCAGCTATTGTTACATCATAACCTAATTTTGATAATTTGTTAAAAACATAAACGGCCATTGGAGTTTGTGATGGAGTTTCAGGACACCCAAGTAAAACTAAAGCTTTCATATAACTACCTCTTATGATCTAGTCTTAAGTGACACTACATTCGCCAAAATGAGTGCGCCTAAGAATATGAATGTTAAAAGCGCCATACCATTGATTGTTCTGTTAAATACAAACATACCAATTAATGCCTGAGCTGAAAATGCCGCAAGTGCACCTGTTAACAATACTTCTCTTCCAAGGTATTTTTTATTGTTTTTCTCTCTTTTTTCTCTGTAAATGGTCAATATTTTAAATCCGATGAGGATTGTTCCAAGTACAAATACCATCAATCCGATAAGACCCAAATATCCGAAGTCAAATCCATATCCGAAAATACCCGGAAGCATATAATCGATTGTATCTTTCTGGTTAACCAGTATACCGAAAAACATTGGGAAAGGCAGACCAAAGAATAAAACCAGTTGCATCGGCAGTGTAATATATCCTTCGGCAAATGCTGTACCTTCTGCTCCCCAATAAGAAGCATTAGCACTATGACCTATCAATTGGATATTGTTCAATACTGTTTTAATACTGGAGAGGGAATATTGCTCAATCCTAACCATCCTTAACACCGGTGAAAAGACTGTCATACCGGTTACACGTGAAATTGCTTCCAGCAATAGAAAACCTACACCTGCAGCTCCGAAAAACATTAAAATTCTTTTACCTGTTAAGAATGATTTTTCTCTGAAGGATTTTGATATGATTAAGTAACCTAAGAATAAACCTAAAATCCATAATAATAAGAAAGACCTGTGCATTAATCCACCAAAGATAGTGATTCCTATTATGAACAATATGACGAAACGTCTAAGAGGCCTTATATCAACACCCGATTCTCTCATCACTTTCAGCGAAGCCAATGCTGCTACCGCCCCTAAAAGTGCAATTGGTCCGAATGGGTGAGTAAATTCCGCCTGACTGGAGGATATAATCAAAAGAAGAATATCTGCTCCAAAAATTACAGTAAACCCTCCTATAATAAACAATGATAAAAAGGTAACTACACTTAGAGATAATGGAATTAGATTGAGACAGAACACTAATGTCACAAACAACATTACTCCCATTTCTACAATCAATTGTAAATGATTTTGCGCAATTAATAACATATTATAATCACAATTTTCACTTTATTTAAAAAATGGACTGACCGGGATTTGAACCCGGGGCCTCCGCCATGCCAAGGCGACGATCTACCATCTGAGCTACCAGCCCAAAAAAAGTTAATTCAAATATCAAATGTAATATTTGAACTTAATAGTATATAATTATTTTCCATTTTTAGCCAAATCATATAAGTTATCTATGATGACTTGGAATAAATCATCAGTTTTTATATCAACAGGTTCATGCGGATTTACAATAAAATCCAGCGCCTTGTTAATAACATCATCAGTGTCAATTGACCTGTACATTAAACCTTGATTGATATAATACTGATCAACAGATAATGTTTCTCCAGGATAGCATGAAATAACTGGAGTTTGGAGAATTGCAGATTCCCTATTCATTGTTCCTCCAGCACCTATAACCAAATCAGATTTTTTAATTATGCTTGATGTGTCCACAGGAGGTTTTAGAATATGGACATTATCAATTCCTTCAAAGATTTCCGCCTGTTCCTTGAATCTTGGAAGAACAAGAATATTGGCTACATTCTTTAACTCATCAACAATTGGAGATAAAACAGATTTCCTGCAATCCGCATCAAGGTAAGATGCAAGAGAAGGTTCAGGTCTCATCAATATTGTTTTTGGATGTTTTAAATCCAATTCCAAATCATTGAAAACATTATCATTATATTCAAAGCTTTTAAAATGCATTAATTCTGAGGTTCCATTATAGGATATGATAGTGTTGGGGTCCGCTCCAAATTTCATTAGTTTCCACATGTCAATGATTTTAGGAGTGATTATTCTATCACATAACGGAAGTGTCAGTTTATTTGCTGCAAGAGCATGTTCGTTGTCTAAAACGTACAAACTTGGGATTCCCAGACCAAATGAAATTCTAGGAAGCTCAATAGAATGCTTGCTAAGGGCAACATCCACCTTTTCATCATGTATAACATCAACAAGATTATAAACTCTTGATGTGCTTTCCCTTAATTTATCATACAGACTGACTCCATGTTTTCCGACTGATATAAAGTCAATGTCATACATTTCCATTAATTTATGGATATCTCCAAATTGTCTTGCTGTAACAATAACATCCTCACCTTCAGCTTCCAGATATTTGATTACATCCTTAAAGAACCTTACGTGAGGTGCATTTGAGATATCTATCCATACTTTCATGAAACCACCTAAATTATTAAATTATAAATTGCTTTTCCTATCTTCAATAGCTTGAATAATTTCATTCAGCCCATTACCTTCTTTTAAATTGGAAGTAATGACTTTAACATTAGGATTTAATTTTTTAGCATCGGCCACCATCTTGTCAACATCAGCGCCGACAGCTTCAGCCAAATCGATTTTATTGATAACAATTACATCTGAAGTCTGGAAAATTATTGGGTGTTTTTCTACTGTGTCATCCCCTTCAGTGACACTGACGACAACGATTCTCATGTGTGAGCCCAATTCAAAGTCGACAGGACAAATCAGATTTCCGACATTTTCGATTATTACTACATCCAAATCTTCCAATGGCAAGTCATGAAGACCATGGCCGACCAAATGTGCATCAAGGTGACATTCCTTACCTGTATTTAATCCTTCTACAGGAACATTGTGTGATTTGATACGTTCCGCATCAAATTTAGATATTACATCTCCTGCAAGAACACCAATTTTATAATCAGTATTGTCAATGATTTCTTCAATCAATGTTGTTTTACCGGACCCTATCGCCCCTACAAAATCAACACAGAAAATTCCATTATCTTCCAAGTTTTTTAAGTTTTTGTCAGCTAATTTCTTATTAGCGTCCATGATATTTTTCTCTATTTCAACATCAGCTATCATATGCATAGTTTTCACCTCATTCTAGTTAGTTATCATCAGGTTTTTCAATAACAATATTTTTAACAACAATATCTCTTCCATTTAGAATTTCAACAGCTAAACTATCACACTCAGGACATTTAACCATCGGAGCATAATGATCCTTATCATCAAGTATTGCATCTCCATGGAATCCACAGTTAGAACAATCGACCTCTACAGGAATTTCGTCAAATATTATTTCAGCATCTTCAACAATAGTATTTTCCACCAAGACACCTAAAATAAACTTCAATTGTTCAGGATTTACCATTGCCAATCTACCAAGTTCAATAGTAACTTCATTAACTTCAGTAGCATTATTAGCTTCTGCAGTGTCTATAACTGCATTAATAATACCTTGAGCCATAGATAATTCGTGCATTTTATTTCTCCTCAAATAAATATTAATACTATAAATATGATTTTAAGTATTAATAAAAGTATTTACTATGTAATCAATATCAAAGTAATACCTGCAATTTAAAAAAAACATTACAACTGTTGCTATTAGCAACATTTATATAACTCATGATATAAAAATTACCATAATTATTATTTGGAGATATATTATGACTTACAAATCAAAATTTGGTTTTGGATGCATGAGGCTTCCGCAAACCGATGCAGATGACCCTGCAAAAATCGACCAGGAGCTTTTCAACAAAATGGTTGACATCTACATGGAAAAAGGATTTAACTACTTCGATACATCCTATGCATATCACAACGGAAAAAGTGAAGATGCCATCAGAAAGGCCGTGGTGGAAAGATATCCGCGCGAATCCTTTCAAATCTGCGATAAAATGCCAACATGGGCATTGACATCAGAAGAGGACAATGAAAAGTTTGTCAATGAAATGCTTGAAAGATTGGGAATCGACTATTTTGACGTGTTTTTCATACACAACATCAATGTTCCATGGTTAAAACTAGCTGAGAAATGCAATACCTTTGAATATATTAAAAAAATGAAAGATGATGGAATTGCCAAAAAAATCGGTTTTAGCTTCCATGACAATGCAAAATTATTAAAAGAGGTTTTAGACAAATACGGTGACATGCTGGATGTTGTTCAACTGGAACTTAATTATCTTGATTGGGAAGACCCTGCAATTGAAGCTCACAAATGCTATGACTTATGTGTTGAACACGGACTTGACGTTTATGTGATGGAACCTTTAAAAGGCGGAGTTATCGTGAATTTACCTCAGTCCATCCAAGATGACTTTAAAGAATTTAATCCTGATAAATCAATAGCCAGTTTCGCATTAAGATTCTGCGCATCACTTGAAAACGTTAAAATTGTGTTAAGTGGTATGGGCAAGATGGATGACTTAATGGACAACTGCAATACATTTGAGAATTTTGAAGTGCTAAGTGATGAAGAAAATGAATTTTTAGAAAAAACTGCTTTAAAACTTAAAGAAATTGTTGCAGTTCCATGCAGTGAATGCGGATACTGCATAAAAGCATGCCCTGAAATGATTCCAATTCCGGAATACTTTAATTTATACAATACCAGTAAAATTCAGCCGGAATCTAATATTTACAGGTTATATTATGACAAGTTAGGTGAAGAAAAAGTGCCTGCTGACGAATGCACTTACTGTGGAACCTGTCTGGATCACTGCACACAGCAAATTGACATTCCTGAAGAATTAGAAAAAGTTTGCGAGCACTTTGAAGAAGGTTTTTCACCTTACGGATAATTAAACCATCCTCATCTTTAACTCTTTAACCATTTCACCATTTTTATTTATTTTTGATGCTTTCCTATAATATTCCGCTGCTTTTGGAAATATTCCTGAATTGTAATAAATCAAGCCCATCAATGCAAGCGCATCTGCATTTCTATCATCAAAGCCTAAAATCTTTTCCAGCAACTCCGAGGAAGTTTCCAAATCTCCCTGCTCATACAGATCATATGCTTCCTCATACATCACATCAATGTCATCTAGAGAGTCAACTTCAACATTTACCTCATCAGTTTTTGGTTTGGCTGAAAGTAAAACATCCAATTCGTTGGCTATTTCATTTGATCTATCCAATGACAATGCTTTTTTAACAAAATATAATGAAATATCCTTTTGTTCCTGAATATATAATATTTTAGCCATTAATGCTAGTGAATTGACATGTTTTTTATCGATAGCTAAAATATTGTTTAAAACATCTTTAGATGCCGAATACTCATTATTATCAAATAAGTTTAAAGCCTCATCATATAAATCTTCAACATCATTATCCTCTTTTTTATCCACTTCATTTTCAATAATTTCCTTTTCAACTTTCTTTTCATTGGAAATTAACTGTCTCATGTAGTTGAGAATGTATTTTGTTGCGTTTTTGTGAAGTGGCTTGTTATCATTCCCACACTTTGGAGAGTAAATGCATGAAGGACAACCACTTTTGCAATTACAGTTTTCAAGAAGATCAATGGTGGAGTCAAGCAGATCAACAAACACGTCAACCGCCTTTTCACAAATACCAATTCCACCGGCATAACCGTCATAGATAAATATGGTTGCTTCCTGAGTGTCTTCGTGATAATTGGTTGAAAGACCTCCAATATCAAATCTGTCACACATCGTATGAAGCGGGAACAAACCAATCAATGCATGCTCCGCACCGTGAAGACCTCCGGCAAAGACCTCTTCCTCATTTGGAAACATGTCTTCAAGAGTATCTTTTACCTGTTTTGGAATGGTAAACCATAACCCCTTGGTTGTAAATTTCAAAGGAGGCAAATCAAGAGGATATGTTCCAATAGCCTTTGAAAATTGCATTTTTTTATATTTAAAGTAATCTTCACGTACAGTCAGCTCACCAAAATGAATAGTCAGACCACCATACTTCGTTTTGGAAATTTTCTTTTCTATGTTAATGTCGGTCTTATTCAAGACCATCGTGTGATA
The DNA here is from genome assembly GCA_964596915.1 of uncultured Methanobrevibacter sp. Taxonomy (GTDB): domain Archaea; phylum Methanobacteriota; class Methanobacteria; order Methanobacteriales; family Methanobacteriaceae; genus Methanocatella. The sequence goes on from CAZQWN010000006.1 coordinate 41,112, forward strand.
ATCAACAGTTTTTTGACTTACATTAACAAATCCGTTTTTGAGATTTACCCCATTTACAACATAGGTATCTCCCTTGTTGATGAGAATTGCACCTTCGTGCGCTTCCCTATATACCTGTGACCTTTCCATTGTCTCAAGCAATCTTCCGTTATTCATTACCTTAAATTCCTGGCCTGAAATCTGGTCAAGAGAATGGTCCATAGCGGGATTGTCATCATAAGGATACATGTAATCTCCGCGGAAATTTTTATGCAAATCCTTTTTGTGAACCAAATCATTCAAAATTTTTTCATCGATTCCGAAGTATTTTTTAACTTCACCCTTTTTGATGGGCAACTCCTTGGCGGCGCATAAAATATGTGCTTCCTGCAATATCGGATTTGACAAATCGATGATTGCATTTTCATGGGGCTTATCAAAGAAAAACTTGGGGTTGTTCATGAAATATTGGTCAAGCTGGTTTTCAAAGGCAATCAAAATAGCTAAAGACTTTTGGTTGCTTCTGCCTGCCCGTCCGGATTGTTGCCAAGTGGAAATCATGGTTCCGGGATAACCTGAAATGATGACTGCATCCAAAGAACCTATATTGATTCCCAACTCCAATGCATTTGTACAGGTCACACCCAAATATTTTCCGCTTTTAAGGCCCTCTTCAATTTCACGTCTCTCCTGAGCCTGATAACCTGCACGATAAGCTGCAATTCTGTGAGCCAGTTTCCCCTTTATTTGAGTCATGTCCTTTTTAGCCCACATCGCAATCAGTTCCGTGGTCTTTCTAGAAACAGTGAAACATAATGTCTGAATTCCCTTAAGCATCATGTAAATAAAAATGTTTTCGGTTTCCATGTGCACTGAAGGCGCATTTTGCATGTTGACCTTGTTTCTCCGGTAATTTTTAAATGGATTGTATAAAATAAAGTCCTTTTCACCACTAGGTGAGGCATCCTCATCCACCAGACTGAACTGTTCACCGGTCAATCTGTTAGCCAACTCCAACGGATTTGCCAATGTAGCTGATGAGAGGATAAACTGAGGATTTGAACCGTAAAAGTTAGCAATCCTTTTCAATCTTTTAATCAAAAATGCTACATTGGATCCAAATACTCCCTTATAGTAATGTGATTCATCAATTACAATGTATTTAAGGTTTTTATAAAACCTGCTCCATTGATGGTGCCATGACAAAATTAAATGCAACTGATAGGGGTTTGTTAGAACAATTCTTGATTTTTCACGAATACCCTTTTTATCAGCCCTTGGAGTGTCGCCGTCATATGTTCTTGGCTTTATATCGATTTCAAGTTCCTTTTCAAGATTTTCCAATACATGCAGCTGGTCATTTGAGAGAGCCTTTGCAGGATAAATATAAAGGGCAGTTGCCTCCATGTCCTCAATCATAGTTTCCATAATCGGCAAGTTAAAAGCCAAAGTCTTTCCGGAGGCAGTGGGTGTTGTAATGATGACATTTTCATTGTTTTTGATTGACTCATAGGTTTCGGCCTGATGAGTATATAACTTGACACCCCTTGAATCCAAATATCCTATAATCTTTTCGTTTAGATTATCAACTTTTTTAAAACTGGCTTTTTTGGCTGGTATTGTCTCTACATGTGCAATATTATCCCTGTATCGGACATCATTTTTAAACATATCAATATTGTTAGGCTCAGACATAATAACAGCTCATTAAAATTAACACATATATTTTAAATCAAATTAATATATAAAATATTCGTTATTTTTAAAAACAATTCACTAAGAAAAAAGTAATATACCAATAAAGTTAGGAAATTAATATTCCTAACTATTTTATACATATTATGGAAAATTAAAATTTCCACAATAATATTATAGTTTTTCGAATTTATAATTGTTTTGATGAAAAATTTTCAATATAATCGATTACTCATCAAATGCTCTCACAATTACTTTATAAATACTAAAAAAACATAAATTAAATATTATAGATTAAGAGGGAAAAAATGATTTCATATGAAGAATTTGAAGACATTGTAGTGAATATACTTAAAAGAGATATTTCTTCAAATGAAGACCAGAAAAAGGCAATACTATCTGAAAGTTACAAATCCCTTTTTATTGTAGCCGGACCAGGTTCGGGAAAAACAACAGTAATGGTGCTTAAGATATTGAAATACATTTTTGTTGACGGAATCGACCCTAATGAAATATTAGCTACAACATTCACAAGAAAAGCGGCTGAAGAGTTATATTCAAGAATTCTGGGTTGGGGAGATGAAATTAAAAACTACCTGACCAATTCTTTAGATGAAGATGACTTTGACGACATCGAAAAGATAGTGAAAATCGAAAGAATTGATTTTAACCAGATCAACATCGGTACAACGGATAGTGTAGCCCAAGAACTATTGAGAAAATACAAGCATCCTGGAGAAACGCAACCTGTCGTTATTGAAGATTTTGTTGCAAACTCCGCAATGATAAAAATACTCATCAAGGATGAAAGATATCTTAATAAGGACCTTGTGGAATATCTCAAAGAGTTAAAAGGATTGGCAAAACTTCAAGAACCTGCAAAGATGAGCCAAATACTGATTGAAATTAAAAACAGAATTTATTACGACCAAGTTGACTTCGATGAACTTTATCAAAAAACACAAAAAAACAGCGGTGCGAGATTGGCCCTGGATTGCATAAAGAAATATGAAAACACCTTAAAGGAAAGACATACCATCGATTTTTCAATGCTTGAATCAACATTTTTGGAAAAACTCAAGAATGGTGATTTGGAGGAATTTTTAGATGAAATAAAGATAGTTCTGATTGATGAATACCAGGACACAAACCTGATTCAGGAGGACATCTATTTCACCATTGCAGAATCCGCCTTAAAAAATGACGGCAGCATTACCGTAGTCGGGGATGATGACCAGTCCCTGTATCGTTTCAGAGGGGCTACTGTGGATTTGTTTACAAACTACAAAAAGAGAGTTAACAAACGTCTGGGGATTGAAGTTGAAGAAATCAATCTCAAGACCAATTATCGCTCAACTGAAAACATAATTGAACACTGCAACAGATTTGCCGAACTTGACAGTGAATATCAAAATGCGAGAGTGGAAAATAAACCAAAAATCATAGCACCAGATTTCGAAAAGGAAAAAATGCCAATTCTCGGCATGTTCAGAAACAACCCTGAAATGTTAGCCCATGACCTTGCAAGATTAATCAGCGATTTGATTAATAAAAAAGAAGCGGAATTAAAAGTGCTTCAAGTTTTAAATGAAGATTATTACCGGAAAGTCAACGGAGAGATAAGCATTGCCGAGCTGCAACAGCTAAGACAGCAAAGAATTCGTGAAGGCAAAAAGATTGAAAAAATAAAATTGAAACTTGACAGCGAGTACGGTTCCGCTTCAGACATGGCAATATTGTCATATTCACCCAAGGAAAGAAGCAAAGGTTCAAAATCATTTTTACATCACTTAAGAAAGAATTTGAAACGTTCAAGAAAACCAATTGAAATGTTCAATCCAAGAGGAATAGAGCTTCAAGACGTTGAACTCGTAGCAATATTCTGCGGACTCATACTTGAATGCATTGATCCTGAAGGAGGAATACAAAAGTTAGATAAAAGTATTCCAAAGCTAGCCAAATACAATATGAATCGCTGGAGAGTGAAAGCCAAGGAATATATTAAATTAAATCCCGAACCTCACAAACCCATGGAATTAAATTCATTCGTTACACGTTGGCAGATGAGAAGACCATATCCTGAAGTTAACGACAGAGGTCATGAAATCAAATGGCCTAGACAGGCAAGCTTAATGGAACTTGCCTATAAGCTGACCACATGGATAGAGCCTCTTCAGGATGATGTGGAGGGAATCGTATATCTTGAGGCCATAACAAAATCAATTACACAAACAGGATTTTTCAATGAATATCACTCAACAATATCATTTAACAGCCCAAAGGACGAAAGGGATTCTGTTTTAGAGGCAATATGGAATATCTTTGTTCCACTTTCAACAGGAGGTGTGAAAATTGATGAATCACTTCTGGAAACACTACCTGATGACAGAGTCAATGTATTGTCAATTCATCAGTCCAAGGGTCTTGAATTTCCATTGGTGATTGTGGATGTAGGGTCCAGATTTAAAACAAATGACATTAAAACACAGAAGTTAAGATTCCCAAAATCCCTTAAAGAACAAAAAACGATAGAAGATACTATCAGAAGGCATTCAATACTCGGTGAAAGTGAAAGAAGTGAAAAAGACCGATTATTTGATGATTTAACAAGACTTTACTTTGTGGCATTTTCAAGAGCTGAAAGCGTGTTATTATTGGTTGGACTGAATCGTGCAATTGAAGGATACGCCAAAAAAGACCAGCACATCAACATTCCAAATATTGCTCTTGGATGGAGCAGAGACGAGAATTACATAGGTTTTAAAGAGATTTATTTAGTATAGGAGGATTAAAATGAAGTTACCGACAAGATCAAAATCATATATGATTCCTGAATATAGCTTAACAGGTGATTTATTATCTTATATCACTTGCGGATTGCAATACCGATATCAAAATAAAGGAACTCTGCCGCCTTCAAAGCCTGTGCAAAGATGGTTTGGTGAATTTATTCATGGAGTAATGGAAGAGGCGTATCTGGACTGGAAGTATCAAAAAAAAGAGTTCCCATGGGATTGGAAAGAGGATATACGTCCTATTGAAGATGAAATAGATTTGAGACTGCAAGTACGTGGCCTGTATCCTCACGATGAAGATTTATTTTTTAGCATTAACCAACCGGGGAGCCATTTGACACTTGATGATTTAAACGAACATGACCATAAAAAATTAGCAAGCGCAAGAGCTGAAAAGGCAATAAACATCTGGGGAAAACACTTATTCCCATTGATTGATTCATCTGAACTTTTAATCAAAGGAGTAAGGCCAATGCCTAATTTTGATAAAAATACTTCAAGATCAAACTATTATGGAATCAACGGCGTTGTGGATGTTTTAACCTCCACAAAAATCAATAAAATTCATGACCAGAGTAACCTTTACAATTTCGACAACAAGATAGTCAATTTCATTAAAAGGAATCTCGAAGAAAGCGATGTTGAAGACTATGAAATAATCATTGACTATAAAGGGATGAAAAGGCCTCCAACAAAAGTTTCAGACCCCCACAGCGAAGACAAATGGGAAAATCATAAACAGCAAATATTGACCTATTCCTGGTTAAGGTCAAAACAGGAAGATTCAAAGGCAATTTCTGCAGGAATAATTCTTTATTTAAATGAATTGGTTCCTTCAAAAGAGGATTTGGTTTTGATTAAGGAAGAAATCATTAATGACCTGACGGACATTCCCGATGGCAATGAATTTTTGGATGACATCGAATTGATTTTGGAGTGGCAGGAAGACGACAAAATGCCAAACTTAAGCGATGATTTTAAGATAGCCCGTTCAATTAGATTCATTGAAATTAATGACAAAGAACGCAAAAAAGCATTGGAGAAATTTGATAAGGTTGTCTGTGACATTGAAAATTCATTAATCAGTGAGATGAAAGGATGCAAAATACAGGATGCATGGAAAGCTGAAGCAGATAAAAGGACCTGTTTGGCATGTGACTTTAAGACATTCTGTAAAAATAACAGTGACATAACAAAAGACTTTAAAATTCCTTAACACATATAATTATTTAGGTGATTGTATGGCTAATCCTAATTTGGAAAAAAATAAAAAATATTGTAGAATAATTGAAAGTAAAATCAAACTTGATGCAAAACCTGTTGCAATGAAATTAATCAAAACAGAAGATGACCTTATTGAAGGCTATGAATTAATTGATGAAAAAATCAGACATTGCGAAATGGTTAGAAAAGCATCTTTGGGAGATAAGTTTTACTCAACTATCGAGCAGCAAATGTGTTTAGGCGGAGCAGGCGCTATCGGACTAAGAGACATGCCCGAAAAATTAGCTAACGGAGAAAAATATTTTTCACTTGGAAGATTCCAGGATTTAGAAACCGCAAAAAAACTGACAGGAAAACTTTCCATCATTAAAGATATACACTGGGGAATCATATATGTTCCTTTAGATGAAGCTGACTTTGAGGCGGATGTCATTGAAATTATCACAGAGCCTGTTGGCGGAATGAAACTTGCACAAAGTATTGTATATAAAACCGGAGAAAAGATTGAGCCTTCATTTGCGGGAATTCAATCATTATGCGGTGATGCATTTGCTAATCCTTACATTTCAAAAGGAGTTAATTTCACATTGGGTTGTGACGGTTCTAGAAAAGCAGCGGACATTAAAGATAATGAAATGACTGTTGGAATCAGTTCTGAAATGATTGAAGAAGTAATTTCTGGACTTGAATCAATCTAAAAGATTTAAATAATCTTCATAATGATTAATATTCAATAACTCTTTTTCATTTTTTTCTTTTATTCCATAAAAAGTGTAGCCATCAGCAAATATTTTTCTCAATATCGGATTTAAATTGTCATCCTCATTTTTCAGGTATTTCATTAAGTTTTCTCTAGGAGCAACAAAAGGCATTCCCAAACCTTCTGCAGTATCTAAAAGGCCTGTTTTTCTTCGACGTAAGATTGAAATTGTATGAAAAGGGTCATCGCTTTTTTGACTGATTTCAATCATTTTTTTAAATGTTTCAGAGGATACTGTTGGCTGGTCTGCAGTTATGCACAATGCAAAATCGGAAGTGATAGTTGACAATCCATTGTATAATGATACTGATAAACCTACATCAACAGGATTATTTTCAATGAATTTCACATCATCCTTATAATTATCAAAAATAGCTTCTTTAATTTCACTAGAATAATGGCCAAGTACAACAATACATTCATCTATATTCAAGGATAATGCATTGTCAATAGTTGTCTCTATAACAGTTTTATCTTTAAAAGGTAGAATAAGTTTATTTTTAAGTTCAATATTTCTTTCCAATTGATCTTTTCTCATCCTGGAATTTTTACCTGCAGCAGTAATAACAGTTGAAATTGACATGAAAAAATAAAAAAAAGATTATATTCACTTCGGAATATATCTTGTAATTTGAGCATAAATGCCCATTCCAGTTCCTGAACCTTCGGTCCACATATTAATTTTAACCGGATAGTCATGGTTGTTTGTAACAGTAATGCCACTTGCAGGGTTATAACCAAACAATACTGCATTTTCTGTATTATCCATACCAACCGGTAATGAGAATCCCTCTGCAAGAACTGCCGCTCTTAAGGCCCTGGCTGAAGGACAGACTCCATGTGCAGCACTTCCGCCAGGTGCTTCTGAATCGCTGGCTGCCTCAAAGTATACATAGTCCTTACCAGAACTTGTAGAATTAGGAGGTATTATAGTTCCATTCCATGCTTCAACGAACTGTCTGGCATTAACTTCTCTGATTGAATCACCATATTCAGGGTGTGAACCTAATGTAGTACCATAAACTTCACCAGTTTCCTGCGAATAATTACCCATATATAATAAAATCGGAGAGCCTGTAGGATATTCGGCAGCGTAGTCAACCACATCCTGACCAAATACATATGGGACTTCATCTGACCCAATATCGGACCTGCCATCGGAAAATCCAACCATTCCTTTTTCCAATGTAAATGTAGAACCTACATCCGCATCATAATTATACCAGCTTACAATAGTATCGTTATTATAATAGTCATTAGAATAATTCAAGTTTTTAATTTGATCTACCGGAACAGATTGAATAACTTTATCCCCCTCAATCACATCTACTCCGGAATCTGTTTTACATAAAAGTTTATAAGGTGCACTGTACCCCCATACATAAGTATCTGGTCCTTTAACTGATAACTTATCTCCTTCAAATGTTAAATAACCTGGTCCCTCTATATCTTTAGCGTTTCCATATGAATCAATACCCTCTCCTGACACGGTGGTAAAATCAAATGGAACCACACCAGTAGAAACTGACATCAATATGCCCTGAAGATCGAAAGCTAAAAGTTGATGGGATAAAAATCCAAAATTACTCAATAAAGGGACTTTTATAGTCCTATTATGTCCCAAAATAGAATCTCCTTCAAACATTGATTGACCTACAGATATATTATAATCATCAGCTACTGTCTGACCAGTATAAGGAGTACTGTTTACAAATGAAAAAGCAAATAAAAGAATACAGGCAAATAACAATGCCAAAAATATAACAAGTGATGTTCTTCTCCAACTTTTCATTTTATAACACCTAATATAAATAATAACAATTAATAAATATTAATTTAATAATATAAAAATATTATTATTATACAAACATTTTTTCTGAAATCAACTTAATTCTTTCTTGAATATCTATAATAGTTTGTTGACCATTGCCTCCAATTAGAATTGCATCCTCATGAGAGTATTCCGCAACCAATTCTATGATTTGGTCCAAAGTATTTACAGTGATAATGTTACCCATATAACCCAATGAATTAAGCCTGTAAATTGCGATATCCAAAGTATCATCAAGACCAGGAAACAGTACAATTACTTCAGGATTATATTTGACCGCAACATCCAAAATATCCAGCCTGTGAACCTCATTGTGTCTAGGAGTTCCAATGAATACTGCATAAAAATCTCTTTCAGACAATATGGAAGCCAATGCATCGGAGTTATCTGTTTTTCCCACATAAATATGTGCATCATTTATTTTATAAACATCCAAACGGCCTTCAACTGCTTTGAAACTACTCAAAGTATCTTTAATTATATCTTTCGGTACCTTTAATTCCCGAGTTATGGCAGTTGCAAGACCTGCATTAAGTAAATTGAATTTACCGAAAAGCTGAAGTTCATCCTGATATTCGAAATAATGAATGGTTTTACGGGAAGATTCTTTAAAATCAGCATTAAAATCTTGATTGAATGCAGTGAAAATTAATTTGTCTTCAAAAAATCTGACTAATGAATTTTTATAATTTGCAATAGTTTTATGAACATTCATATGGTCATTGCCGATGTTTGTAAGTCCAATCATGTCAAAATCAAATGTATGCCTGCAAAAATCAAGAGTCATGTCACAGACTTCAACCAGCAATACATCACAATCGCTTTCATTGGCTTCGAGAATTAAATCATAATATCCTGAAAATCCTCCTCCACCATTTCCACCAACTAAAACTTTTTTTCCTGCATTTTCCAAAATGTTTTTAATCATGTGAACAGTGGTTGTTTTACCATTTGTTCCGGTTATACCAATAGTGAAAATATCCTTATGTTTAGTAATAACATCACTTAAAAGTTCACCATTTTCCAATAATCTATCAGCAAACTTTCCTCCAAACATGCTAGGACTCATTGCAATAGCATCACACTGTTCAATGGCATACGGATTTGTAAAACCTAAATCAACCGTTATATTTTCTCCAACAATTGAAACTGTTTGTTCACCTTCCATCATATTCATGGATAACCTTGGTAAATCCAAACCTTCCAAATCAACATTAATATTCAAATCAGTAGCATAAACTTCCCAACCATGTTTCAAAAAGGAATTTACTGCTTTTTTACCTTCTACACCTAATCCAATAACCGCCGCTTTCATAAAAAACTAATCCTCAAAAAATAATCACTATAATTACTTAATATTTTTGGATTAATAAATATTTTTATATTATCTAAAAGTTAATATTCAAACAAGGTGATTAAATGTTTGAAGATGAAAAAGACAACAAAATTTATAATTTGATTATATCCAATGGTATTGATCAGAAAAATGAATATGGCCAATTTACAGAAAAATTATTCTCTAAAGTTGATTTTTTATGGAAAGAATCCATTTCAGGGTCATATGAACATGCTAGTGAAAAATTCTACAGTAAAGTCGATAGAATAATATTATTAGCAGGCCTTTACAATAACAACAAAGAACTATTCAATCATTTAGTTACTGCCAGTGAAAAACATGACATCCCAATTGTGCTTGTAAGACCACAAGGACTGGAGGAAGTTCCACTGGAACTTGAAAAAAAAGCTGCAACAATTGTCGGATGGAATGCAAATTGCATCATTGACGCCATTAAAGATGCCGATGAGTTAGCTTAAAAAAAAATAATAAAATGATATTTAAATTTTAACTTTTGAAATACCATTTTCTTTTTCTACTTTTATCAAATTGTCAGCGGCATTTTCAAGCTGACTTTCATGGGTTACAATAATCATTTGAGGAAGTAAAGACATGTCTTTTAATAAATTAATAAGTTCATGTCTTCTAGAACTATCCAAATGAATTGTAGGCTCATCTAAAAGAATTGTATCCAATTCTCCATTTGACATTGCTTGTGTAATACCTAGTCTTAAAGCTAGTGCAATAGCTATTTTTTCACCGCCACTAACCATAGTCATGGAAGATTCACCTTCAGGACCATACACAGTAACGTCATAATCTTCATCCAAAGTCAAATCGGAGTAGTTAAAGTTAAATTCGTTGAAGAATTCTTTTGTGTATTTTTGGATTAAAGGTCTTGAAATATTTCTTAAATCCTTTTGAATACCATTTTTACCATATAACTCCCTGATATGCTTTAAAAGACCTATATAATCAGACACATCATTATATTCCTGTTGGAATTTTTTAGACATTTGAATTTTTTCAGACAAATCATTAAGATATGAAATAGACTCGCGAGCCCTGCCTTTAAGTTCTGAAAGTTCATTAGTGAATGAATTATGTTTTCTTTCATACATTTCATAGCGATAAATAATGTTTTCATATTTTTCTTTATCATAGAATGACGCTTCAATCTTATTTTTAATAATATCAACCTGATTTATAGAAACTCCAATTTCTTCTTTAATAGAATCCAATTGAGTTATTAAATTCTGTTTATTTTGAATAAAACCTTTAAGTTGATTATATTCTTCATTTTTTTGTTTTAAATCTGCGATACGGTCTTGAAGCTCACTAGCGCTAATATCCCCAGTTAAATGCGGGTCCTGTTCAATTGCACGTTTAATTTTCTTAACATGATTATCTATTTCATTTTTTACTTTTTTCAATTTGTATTGAGCTTCAGTTTGATCACCTAAAACCTCTAAAGCACCTTTAGCCTGATTATATGCATCGTATGAAGCTTGATAAGTTTCACGGTTAGTTTTCTCCTTAGCGATTACAAGGATGAGTTCACCTAATTTATTGCTAATAAATTCTTTAGATTCAAGGCCTTCATCAATTTTATTCAATTTGATCAATTCTTTTTCCAAATGAGTAAATTTTTGTTTGTATTCAATTATATTTTTAGACAAATCTTCAATTTTTAAAAGTTTTGATTTGAAACTTTCTTTGTTTTTAGTTAATAAAAGTACATCCTCTTCATGTTGTGATATTAACTTAGTATTATCAGCAATTTCTGTTTCATATTGTTGAATTAATTGAAGTTTTCTTTTTGAATCCAATTCGGATTGACAAGTAGGACATTTATTTTCCGCACCATCCAATTCGCCCAATGGTTTTTCAGCGGATTTTATGTTTTGTTTGAATATAACAATATCCTCATTTTTAGTTATAATGTCATTAGAGATGTCTTCAATTTTTTGTGAAATCTCGTCAATGAACTTGTCAGTGGCATCTTCTAAATGATTAAAATCATCAATTGCACTCAAATCCTCTTGAGATAACCCATTATCATCTAATTGATCTTTAGATTTTGAATAAAAGTTTTCAATATCATTTCTTTCAGATTCAATTGCTTTCAATAGGTCTTTTTTATCCTGTTCAAGTTTAGCCATAGTAGCTAATTCCTTTTCATACTGAACTTTTCTATTGTCCAATTTTGCAATTTCTTCATCTGAAGCTAAAAATTTACTATGGTCCATTTTTTTATCTGCAACAATAGCTTTTTGAGTATTTATTGAATCTAATTTATCTTCAATTCTTTTTTCTTCTTCTTTTAAATTTTGTATACCCATTACGGATTTTTCAAAGTCCAGATAAACATCCAATTTTGAAACATATTTTTCCAATCTTGAAATTTGATCTTCAGCCTCTCTGATCTTATCCAGATTTTCTTGAAGTGACCGTTTATTTTCCTCTAGTTTGGATAAGTTATTTTGTTCAGTTTCTAAATTGTGAAGTTGATTTTCATGGATTTCTTTTTCCCTTTCCATATCTCTTTTACTTGCGGAAATCTCTTTTAAGGAAGAGGATACATCTTCAATTTGTTCCTCAAGTTCAAGCCCTCTTTTTTTAAGATTGGATAATTCTTCTTTTTTCTTTGAATGTTCTTCCTTAAGTTCTGAAGAATTGAATAATTTACCTTTCAGTTCTGAAAGCTTGTTTTCATAATCGTTAATGAAAGGCAATAGGTTTTTCCATGCGGTTTCAAGAGAGTCGATACCCAATAATTTTGCTATTAATAATTTTTTCTCGGCAGGAGTTTTGTCAACTAACTCTGCAATTTCCCCTTGCCTTATGTATATTGCATTTAAGAATAAATCAGAATCAATGTCCAAAATTTGGCGGATTTCTTCATTAACCTCTTTATCACCACTGCAAATGTGAACAAATCCTCCATCAGCAGAGGTTTTAGTGTAAATTGAAGATTTTAGATTTGATTTTTTTTCACGAACGATTTTATATTCCTTATTGTTTGATGTGAATTCCAATTCAACAGACATTGAATCTGCATTATTTCTAACAAGATCATTTATCTTTTTAGCAGTATGCTGTTTAAACAATGCAAAACTGATTCCTTCAAGAATTGTTGATTTTCCAGCTCCATTTTCACCAACAATAACACTAATTCCTTTATCAAAATCTATTATGGTGTTTTTATGGGATTTGAAATTGTTTAATTTTAATTTTGTGAAAATCATTCTAGAGCCCCCTTAAATGTAACTTGAACATCATTTGGTTCCTCGTCAGGAGTTTCTTCGTCTTTTATTTCCAATTCAATATCTTCCTTTTCTATTTTTTCAGTTATAAAATCTATTTCTTCAGCTACAGATTGATAATTTTCTTCAAAGAACTGATCTATAATTTCTCCTGAATCTTCAAGTTTATCCTTTGATAAAAAATCATATAAATCTAAAGACAGTTTAGTGATTTTAGTGTTTCCATAACCCTCCAATTTCTGAACAATCAATTCCTTTGGACCGATGCTTTTCTCTTCATTGAAAATGTCAACAACACTGTCATCTTCCCCAATCATTTTAAATGTAGGTCTAATCATTAAGGACAATTCACCCAATTCCTCTTTGATTAGCTCATAAACAATTCCCGTATCTGAATCAACATTTTTAATTTCCAAGTTTAAAATTGGTTTTTTATCAAAGTCTTTAATTGTTTCTTTAATTCCGGCAATGCCTTTTTCCAAGTTATTATAATCAAGAGATCTTTTTATAAACTCTCTAGGAATATCTATTTTGACTCTTTTAACCTGAGGTTTTGGCCCATCCATATCCACAATTACAAAACCTTTACCGTTTTCCATATAATCCGCTATTTCATCAGTTTTCCAGATTTCCCCAGAACCTGGATATACCAGTTTTCCTTTTCCAAAATCTTCCACAATATATTTATGGATATGTCCAAAAGCATAATAACTGAAATTATCCGGAATATCCCCTTTCTCTAATTCAAATTGAAACGGAATGTATTGATCTATTCCCTGGTGTAGAACCAAAACTGATTTTTCATAATTAGCCGCTTTTTTAGACAGCTCAACCAATTTGGATTTCAATACATTGCTCTGTGATGCGGGATAAAACGGCAACCCTGCTATGAAAATGTCATCATGCAGGTAATTAGTATTGATAGGGCTGATAACTTTCAAACCCATTTTCTTAAATATCACTTGGGGAGGAATGGATCCTTTACGCATTACAAAGTCATGGTTTCCGGCGATGGCATACATTGGAATTCCAGCACCTTTCAGTTTGAGCAATCCTTTTTGGAATTCTAAAAGTGCCATAGGAGATGGTTTAGCGGTTTCAAATAAGTCACCACTATGTATTACAAAGTCTACTTTTTCTTCAATTATTT
>CAZQWN010000007.1:0-43232 GCA_964596915.1 uncultured Methanobrevibacter sp.
TTCATATCGATTCATATTATCATCACCATTCTTAGATTTCTTTATTTCCATTTTTAATTCATCCATAACATTGAAAATGTTAATTTTACTTTCCTCTACCATGAATGAGATATTTGTAATTCATCTATTAGAAAAGTTTGTTAAATTACTATAATTAAAGAAAAAGATTAATTATCCCATTTTGAGAAATACCATTTTCCACCAATCTTTTCAAAATCAACTGTTGAATCCAATGTCCATTTTCCATTTATGCCATAAACCTTAGCTGTTAATGTCACATCGCCAATAAGTGTGGGTCTTCCATCATCATCCCAAAGGATTGTCGGGTCAAGGATTTCAGACTTATAATAATTCAAAGTTCCGTCCATAATTTCTGAGATGAACTCCTGTTTAGTTTGTTTTTTACCGGACATGTGGATAAGCTCATATTGTTCAGTTAGAATATCATTCAATTTAGCTTCATCCTTGTCAATTAAGGCCTGTTGAAACTCAATAAACCTATCAATAATCTCACTGTCAATATCTGAAAATGATTTTTTGGAAATAAGTTCTACATCTGACATAATATAATTTTATTAATTAATAAATACATATTATTTTATGTATAGATGATTTAAGTTGGTGAAAACATTAGCGTAATTCCAGACATAGACCTAGAAAAAACAAAAGCAGACCTTGTAGAATTCATCAAAACCAAAGTTAACGAGTCAAAAACTGATGGAATTGTTGTTGGTTTGAGTGGAGGAATCGATTCTACACTTTCAGCATACCTGGCCTGCGAAGCTCTTGAAAAAGAAAATGTATTTGGACTTATATTGCCATCTGCAACAACACCGGCTGAAGATACAGAACATGGCATTAAAATAGCGCAAAATTTAGGAATTGAATATAAAAAAATAGCTATTGATGGCATTTTAAATGAATTTTTATCAATGACCCAATTAGAGGAAAATGCTTTAGCTATTGGAAACCTGAAAGCTAGAATAAGAATGTCAATCATTTATTATTATGCGAATCAGAAAAATTACCTGGTCAGTGGAACAGGTAACAAAAGCGAAATCCTGATTGGTTACTTTACAAAGCATGGAGATGGCGCATGCGATATGGAACCAATTGGAGACTTGTACAAAATTGAAGTCTTCAAATTAAGTGAATATTTAGGCATTTCAGAAGCAATCCTTGAAAAACCCCCTCGTGCAGGATTATGGAACGGTCAGACCGATGAGGATGAAATTGGAATGAGCTATGATTTGCTTGATCAGATTCTTTATTTATACACTGAAAAAGATTTGAAAAATACTGAAATAGCTGATGCATTAGGCATTCCAGTAAATGACGTTGATATGATTATTAAAAAAATCATCAGGAGCGAACATAAAAGTAGAGTTCCTGAAAGCCCTGAAAAAACAATATTATAATGGTGATTTAGTGAGCGAAAATATTGAAAAAAAATGGCAGAAAAAATGGGCAGATGCAAAGCTTTTTGAATCTAACCCCGATGAACGAGAAAAATTATTCCTTACAGTGGCATTTCCATATCCTAGTGGAGCTATGCACATCGGTCACGGACGTACATACACCGTACCTGACGTTTATGCAAGATTTAAAAGAATGGAAGGATACAATGTATTATTCCCAATGGCATGGCACGTAACCGGTGCGCCTGTTATCGGAATTGCAGACAGGATTAAAAGAAAAGACCCATGGACACTCGATTTATATGAAAGGGTTCACGGAGTTCCAAAAGAAACCTTACCTCAACTGGAAGACCCTGAATTTATTGTAAAATATTTCTCAACCGAATACCATGAAGTGATGGAGGAGATGGGTTATTCAATTGACTGGAGAAGGGAATTCAGAACAATCGATCCAACCTACAAAAAATTCATAGAATGGCAGATTACCACATTACATGAAAAGGGATTGGTTCAAAAAGGAGAACACCCTGTAAAATACTGTCCGAACTGTGACAACCCTGTAGGTGACCACGATTTGCTTGAAGGTGAAGGAGTGGGAGTCAATGAACTTACACTTTTAAAATTCAAAATTGATGACAAAGTCTTAGTAACTGCAACACTTAGACCTGAAACAATCGTTGGGGCAACTAACATCTGGCTGAATCCTGATGTTGAATACGTGCTTGTAAACGCTGAAGGTGAAAAATGGGTAATTACAAAGGAAGCTCACTACAACTTATCCAATCAAATCAGGGATTTGGATATCATTGAAGAAATTGACCCTAATGACCTGATTGGAAAAATGGCAACAAACCCATTCACCGGCGATGAATTGCCAATTTTTCCAGCAAGCTTTGTAAGTGCATCCTACGGAAGCGGAGTCGTATTTTCAGAACCTGCTGATGCACCTGCAGACTACATTGCACTTCAAGACTTGAAAAATAACGATGAATTGATAGCAAAATACCATTTAGAAGGAATTGTCGATAACGTGGAACCAATTCCGGTATGCACCCTTAAAGGATACGGAGAAATTCCTGCTGCAGACATCATCGAAAGACTGGGAATAACTGATCAAAACGATGAAAAGCTGCATGAAGCTACCAACGAACTGTACAAACAACAGCACAGTAAAGGTAAAATCATAGATTCCATTCCGGATTTCGGCGGAATGAAAGTTCGCTTTGCCCGTGAAGAGCTGAAAGAAAAACTGATTGCAGAAAACATGGCTACAATCATGTATGACTTTGCTGAAAGGCCTGTTGTGTGCAGATGCGGAAACAACTGTGTTGTAAAAATCATGGACGACCAATGGTTCATGAAATACGGTAACGAGGAATGGACAGAAAAGACATTGAAAGTTCTTGAAGGCGAAACAATCATTCCAAAAGAGCTTAAAAGCAATTTTGAATATTACATCAACTGGCTGGACGATTGGGCATGTTCCAGAAAAGTTGGACTTGGAACAAGGATGCCTTGGGACAACCAATGGCTGATTGAACCGTTAACCGACTCAACAATCTACATGTCCTACTACACAATCGCCAAATACCTAAGAGACATGGACCCTGAGGATTTAACCCCGGCATTCTTTGATAAAGTCTTACTCGACAAGGATTCTGGAGACATCACCGTTCCTGCAGATAAGGTAGCTGAAATCCAGAATGAATTCAACTACTGGTACCCCCTTGACTGGAGATTATCTGCAAAAGATTTGGTGGGAAATCACTTAAGCTTTTTAATGTTTACACACAGTGCAATATATCCTGAAGAAAAATGGCCAAGAGGAACAGTAGTATTCGGTATGGGTCTTTTGGAAGGAAATAAAATGTCCTCATCAAAAGGAAACGTAATTCTTCTTAAAGACGCTATCAGTGACTACACAGCTGATGTCGTAAGGCTCTTTTTAATGGCATCTGCAGAACCATGGCAAGATTTCGACTGGAGAGAAAAGGAAGTGCTTGGAACAAAAAGAAGACTTGAATGGTTCAGAGAATTTGCAGCCAAAGTTGAAGAAATCAAAGGAACTGCATTAGATTTAAGTAACATCGAAGAAGTTGAACTTACAAGAACCATTGATTTATGGATGATCAGCCAGCTCAACGAACATGTTAAAAAATCAACTGAAGCATTGGAAGTCTTCCAAACAAGACAAGCACTGCAGGATTCATTGTTCCTGCTTAAAAAGGATGTTGACCATTACTTATACAGAGTCAAACATTTACTTGACTCACAGGACCCTGCAATCATCTATGTCCTATCAACAGTGCTTGAAGCTTGGATTAGGCTTTTAGCACCGTTTACACCTCACACTTCAGAGGAATTATGGAGCAAATATGGAGGAGAAGGATTTGTCAGTGAAGCTTCATGGCCTGTGGCGGATGATAGAAAAGTAAGTCCTGAAATTGAAAAATCAGAAGATTTGGTTGAAAATATCATAAAAGATATTGCACACATCAAAAAGATGGTTGGAGACGAAATTGAAAAAGTTCACATTTACCTTTCCCCAGAGTGGAAATGGGAATTATACAAAATAGCTGATGAAGTGGGAAAACCGGATATCGGCCAGATTATGGGAAGAGCAATTGGCGCTGAAATCTATGATGATAAAAAGGAAATTGCAATGGTTGCTAAAAAAATCGGTAAGGAAATTACTAAAACAAGATACATCGGTAAAATAGATGAAGAAGCAATCTTAACCGATGCACTTGACTATATCAAGGAAGAATGCGGAAACGAAGTAATTATTCATACCGATGATTCATACGACCCACAAAACAAGGCTAGAAATGCGATGCCTTACAAACCAGCCATATTTATGGAATAATTTAAAATAAGGAGTTTAAAACTCCTTATAACTGTTTTTTTAATCGGAATTTAAAAATTCATTTTCACCATCCGTATAATTCATCACAGATTTTAAATAGATTATTGATTCTATTTTTATCTTCAACTTGAGTATTCTTTTTATAGATTTCAATAAAGATAAATCACCTTCTTCATAATCAAATAGAAATGTGATTCCAAACCCAGAATTAGCACCTTGATTGATATTTTTACAACGAAACTTTGATTATGAATGCTAGAAATTTAACTGGAATCATCTAAAACCTGCAATACGATACAAACATGTTCTGGAAATCTTTGATTTTCAGTTAAATTCAGTGTCAATGTTTCAATTAACAGTTTAAAATCTTGTTTTAGACTTGGACATTGATGTCTATTAATTATTTTATTGAATTCTTTTTTTGAATTTGTGATGATATTCGATAGAGTATCCTTCGTATCCGCTCATGAATACTTCCTCACGAAGTATTCAGGCTCCCGGTAAAAAACTGCTTCATAATTTAATTCATTATTATTATTTGCCAATCTCCAAGGAAGATCACCTAGTTTATACAAAACAGTTCTTCCAACATTTTCTTTTTGGCCACATTAACTAATGATTTTAAATTTTTCCAAATCAAAAATAATATCCTCATTCATGTTTTTCACCTCTTTTCAGTTAATTGAAAAAAAATACTCAAGGCTTTATTATCACATTGAGAGATAATAAATCTTTTAAAAAGTTGAAACATGTCTGAAAAATATATTTTTTAAATTTAAAAAGAATATTTGAAGCGTGTTAAAGCATATTGTCGCAGTTTAAAAAACTTTAAATAGAATTATTTCAATCAAACCTGCAGAAATCCAAAACAATCCTAGAAATTACATTAAATTAATAAAAGTTTATAAAAAAATAATAAAATAGTTATAGCTAAAATCAATAGCTATAATTTTCTTGCAAATACCAAGTATCCGCTGTGACCAACCATACGTGTTTTTGGCCTGACACCTTGTTGGCGAACTTCAAGTCCACGTTCCAAAAGCTCAATGATTTCAATATTATAAAATCCTAATTTTTTGGCTATGCGGTAGGAAATTTCAGCCTGATCTATATATGGCGCATAAACAGTTAACCATCCTCCGACATTCAAACAGTCCCAGACATCTTCAAATATCTCAAATGGTTTTGGAAGGTCCAAAAAGATTAAGTCAATATTTTCCTCATCAATACCTTCCTTGATGTCCTTATTTTTAACTTCAATATTTGTGATTCCAAAGTTGTCAATGTTTTTTCGAGCAACTTCGGCAAAGTCCTCACGTATCTCATAGGTATATACCTGACCTTCAGGCCCCACAACATTTCCAAAATTAAGAGCAATGGCTCCGGCACCGGTTCCTGCATCAACCACACGTGAACCTGCACCCAGACCGGTGTGCGCCAATACCTGTCCGATGTCTTTTTGAATGAGAATTGAACATCTCCTGTCCATTATGTCAATGAAATCGTTTATGTTAGGCTTCATGATTTTAAATGTGTGGTCAAGGTGGCTTTTAACTTCATCACCTATTTCTGCACTGTCAAGGACATCTGCCTTAACAATTCCCAAATCGCTTTGAAACTCCTGACCCGGTTTTAAAACATATTTCTTTCCACGTTCATCCAAAATCATCTTCATATCATAACACCTATTCTTGTAATTCCGCCAATCTTTTTACTCTTTTCAAGGAATCCGGATGAGTAGAGAATAATTCCATGATTCCATTTTTCTTTGAAATCTTAATATCCATGGATGCAAGTTTTCTCAATTCCTCATCGGTTATTTTTCCATCACCATCGAAATCCACTTGACTAAAATCTGTCACATCATGTTTTGCATTGTTAATGTCATTAACAAAAAATGCTCTATTTGTATTTAAATCCTTAATAGTTTCTTCACTGCATCTTGAAGCACCATAGGATAATTTATACAATGCTGACACCAATGCTGCAGGACGATTACCAAATTCCACACTGGCTTCATCGGCATAGTATTCACGGATTCTTGAGATGAATAATACCAACAACTGTCCAATCAGGTAAAATAGATAACCCAACATTCCTATTACGATTGTAGCTCCGTTGTCCCGGTCACCTGAAAACATGAATGATATTGCAATATAATAACAAATCATTGGGATTACACTAACTGCCGCAGTTACAGCCATATCATTATGTTTTATATGGCCCATTTCATGACCCAATACGGCCCTAAGTTCATCGTAATCAAGTAATCCTAAAATTGGACGGGTAATTGCAATATGACCGCTTCTACTTGTTCTACCATATGCAAAAGCATTTGGAATATTAATTTCAGATACACCTACTTCCGGTTTAGGGACACCCGCTGCCTGAGCAAGTTCTTCAACCATTTTATGAATGTGAGGGGCTTCCGCTTCGGACAATGGTCGTACATTCATTGAATATTTAACCATAGTTGGCCCAAACCAATATTGTAAAAATACAATCGCTAAACTCACACCTGCATATAATTTCCAACTACTAATTCCCAGATAGCGTGCCACTATCATTATAAGAAAATATATAATTGAAAACATTAAAACAGATGTAAGTAACATTCTTAATCTAAGTTTCCATGTGCCTCTCATCTTTAACACCTTGATTTTTTTATAAACATTACTATTCAAATGCTCACTTTAATTATATATTTATTGGATTTCATATATTTTAAAAGTTAAGCAAAAAATAATTTAATTACATTATACATAAATGTTACTAGTAAAAATATGGTGATTAAATGAGCGGACCATGGGTAGAAAAATATAGACCACAAAAATTAGAAGACATTGTAGGACAAAAACAAATCATTACCAGACTTGAAAAATATGTAGGCGAAGGAAGCATGCCTAATTTAATGTTTACAGGTCCGGCAGGAGTTGGAAAGACCACTACTGCACTTGCACTAGCAAAATCAATTTTAGGAGAATACTGGAGAAACAATTTCCTTGAATTAAATGCATCTGACGCAAGAGGAATCGACACAGTAAGAGACCGCATCAAAAGCTTCTGCAGATTAAAACCTGTCGGCGCTCCATTCAGGATAATTTTCCTCGATGAAGTGGACAACATGACAAAAGACGCACAGCACGCACTCAGACGTGAAATGGAAATGTATACAAAAACCGCTTCATTTATACTTTCATGTAACTATTCATCAAAAATTATCGACCCTATTCAGTCAAGATGTGCAATATTCAGATTCGCTCCAATCAAAGGAGAAGATATTGCTGAAAGATTGAAATATATCTGTGATGCTGAAGGATTTGAATATGACGACAAAGGCATTGAAACAATAGTCTATTTCGCTGAAGGAGATATGAGAAAATCCGTTAATGTATTGCAGGCAGCAACCACCGAAGGAGAAACAGTCAGTGAAGAATCCGTTTATGAAGTGGTTTCAAAAGCCAAACCTCAAGAAATCTCAAACATGATTAATAAAGCATTGATAGGTGATTTTTTAGGTGCAAGAACTCTTTTAAGGGAAACCATGGTGCTTCAGGGAACCAGCGGAGAGGACATGGTAACACAAATTTATCAGGAAGTTTCCAAAAGAGTCGTTGAAGGCAAAATGGAACCCGACTTTTATATTGATTTGATTAACTCAATAGCAGATTGCGATTTCAGAATAAGAGAAGGAGCAAATCCAAGAATCCAGCTTGAAGCATTGCTCACCAAATTCATTTAAGGTATGGAAATGTTATGGACTGACAAATACCGACCACAAACCTTGGATGAAGTGGTAGGTAACAATAAAGAGAAAAAAATAATCATGGATTGGGTTGGAAACTGGAAAAACGGAAATCCTCAGCAACCCTTACTTTTGGTTGGGCCTCCGGGAATTGGAAAAACAACACTTGCACTCGTTATTGCAAAGGAGTTTTCAGAACATATCGAGCTTAACGCAAGTGATAAACGTTCACAGGACATCATTAAAAGTACAATAGGAGAGTCTTCAGCTTCAAGATCTCTTTTTGGAGATGACTACAAGTTAATCATTATGGATGAGGTTGACGGAATTCACGGAACCAACGACCATGGAGGAGTCAGAGCCATCGGCGAGATTATTAAAAATTCCAAACATCCCATGATTTTAATGGCCAATGACTTCTACTCAAAACGCCTGCAGTCAATCAAACCTAAATGTACCGTAATTAAGATGCCTAAGGTAAGAAGTCCGACCATCAGAAAGGCTTTAAAGGAAATCGCTCAAAAAGAAGAAATCAAAGCTAATCCTAAGGCTCTTGACTTGATTGCAAAAAAATCAAACGGGGATTTGCGTTCAGCAATCAATACCCTTCAAGCACTAGCTGACAAGGACGAAGTGCTTGAACCAAAGGCAGTTGAGGATTTGAGAACAAAAGATGACCGGTCAGACATCTTTAATGCAGTTACTGGCGTTTTAAAGAGTAAAAATCCTGTGCATGTAAGGGAAGCCTTAAGGGTTGATGAAGACCCTACACTTGTGATGGAATACATTGCAGAAAACATTCCAAGGGAATACACCAATAAAAATGAGATTAAAAAAGCTTATGAAAACATTGCTCAGGCTGATTTGTACTTTGGAAGAGCCAGAAGCAGCAGAAATTACGGTTACTGGAAATATGCAAGTGACTTTATGGGAATCGGCGTGAGCTCATCAAAAAAGGAAACCTACAAAAAGTTCTCAAAGATACAGACCCCAACAATTTTCACACTGATGGGACGTAACAGAGGAAAAAGAAACCTGAGGGATGCAATTGCTGGAAAAATGTCTGAAAGAATGCACATTTCAAACGCAATAGCCATTTCAATGTTTCCATACTTAGAAATCATGTTTCAAAACGATGAGCTTGCATGGGAGATTTCAGATTTTCTAGAACTTGAAGACAATGAAATCAAAAGGTTCAGAAAAAAGAAAATCCCTAAAAAAGTCATAACCAAAATGGAAAAGCAAAAGGCTCAAATGAGAGTAGAAGAGCGTGACAGAAGGTTTGAAGAGCTTCAAAACCAAATGATGGCAGCTCCTCAGGAAATCGAAGCAGAACCGGCTGAAGTAGTTGAAGAAGAACCTCTCATGGAACCTGAAGAAATTACTGAAGAAGTTGTTGAAGAGCCAATTCCAGAAGAATCTGAAGATAAAGAAGATAAACCTAAAAAGAAAACTGATAAGCAAGTTTCACTTTTCAGTTTTTAATTTGATGTGAAAATATGGAAATCTATCAGAAATGAAGCAATAATCATATTCGGTTTAATTCAACTTCAAAAAATTAAAAATGCCAAAACAGAATTAGTCTGTTTGGCCATACTATTTTTTAGTAATGGTTTAGTTAGTGAGGATTTTTAGATAGGAAACGAGACCTTTTTATAATTGTGGCGTTTGCATTATCTTTTAACACGACTCTTTGAGTTTTGTGCCTACCTGATTTGTGAACTGGAGGCTTTTCTCGAATCTGTCTAGCTTCACAAATAATTATATCACCAATTATTTTATCCCCAACATCAGAATATGTGCTCAAGGATTACAGCTCCTCAAGTATTCCTTCTTTTATCAACTCAACCATTATATCATTGACTTCAAATACATCAAGCAATAATTCGTCGGATATTTCAAGTGCATCGACTTCACCATGTTCTTCAGCATATTTGATGATTTCATCACGTTGTTGACTATATGGAATGTCCCTTAAAGTAATAGGTTCCATGCCACCAAGTTTTTCTACAATAGCTTCATTAAAAAAATCATTGAAATCGGAAAATAATCCATCAGAAACAAGTTCCTCAATTCTATCGTAATCTTGCTGAGAAACACTAATGGAAATAGTTTTACGTGATGTTTCACTATGAGTTAGCATAGATAATAGTAGAACTTTATTGAATATAATTTTTTTCAAACTGCGAGTCTATGTAAAATCATAAATATGAAAACAATTATTTGGAGTTTATTTTCGTTTCAATGAATTCACTAGCATTTAAAACGTTTTCTTTATACTGAGGAGCAACATCTTCTAAAAATTCACTGAATGAAATAGCCAAATCATCATTATTTTCACATTGAACGGTTTTTTGATTATCCATTTCCAAAAATGAATTAATCCACTCCAAAGGAACATTTAAAAGAGGATAAATCTCATTTGATTTGTCTCTAAATTTAATGCCTTCACCTTTAAAAATTGTTGAGAAAATATTGTTTACCTCATCGTCCAAAATAATTGGATTTACAACAAGGTCATATTCCCCCTCATAAACAAGTTCAATACCATATTTGCGTATATAAGGCTCCATCAGCAATTCAACAACGTAATTATCCCTGGGCATCAGTATCTTTGAATTTGGTTTGGCTTCAAGGGCAAGATGCTTTGATGATTTTGAACATATCTTTTGAAACAGACTGCTTCTTACAACCTCAATTTCGGGATATTGCCTGTTGAATGTCTCCTGTCTTTTTCTTGAAAACTTTGAAAATCTCAAATTGTTAATGTAGATTTTTTGAGGAGTATATGAAATAAAACGAGTGTCCACGCCGATTATTTTAAGAAATTTCAATACGTCCTTTTTGGAGGATGTGAATTCCTCTTTCTGACTGGCCAAATTTGAAATATTAAACATCAAATCCATATTATCTTCCTAAATGCTCATTAAGTGCCTTTTCCATTACATCGACTGGAGCTTCACGACCTGTCCAGATTTTAAAGCTTTCCACACCTTGATATAACAGCATTTTGATTCCGTAAACTGGTTTTGCACCGGCTTTAATGGCTTCTTTTAGTAAAACTGTTTCATTCGGATTGTAAACAGCATCAAATACAACCAAATCCTCATGCATATCCTCTGCAGTTGCGATAGGCTCATCATCAACATGAGGATGCATGCCCAAAGGTGTTGTATCAACCAATATGTCAGAATCATTTAAATACTCTGAAATATTTGAAATGGAATCTGAGCTAACTTTACTTATCAAATCTGAAGCAGAAATATCTGAAGCCAGACTTTGGGCCTTATCCACATTCCTGTTTAGAATTGTTATTGAATTAGCTTCAAATTTTGCAAGGTAAAATGAAATTGCCCTTGAGGCACCTCCTGCCCCTGCAACAACAACGTCCTTATTTTTAACCTTTGAAACTTCCTCAATGGCCCTTATTGCTCCGATCCCATCAGTGTTATATCCTTTCAAGTTTTTAAAATCAATTGTATTGACTGCACCTATTAATTTGGCAACTTCATCAAGTTCATCCAAATGTTGCATCACTTCAATCTTGTGAGGAATAGTTACATTGAATCCTTTTATGTTTAATGCACCGGCACCGTCAATGGCTGATTTTAAATTACTTGGATTGACATCAAAAGCAACATAAGCGTAATCCATACCCAATGCTTTAAAAGCTGCATTGTGCATTGGCGGTGAAAAGCTATGTTCAACAGGATGACCAATCAAACCCACAATATTTGTACTTCCTTTAATATTCATATACTAATAGTTGATTCCCATTATACTAAAAACTTTTTTGTCTCCTCATCGAATCTGTTATAATCTGACCTGAACAGTTTATCCTGTACAGGCCTGAATTTTTCATATTCAAGTTTAACAAATTCATCAACTTCTTTTCTTGAAATTTTACCTTTTCCTTTTAAAACAGCATATTCATAGAATTCCAAAAACTTATCCAGCCTTTCAGCCCAATTTTTCATACTCATTGGGATTTGTCTTTCAGCTCTATCTTCAGCATAATCCAAATACATGCTGACAACACGATTTAAAGTTTTTAATTCCTTTTCAGTCAAATAATTCTTCGCCACTTTAGCATCCCTCAGCAATATTTTTCCGTCAGGCGCTTTTGACCAGGTTGTCAAACCCATGTGTTCTTTTCTGCTGTCTGCCCTTTGACGAATAATTTCAGGTGCTGTAAGGCCGACTACTGCATAATGCAATTTGTTTTGGACTTTTGCATAGAATTCCTTTGTGATTTGAGCATTTTTGTTGTAATCATATGCTGTGGCAAACAGGTCAGTTACCTTTTCATATACCTTGCGTTCGGAAGATCTTATCTCACGGATTACATCAACAAGCTCTTCAAAGTACTCGTCAGTGAACTTTCCGCCGTTCATTAAAAGTTCCTTATTGATGACAAAACCTTTTCGCATGTACTGTTTTAGAATTTCTCTAGACCATTTACGAAAGTTTGTTGCCTCTTTTGAATTGATTCTATATCCGATTGAGATGATTGCATCAAGATTATACCATATTTGAGGCCTACCTCCCTTTTTAGAGTTTTGCAAGAAATCCTTGCTAAACTCCAAATCGTCTTTAAATAGTTCTTTAGAGCTTATACTTACTTCATTTTCTTCAAGCTCTCCTTCATGAACTATATTCCTAAAATGATCTGAGATATTTTGTCCGCTAGTTGCAAAAATTTCAGCCACAACTTTTCTGCTTGCCCATAAAGTTTCATCCCCAATGATGAATTTTCCTTCAACAGCACCTTCTTCGCTTTGATACAGTAAAGTATCTACCAATTTATATTTAACCATAAAAATCCTCTTTAGAGTTTAATTAATTAGATAATGTGCATACAGACAGTTAAAACTATTTTAACTGCACAAACGTGCAAAAACACAAATGCACATTTCCAAACTTATATAACAATAATGTATTAATATTATTAACAAAGTGTGCAAGAGCATTTGATGAGTAATATCCGACAAAAGATTATATAACATCTAAAAAACATAGTTTAATTATAATAAATTTATTCATAGGAGAGGCAAAATGGAATTTACAAGACCAAGAGGTACAAGAGATTTCTTATTTGACGAAATGAGACAAAGAAAAAAAGCAGAAAGTACCTTAAGAAACATATTCGAAAATTACGGTTATCAAGAAATTAAAACACCTTTATTTGAGGAATTGAAGTTATTCACAACAAAATCAGGAGAGGAAATTGTCAATCAATTATACAATTTCAAGGACAAATCAGATAGGGAACTGACCTTAAGGCCTGAAATTACCGCTCCCGTTGCAAGATTATACCTTAACGAACTTGAAAAGACTTCCGCAAAACCAATCAAGCTTTATTATTATGGAAGCTGCTTTAGATATGAAAGACCTCAAAAAGGAAGGTTCAGACAATTCTGGCAATTCGGATGTGAACTGATCGGCGCTAAAACACCTCAGGGTGAAGCTGAAGTCATAGCGCTATGTACAGATGCAATCAATGCACTTGGAATAACAACCGCTGACGTTAATGTAAACCACCTTGGAATCATCAGAGGACTTTTCAAACACTTTGAAATATCAACCGAAACCCAAAGGGAAATCATGGTCGTTATTGACAAGGGTGATAAGGACCTATTAATCGAATCATTAAGCGGAGACGAACCTGTAATTGACAATGATGAGTTGAATCAAATTCTCTTAAAATTAATCGACATGGTCGGAGACAAATCAATAATAAGCGATGTTGAAGAGTTGATTGCACCTTATGATGAGCCAAAAGAAGCTTTAGAAGAATTAAAAGAATTAATAGCGCTTCTTGAAGCCTTTGACGTTGAAAACTACACTCTCAACCTTGGGGTTGCGAGGGGACTTGATTACTACACAGGAATCGTGTTTGAAATCTATGTTCCCGAACTTGGCGCCCAAAAGCAAATCTGTGGCGGAGGGTCATACAGTCTTGTCAAACTGTTCGGAGGTCAAGAGGTTGAATCAACCGGTTTTGCACTAGGATTTGACAGACTGATGAATGCAATTGAAGAGCTGACCGACAATGAGGAGTTACCTTCACACCTTGACGTATACGTTGCTCCAATTTCCGAGAGCGTAAGACCTAAAGCTTATGAAATAACCCAAACATTAAGGAAAAACAATTTGAAAGTAGATGTTGACCTGAACGGCAAAAAATTCAAAAAGTTAATGAATTATGCTGACAAAATCAAGGTTCCGAAAATAATCATCATCGGTGAAAAGGACCTGGAAGAAGGCAAAGTCACCGTTAAGGACATGGCCAGCGGAGACCAGGAACTGGTGGACATTGAAAATATTGTTGAAACATTAAAAGGAGAATAAACATGAATATTAACTTTAGACATGAGATAAATGGTGTTAAAGTTATAACAGCAGTTGCTCAGGACGCTGACACAAATCAAATATTAATGTTGGCGAATATGAACAAAGAAGCATTAATCAAAACGATTGAAACAGGAAAAGCACACTACTGGAGCACTTCAAGAAACAAATTGTGGTTAAAAGGGGAAAGCTCAGGGCATTTCCAGGAAGTGAAAGAAATTCTTGTGGACTGTGACATGGATGCGATTGTATTGAAAATCAGCCAGACCGGAGCGGCATGCCATGAAGGTTACCTTTCATGCTTCTTTAGAAAAATCAACACCGAAAACGACATTGACATTGACGACTTGAAAGACGACGATTTGGAAATCGTTTTGGAAAGACTTGTAAACCCAGAAGACGTGTATTAAAATGAAATGCATAATACCAGACACCAGTGCAGTCATAATAGGTGCGGTAAGTGAACTTATAGAAAACGGGGATTACGACTATCCCGAAATCATAGTGCCTGAGGCAGTGGTCTGTGAACTTGAACATCAGGCAAACGCCAAAAGGTCAGAAGGTGTTAAAGGACTGGCTGAACTTCAGAAATTGCAGGAAATGCAGGATGACGGTGAGCTGGCAATAACTTTTAAAGGCAAGCGTCCAACCAACTATGACATAAAATATGCAAAAAGCGGTGAAATCGACAGTATTATAAGAGACCTTGCAAGATCAGAATTCGGAACACTTTTAACCAACGACAAGGTTCAATCAGAAGTGGCCAAGGCACAGGGGATTCCGGTAATATTTTACGAGCAGAAATATATTGAAAAAAAACTGTCAATTGAAAAGTTCTTTGACGATGAGACAATGTCAATTCATCTGAAAGAAAACGTAGTTCCGATGGCCAAAAAAGGAGTTCCGGGCCACATTGACTTTGTAAAACTTTCAGATAAACCTTACAGTTACTCTGAACTTAAAAAAATTATGGACGAAATCCTTGACAAGGCCAAAAGCGATTCCAAAACATATCTGGAATCTGAAAAGGAAGGATCATTTGTTGTTCAGTCAAGAGAATACAGAATTTCAATTGCCTATCCTCCTTTTGCGGAAGGTCTTGAAATAACCGCAGTCCGACCTGTTGCAAACATCAGTTTAAGTGAATATAATCTGTCAGACAAACTTTTGGATAGAATAAGAACCAGCGCTGAGGGAATTTTGATTTCAGGATCCCCTGGAGCAGGTAAATCCACATTCGTTCAGGCCATTGCAAAATATTATTCATCAAAGCTGAATAAGGTTGTAAAAACCATGGAATCACCAAGAGACCTGCAGCTTCCAGATGAAATAACACAATATGCTCCCCTTGAGGGAAGCATGGAAAACACTGCAGACGTGTTATTGCTTGTAAGACCCGACTACACCATTTATGATGAGCTTAGAAAAAATACAGACTTCAACATCTTTGCAGATATGAGGCTTGCAGGTGTCGGAATGATTGGTGTTGTCCACGCAACCAGACCTATAGACGCCATTCAAAGAATAGCTTCAAGAGTGGAGCTTGGAGTGATTCCGTCAATTGTCGATACAAGCATATACATTGAAAACGGAAAGGTCACAAGCGTTTATGAAACAAAAATGACTGTCAAGGTCCCATCAGGCATGAAAGAGGCTGATCTTGCAAGACCTGTCATTGAAGTCAGGGACTTTGAAACAGGTGAGCTTAAAAATGAAATCTACACCTACGGTGAGCAGACCATTGTTATGGATATAGATTTGGTGAACAATAGCGGAAGCGAAGAAAAGCATAAATCTTCTGTTGACCTTATTGCTGAAGCGGAAATCTTAAGAAAAATCAAAAGAATACTTCCTAAAAAGGCAAAGGTTGATGTTGAAGTTGTTTCACCCGACAGAGCCAATATCTACATTCCTGATGAATACATTCCAAAAATCATCGGTAAGAACGGCAAGAGAATTGCCGAAATTGAACGTGACATCGGCATAAGCCTCGGTGTTGATATAATTGATGAAAAGCCTGTTGACAAAACACCTATTGAAGTTGAGATTACACTCACCAGAAAACAGATGATTTTAGAGTTGGGACGTGAAAACGGAAGGCAAAACTTCGACATTTTAATCAGCGGAGAATATCTGCTTACAGCAACAACCTCCAAAAAGGGAGAGATAAAAATTAAAAACGGAATTGAATTATCTGATTTCATCCTGGAAGCCATTGAAATGGGATTGAAAATTACAGCGATTAGAAAATAGTGATAATATGAAAATTGGCGCATCAGCATTGGCAGGGATAGAATATCCCCTAGAAAAAACATTGGAATTTATTGAAAATTTAGGTCTTGAATATGTGGAATTGGTACATCAATTCCCATGTGAACATTTAAATATTGGCATGCTGGAAAGCTATAATCTCAAATACACAATTCATGCCCCTTTCATGGATGTCAATATTGCATCCCTGCAGGACAAAAGCAGATCAAATTCAATATCACAAATTAAAGAGTCAATAGATTTGGCAAATAGACTTGATTGTGAAGCGGTTGTTGTCCATCCCGGATTAACCTCGTTTTTACCTAACAAATATTTCCCGAAGCAGGTTATTGAATCCGCAAACGCATCCATTAAAGAGCTTGGAGAATATTCAAATGATTTGGGAGTGTTGACCACAATTGAAAACATGCCTAATTTCCCATCAATGATTTATCAAAACATGTTTGAATTAAATGACCTGCTGGTTTCACTTGACATGTCAATGACCCTGGACATCGGTCATGCCAATCATGCAGGATATTCCGCAGAGGATATGTATTTTGATTCAATTAAACACATACATGCCCATGATAATTTTGGTGATGATGACTCACACCTTGCATTAGGTGAAGGCTCTATTGAATTAAACACAATAATCAATACATTAGAGAAAAATAATTTTGATGGCATATACATCATCGAAGTAAATGACTACGATTCCATTAAAAAAAGTTATGAATATATTAAAAAAAACTTTAAAATCTAAATCAAAGAAGTTTTTTTTCTTTAATTTCATTTTCAAAATATAAATACTTGGATTCGACTACTTTTCTTATATTTTTAGCAGTTTTTTCACCGATACCTTCAACTTCCTGAAGTTCACTTTCAGAAGCTGTGATTACCTTTTCCACAGTTCCGAAGTGCTGAAGAAGATTTTTAGCATTGACCGGACCAATGTTCGGCAAAGATTCAATGATGAACAACTGTTGTTCCCATAAGCTAACCGGTTTTTTATCAGTTCTAATTTGAATATGAGTTTTATCTCCATTTTGCTCACGGACCGCCATTCTTTTAATCATTGCTGCAGTGTCCTGAGAGTTTCTTGTTGGAATTATGCTTATGCCAAAATCAATCGCTATAGCTGCAATAGTTCCCCTAACAGCATTTGGATGAAGCATGCCGTTATAGATGTCATCACCTTCAAGGATAATGATAGGATGCTTGAACTCTTCAGACAGTTCACGTGCCTGTTTGAATAGTCTCTTATCAATTATAGAGTCAACAAAATCTTTGGCTGTTTTTCTCTCGATTACCACATCATCGCTAACCTGATAATCACCAACAGCCATTGAACGAACTTTAACATCAATTTCCATTTGAGACAAATGTCTAATTACCTTGGAATTGCCTTCCCTTGAATCAGCATAAACTATAGGCCTGTCACTTTCAACCTTCGGCCTATCAAGGACTTTAATTTTCTTTTGACCCTCCATTCTCTCCACAGCTGAAGCATTAAGTTCATCTAAAACCTCAGGGTCAATCAACTGATATTTCATTTGCTCCTCTTTTCTGACACTGGCCCAGTAATAAGCTTCATCTCTTGTACCATTAGTGATTAATACCTTTACCTTTCCAGTTCTTTTACGACCTGTCCTACCACGTCTCTGAATCATACGTACTTCAGATGGAACTGGCTCATACAATATAACCAAATCGACAGCAGGAATGTCTATACCCTCTTCAGCAACACTTGTTGACAGCAGCACATCATATTCTCCCATTCTAAATGATTTAATGATTGCCTTTTGCTGTTTTTGAGTAAGGCCTTTTTCACCATCCTTTGAGGCCTGACCAAAGAACTTGGCTGATTTTATACCTTCTTTTTCAAGCTTCTGGTGTATCATTTCAAGCGTATCACGATACTGTGTAAATACAATTATTTTAGATGACTTTTCATCCTTATCCTTAAATCTTGTGGACTGAAGTTTGGTTTGCCCATCATCAGTTCCCAATTCCTTTTTGAGAATATTGGTCACTTCTCTTAATTTTGGATGTTCCCACCCATGTTTTTCAGCGTTACGGGCCATCTTAACAGCCCTTCCAAAATTGTCATCCCACATAAGGGATTTTGCGGCTTTGGTCTTTTTCTTACGCAGACGTGAAATGTATTTGTTGAAGGTTTGAATGCCCTGAGTTTCAATGAGCTCCTGTGAGTGCTGGATATTGATTACCGCACTTAAAATTGAGATTGCCTGAAACAATTCCTTATCCGGATTAACTGACCTTGCAATTTCGCCTTGAATCATTCCTCTTGCTTTTAGGATATCAACCTTACCGACCGAAACTGTTCTGATTATACCCATATTTTTCAGGGCTTTAAGTCTTACATCCAGGGCTTTATCAACATATTTCTTTATTTTTTCAAGTTCACTGCTCATCTTTACTCTAACCCAGTCGATTTCGACAGGATTGAAATATGGTCTGACATCTGAATCCTGTTCAGTTTTAACGACTATATTCTGAATGTAAAGGTTTTCGCAAACTTCCTTTATTTTTGCCTTATCCGATCCCGGTGAAGCAGTAAGGCCTAAAATTAGATTAAAGTTGGATTCCTGAACATATCTTGATGCCAGATATACATATGAATAAGCGCCGACTCCATGATGACATTCATCAAAAACAATTAATGAAACATCACTTAAATCATAACGGCCATTTAATAAATCTGATTCGACAGTCTGAGGAGTTGCGGAAATGATTCTGGACTCTTCCCATCTTTTAACTCTCTCATCAGTTTTAATGGCGCCGGTTATTGAAGAGCAGGGAAGTGTTAAAAACTCTTTAAAGCTGTCTTCATGTTGAATAGCTAGCGGTTTTGATGGTGCAAGAATAAGTACTTTGGAATTTTTTACCTTTTGCAACCTGTCTGCAGCAACCAAAATTGCAATAATGGTTTTTCCCAATGCAGTAGGTGCAACCACCATCGTATTTCCTTTCTTTAATACATCCCCAGCTAAAACCTGCTGGTATAACCTTGATTCAATTGAATTTTTCTTAATTAAAGGATGTGAAATATAACTAGTCATTATTCAACCTTCTTTTTAAAAAATGAGCATACCAATAACCCTTATTATGATATTAATTTTTAACACTTATAAAGAGTTAGTGAGAGCATTTGATGAGTAATGACAAAAAAGTATGAATTAGATATAAAGCAATTTTAAAAAAGAAAAAAAGTTAGTGAGAAGTTAATCTCACTATTTAATTGTTATTTTTACGGATTTTGTGGTTGTTTCATAGGTCTTGTCTTCATTTGTTTTGATCTTAGCAGTGTATTTACCTTTTTTGGTTAGTTTAAGGTTAAATGTTGCTTGACCTTTTGCATTGATTTTAGCGTTGTAATCTTTACCATTAATGGTAAGTGTTACTTTTAAACCAGATTTGAGGTGTGCTTTACCGTCTAGTGAAGAACCAACAATTGTGGACAATGTTATTGTGTATTTTTTGGTTTTTGCACTAGCTTTGTAGGTTTTTGCACTTGCTTTGATTGTTAATGGTTTTTTAGCTAAGTCAATACATGCAACAGCGAAAGTACTTGTGTAGTTTTCGTTTCCACCGAATGATAAAGCGAGGGTGTATCTTCCTGCTCTGACCATGTCTAAGTGGTATGGGTTGAAACTACCGTTTTCCAGGGTTGTTCTGTTGTAAATCTTGTTGTTTACAGCGAATTGTACAGGAACGTTTGCAATTGGATTGCCGTTAATGTCAAGTAATTCGGTTGAATAAAGCATTCCTTTCTCACCTGCTTTAGTATCAACAGCGTAACCGGTAATAGTTATGGAATTACCAGTAATGTTGAATCTGGATTCAACAGGTTCAGGAACAACAGGAGCTATGTCTCTGAATGTCATGCTTGTGTTTGTTCCAAGAATTGCATCTTCACCTTCATATCCAATTGAGATTTGTTCATTGTTAACGCCTTGGATAGTGAATATACCATTAGCATCGGTTACAGTAGTGTTGGTTACATTTCCAACAGAGTAAACGATGGTTGCATTAGGAATAACATCTCCCAAGGAGTTTACTAATGTAGCAGTGATAGTCAAGTTACCATCAGCAACAATTTCAACAAATTTGCTTTCAAAGACCTCAACGTTCATTGTAGCAGACTTAACGACAGGTGCATGTGTATCGTCACCGGAGTATACAACTACGATGCTGTGTTCACCAGCAGAAGCAGTAACAGGAACACTAGCAGTACCGTTTTCATCTAAAGCAACAACAGTTTCAACACCATCAACAATAACAGAAACATTACCGGTAGCACCAGGAATATCAACAGTTACGTTAGTAACATCATCAAGTTTGTAACCAACAGGAAGAGTGATGTTAGCTTCACTAGTTTGTTTTTCAACATCGAAAGTAGCTGCAGTATGAGTAGGAGCATGAGCATCATCACCGTCGTAAACTACAACAACACTGTGTTCACCAGCTTCAGCAGTAACAGGAACACTAGCAGTACCGTTTTCATCTAAAGCAACAACAGTTTCAACACCATCAACAATAACAGAAACATTACCAGTAGCATCAGGAATACTGATATCTACAGTAGCATTGTCTCCAGCTTTAACATCACTAGGAACAGTAATTTCAACTTCACTTTCTTTTTTGTTAATGTTTTTAATATCAGTTACATTTGCACTTGGTAAGAATTTGTCATCACCAGAGTAAATAGCTATAATTGAATGATTACCAGCTGAAATATCAGATATAACATAATTTGCTATACCATCTTCCAATGGCAATTCATTAATTTTACCATCGACAATGAGAGTAACATTACCAGTTGCGTTTTCAACGTAAACCAAAACACCGATATCGTCTTCGATTTCAATATCTTCAGGAATTATGATAATTGTAGTTGATTCTTGTTTTACAACACCATTAAATGTGAAAGTTTTATTGGAAGCGAAATTAGCAGCATTTCCGTCAAATTTAATCAATACATCGCCATTAGCAATGCATGGAATGTTAAAGTTACCATTTTCGTCAGTAGTGACATTTTCTTTAACGTCACCGATTTCATATGAAACAGTTGCATTGCTTATTGGATTGCCTTCACTGTCAGTTAATGTAGCATTTACACTTAAATCGACATTAATAGCATCAATGCTTATTTGGGAGTCTGTTCTTACAACAGTTAAATTGACTGTTTGATTATCAACGGTTGCTTCAATTGCATAACTTTCACCATCAACACTAACAGGAACTGCAGCAATATTTGCAATAGTTCCGTTGTTAACTCCTAAAACAGCTCCAGTTGCGTTAATTGTGAATTCTCTAGCAGGTAAAGTTCCTGCATAATCAGTTAAATTTTCACCATCAAATGATTTAAATTCTAATTCAATATCATTACCAGTTTGGTTTAAAGTTAAAACTAAGTAATCTTCAGGATTAACTACTTCTGAGCTGACTTCTCTGATTTTTAAAACATAATTGGAAAGGAAATTGGAAGTTGAAATTGTAGCATTCTTATATGTTGCATTGTTGCTTCCCCACCAGTTGTCGGAAATACTCATATTAATAGATTTGCCAGCGGCAACTCCTATTTTGGTAATGTTATCTGATATAATTGCAGAGTTGTGTATGTCTACTGTGAAGTTACCTGAATTGAGAACTGCGATTATATATTCGACATTTTCAAATACACATCCTTCAAATAATCTGTGAGAACCATATGAACTACCGTCAGTTCTTGTGTAGAATAAGCTTACAGATTGTAAGTTTCTGAATGTGGAGTTGTAAACTTCAATATCTCCAGGTACAATAGTATAACCTCCTCCTGCAAGGTTCCAGGAGTTGATTCCACCAAATGCATTAGGAGTGTATCTTCCACCTTTATCTTCGAATGTGGAGTTGATAATTATTACATGTTCAGATGATCCGATAGCAAGACAGGTCAATGAATTTTGTGGCATGTAAATACGGTCGGATAATTCATCAATGGTTCTGTTAGTAACAGTGAAAATAGAGTTTTCTATTGTAATGTTACCTTTTTGACCACCTAATGCACCGATAGCTACTAAATCCATATTCATTGCGTAAGCGTCAAGGCTGTCAATTACTTGTGAATTTTTCATTAATAATGTACCTTGGTTTGCAATTGTGGATAATCTGCCTGCATGGTTTGCTTCGAATGTGGAATTGTCGATTATTAAAATTCCATCATTATAAATTGCACCACCGTAATAAGCATTTGATCTTTTAGCTATATCTCCATAACCGTTGTCAAAGAAATAGGAATTGTTTACAGTTAAAATACCTGCAGTGTTAATAGCTCCACCGTAGTTACCTTGTCCGCCAATGAAGTTGACATTGTCAATTTCCATATCAGCGCCTTCTTCAACATAAATTGCAGATTGAGTATCACGAGCAGCTCTATTTAATGTAACGTTAGCTAATGTTAATTTAGCATTACCCGCTAAAGCGGTTATGAAGTAATCAGCTTCACTGTCTGAGATAATTACTTTATCTGCATCTTCACCAGCAATTAATACATCAACAGTTGTTGGAATTCTTAAATTGGTATTCAAATCACCAGTGTAATTTCCTTCTAAAACATGTACTGTGATGTTTGTAGATTTTGCATAACCTTCACTTAATGCTTTGGAAATGGATTTGAATGGATTAGCTTCACTACCGTTACCGTTTTCATCATCACCTGTGCTGTTAGATACATATAATTCTATGCTGTCTAAAGCATCAGCAATGTTTGTAGATATAGTACCGTTTACATATGTATCGTTTTCAGTTGCATATTCATAAGCGCTTGTGAAGTCATATGTGGTAGCGTTTTTAAATCCAACGTATTCTAAGGTTGCATTTTGATTGATTAAATCAGCTTTACCAACTACTGAATCGTTGAAGTAGAATGTTACTTGACCTCCACCAATGATTGCACCTGATGGATGGGATACGGTTACGGTTAGGATGTCTGATAATTCAGTTACATTTTTGCTGTTTGCAGTGATTGTTAAATCAGTAAAGTTTGCAAATACATTGTTTCCAGAGCTAGGAGCTATGAATACATCGTTTCCGCGAGCTGCACTATTATTTTCAAAGGTTACATCTTCAATACTCATTTCAGATACTGTATTGGTTTTTCCATGGTTTAATAAGTATATTGCACCACCATCACCTGCAGCAGTGTTGTTTATGAATTTACCACCTTTGATTTTAGCACCGTTAGTTACTAATCCTGCACCATTTGCAGATGCTCTATTGTTAATCATGGTAATGTTTTCTACAATGATTTCTGCAGGGTCATAACCGCCGTTTCTAAATTGAGCAACATAACTGGTTACATTGTTGTTTATAAACTTATCATTGATTGAAACAATGTTATTACCACTTGCATATACAATATTTGATGCAGAGCCGGTTACGGTATTTGAATCAAAAGTGTTGTTGACACTTATTAAATCACCTTGAGCATAATATGCAGCACCACCGGAATAACCATCAATAGTATTGCCTTTAAAAGTGTTGTTTTCTAAATAGATTACATTATCACCGCTAGTAGCTAACCAGAGTAAACCAGTTGAAGATCCACCATTACAGTTTTCAAATAATGAGTTGGTTAAAACCAAGTTATAAGCGTTAATTGCTTGTCCTGTTCCGTTAATGACTGTTAAATTATCAATGTATGCTCCATTATTAGGAGATTGAGCACGGACACTACTAGAGTTAATTACCACATTGTCATTCATTGTTAATGAATATGCATTCACTGGGTTGCCGTCACAGTTAATTAAGGTTAAGTTAACCAGTTTGATTTCTAAGTTTTGACCAAATGTGAATATGTTTGATCCTGATGCCCACCATCCACTACCGGATGTTGCATGTTCAGCATCAATGATGACATTTCCATAAGATTCACCGATAATGGTTATTTTTCCAACATTGGAATATGATAAATCTCTGTTTTGAGATCCTTTATATAAACCATCTTTAATGTGAACGGTTAAATTTACACTGGCAGCAGTTCCATAATCTAATGCTTTTTCAAGAGTTAAAAATGGATTTGCTTCACTACCGTTACCTTCTGAATCACTTCCTTCAGTGGAAACCCATACTTCTGCAGGGGACTGGTCAAAGTCAACGATTGCAGTACCGTTAATTACAGTTACATCAAAAGGATTGACATCAGAATAAGCTTGTGTACCTGATATTATGCGGTTACCGTTTTCCAATAATTTGTTTACAGTTAAGGATGCAACACCGTTTGCACCGGAAGTTGCTTTACCAACATTTGCACCGTCAATAGCGAAAGTGACACTTGCACCTTGAACAGCATTACCCATGTCATCGGTTACATTAGCTTTTAAGACAAATCTTGTACCATCGACTTTTACATCTTCAAAAGTAACTTTTGCATTTAAATCTGTTACAGCATAAAGTAAAGCTGTTGTAGAAGTACAGTTAATGAATTTATTGCCTTTAAGGTATGAATTTTGGAAAAATACAACTCCTCCATTTGAACCTGTGTAAGTACAGTTGATGAAGGTATTGTCAGTAATATTTGCAATGTTTTCTCCATTATTGTATCTTACAGCTAATGCTGCTCCACTACGGGAGCTGGTTAAATTTTTAAAGGTGTTTCCTTTAATAACTGATTTACCAGTTCCTACATATACTGCAGGAGTGTCTGCCCAGGAACTTGATGCAGAACCACTATCAAAGGTGTTGTTGATTAAAGTTACTAACCCATTATGTGAAAAATATAAATCTACATATTGATTACCTGAATTTTTGTTAAATTTGGAATTTGTGATAGTTAAATCACCATTTTCTGAATAAATTGCAGCTAAATTGGTAACATAATTTTCTTCAAATACACAGTTATCAATAGTTAACTCTCCAGCTGACCTGATTGCTGAACCCATGTCAGATTTACCGTTAGTAAATATTATGTTTTTTAAGGTAACAATTGAGTCACTGCTTATTGCTGCAATAATTGGAGATTCTTCATTTCCGTCAATTACAGTGGTACCGTCTTCTGCACCAATTAAGGTTAAGCTTCCACCATTATTTTTATGAGCTAAATCAATTTTTAAGTTTGTATTGTTATCTCCAGAGTAAGTTCCACTACCTAAATAAATAACAGCATTATCGGATGCATTAACATCACCAATAGCTTTATTTATTGTTGCATATGGACTTGCTTCACTTCCCGCTCCGGAATCAGAACCCTTTGCAGTTTCAACATATACTGTTTTGTTATATGTTGTTGAAGCACCGTCACTAAGTTTTGAATCGTCATTTATTGTTAATTGTACTGTTTTATCTTGGCTGACTGATGTTACATCATCAGTCCCATTATCTTGAGCACTTACTGCTCCTAAAGATAATATGGCCAGTAAAACAATTGTTAAAAATAAAATTTTATTAAATTTCAAAAGTTTCGACCTCTATAAAATTTATGTAAACAAACTCCATTTGAATACATGGAAAATATATTTATCTTAAAGTATATTTAAATTTTATTAGTTTATATTTTAAAAAATTATTGTAGACTATAATAAATTTTAAAAGATTTTTGTAAAAAATAGAGTATATTGATTGATTTAAAAAAAGAAATGTAAAAAATAAGGTTAAATATTCCCTATTTT
The DNA here is from genome assembly GCA_964596915.1 of uncultured Methanobrevibacter sp. GTDB lineage: Archaea > Methanobacteriota > Methanobacteria > Methanobacteriales > Methanobacteriaceae > Methanocatella. The sequence continues at coordinate 26,302 of CAZQWN010000007.1, forward strand.
TTAATAGTTATTTTATTGGTAATTTTAGATTTTCCATAAATGGAAAATATCTTGTATTTTCCAGGATTTAATGTCAGTTTAATGCTAGCTATTCCTTTGCTGTTGGTTTTTGCAGTGTATTTTTTGTTTTTAAACTTGAAAGTTATTTTTTTACCTTTAGCAACTTTACCTTTAGAGGTTACAAGCTTTGCTTTAAATGTAACCTTTTTAACTTTCTTTTTAGATATATTTTTAGCAGTTAGAAGTGGTTTTACTGTTATTTTATTTGTTGCTTTGTATTTACCATATTGTGTTGTTATTGTGTATTTTTTAGCATTTAAATTGATTTTTATTGATGCATAACCGTTTTTATCTGTTTTAACAGTATATGTTTTTCCATTAAGTTTAAATTTAACAGTTTTACCTTCACCAACAGCTTTACCCCCTGATGTAATGATACGCACTTTAAATTTAGATTCGCTGGTGAAATACATAGTTAAATCTTTATTTTCACTTATTGGATTGAGCACTTTCACCGTATTTTCAACATATTCCCCAGTAATTGGATTTATAACAGTTACTAAATAGCTATTAGGATTAAATTCCATGGATAATTTTATTTTACCTTCGCTATCGGTTTTGTATGTATGATTTACTCCATTGATAATTACATTAACGTTTGCATTTGTTATTAATGAATTATTTTTATCATAAAATGTAGCCATGTAATATTGGCCGTCACCTAATACTTTAACAAGATTATTTACAACTATTGTTGAGTTTATTGTTAATTTATAGCTTTCAGATAATCCATCAAAAGGATTTGTAACTGAAATAATATGGTTTCCAGGATTTAAATTCAAATCAAAGTAGAATATTCCTTCTCTATTGGTTGTTGCAAAGTAATTTGTTCCATCAATTCCTATCACGAAATCCTTATTTTTAATTCCGTTGCCGATGCCATCTAAAAACTTAATGGTCAGATATGGGCTGTCACCATAAGATTTAGCTTCATCCTGACTTAATATTGTTGTTAAAACATCAATGCTTGTCTTGTTGAATGAATACTCTTCAGAGCTTTCATTTGCAAAATAGCATTCAACATCATAATGACCAGGTTTTAAGTTAATATCCAGAGTTATCCATCCTGTTTCATTGGTAGTGCAATTGTATATTACATTATCCACAACAACAGAAATTATCTGATTAGCTATTGGCCTTCCAGAGTCACTTGTAAGCAATGCATGGAATTGGGTTGAATTTCTGTAATATTTTACCAAGCTAGGAGCATGAATTTTTGTAAACAGGTTTGAAACATATAATTTAACCAAATTGGAGCTTGGTCTTAGATTATCGTCACCATTAAATATGACATTAACGTCATGCATTCCTGAGATAACATCAACTTTAACGGAAGCTTTTCCTTCGTTGTTTGTTTTTGAAGAAAAGGTAATGTTTTCTAAAATAAATGTAATTTCTTTATTTGAAAGCAGTTTGCCGTTTTCATCCCTTAAGACTATGGTAAATGTATCATTGGTACTAATTTGAACATCACTGGCATATATCACTGTTTTTGTTCTCTCATCACTTGTTTCAATATTGGCTATATTAACGCTGCTACTTGCCAAATACAAATCATTTCCTTGGAATTTTGTTTTAATTGTGTATTTACCGTAGTTTAAATTAAATTTAAATATTACATTACCGTTTGCATCAGTAACCTCTGTGATGTTTTTAATGGATTTTCCATTGGAGTTAAATATTTCAAGTGCAATATCACTGTAAGATATGCCGTTATTTAGGCAATCTGTTAATGTTAATGTGAAATTAATCAGATTATTTTCATTCCCATAAATATCATTAGCTATTATTTGTGTGGATGTCTGTTTAGTATCAACAACTAAAATCTTATTAGTATTTGATGAGTAAATGTAGTTAGGATTGGATAAACTGTATTCGATTTCATATTCCCCAATATTTAAATTTAAAGGCAGACTAGCTATTCCTTTGTCGTTTGTTGTAATTTCATAGTCATTTCCGTTTAGTTTCATATGGATTTGCATATTTGAAATCGCTTTGCCGTTAATGTCTCTTAATGTTGCTTCGAATAATCTTTTATCATTAACATTCATAATTATATCATTAGCATTTAAGCTTACAGGCATTTTATAGATAGTTATTTTATTTGAACCACTTCCATAAATGTTATAATAAGGATTTGAGTATTTGTAGGTGACATTGTACTCACCAGGGTTTAATTTAATTTGTAATCTGGCAGTACCGAATGCATCTGTAACAGCATCAAAAGATTGAGACCAATTTTCATTTGATATACTTACAGTTATTGTTTTTCCATATTGATCATATGCATTTGGATCGTTAAAGTCGATTGTAAAGAATTTGTTTTCACCATAGTATTGCACCAAATCTGTTGCATTAATGCTCACGGATTCAAGAATCGCATTTTTATCAACGACGATTGTTGCCGCATTTGTTGCATCTGTGTACCATAAGCTTCCATCATAATCGATTGTTGTCAAATAGGTTCCTTCAGCCAAGTCAATAATAAATGATGCCTCCCCGTTAGGGTCGGTTGTGTTGGTGTAGGTTTTGATTAAATTTCCCTGATAGCAGTTTAGAGTTACTGTTCCATTGTTAATTCTTTTTCCATACATATCGTTTAAAACAACTGTGTAGATACCATTTAACGGAATTACTTTATGGTGGAAACCAGTTACTACTGTTAAAACCTTATTGAGAGTTATTTTTCCTGAATCTTCACAAGATCCATAAATACTATCTCCTTTGTAGGTAGCTTTGACACTATAATTTCCTGGCAAATAGTTGATGGATAAACTAGCTATTCCATTTTCATTTGTCTGTAATATGAAATTATCGGTTAAATTTCCCTGTGAAATTGCAAGCAGAATGTTTTCTCCCATAACTGGTGTACCATATGAATCTTTTAATGTGATGTTGTAAAGGTTTCCTTCACCATATAATATTGCATCAGGCACAGCCATTGTTGTGTTAACCGGTTTAATGACTATATGGGAACTATTTGAACTGTAAGCATACCAGGAATCGCCCAAGTATTCTATTTTAATGTCATATTCTCCAGCTGCCAAATTAAGCACGATTTCACTTCTGCCGTAAAAATCAGTATTGGAAGTGATTGTTGTTGAATCTCCATCAGCAGAGATGATTGTAAAAGTTAAATTGTAGTTAACCAAATTTTTGCCGTTTTCATCATGTAAAATTCCATAAAATACATTATTCTTACCATAATATGTGTAGTTGTAAGATATGACCTCAGTAAATAATGTTACAACTTCAATTTTTGCCAAAGCGCTGGATTTCTCATAGTATCCATTTCCATAGTAATTAACCATGACCTCATATTTTCCGATAGGATAATTTATATCAAAGCTGCCACGGCCTTCATCATTGGTTTTAATTGTAAAGATTTTACTTTCATTGTTTGAATCAATAACCTGCACAGTTAATGTTTGATTTGCTATTTTAAAACCGTTTGTATTTATCAAATCAATATAATATTTGTTATCGTTTCCTTTAACAATAACATCTTCGATTATTATCATTGTATTTGTGTTTCTAAGGTTTAAATCCAAAACTTGGTTATCGACAGTTGCATATACCTTGAAATCACTGGAATTTAAGTCGTAATTTACATTGGCATAAGCAACATTTTCTTTTAGATAACTTAAGCTAGGAGTGATATTTCCTGAATCAATAGCGAAATAAACTGGTCTTAACGGCAGTATTTTTCCAATTTTTCTAATGTTTCCATCATCATCCACCACATTGTCAAGAGATACCTCAACAACATTTTCATAGTAGGATTCAAATGTCATTATTACCCAATCGGTTAATTTCAGATTTCCGAGGAAAATGAATATTTTAGAGTCATCTGGCTTTTTGTTGTCTCCCCACCAGTTGCTTGAATAGTCTACATCGCCTGAATTTGAGTAGATGTCATTACCTGAATAAAGTGCAGTATTGTTTACAAATACGCAGTAATGAACCTCTTTTGAATTTGAAACAGCACCGCCAAATGAAGCCTCATTATTTATAAATGTTGAATAAAGAATTGTTTGGGCACTTGCTATTCCTTCACCATGGGATGCCTGACTATAGTCAGTGTATCTGTTTAAGTTATTGACGAATACGGAATTGTTAATCAATTCAGCTTCAATTAAAGCTCTACCTCCATAATCAAGTCCATGATTGTTGTAAAATGTTGATGAATTAACTGAAGTTGCTTTAGCTATTTTTCCGGTGTTTCCATCAAAAGTACAGTTGTTAATGTATCCATAAAATGATCCGTAATCGTCTGCAATGTCAAAACCGATGCCTATAGTTGTGTATGAATTGCCCATGTTTGTAAAGACATTATTTGTAAAAGTTGAATTTTCAATATATGCATATCTGTTATACTGGCCGGAATATTGAGAGTTTGAAGCCCCAAGCAATGCTGAACCTGAATATGTGTATGGGTGCAGGGTTATGATTCCCATTTTGTTGTCTTTAAACTCTGAGTTGTAAATTTCAATGGAGGATGTTACCGTAAATAATGCATTATAATTTTCCATGCCTGCTCGGTTATAGAAATTGGAAATTTTTTCAAAATAACAATTATCTATGTTAACATTACCGCTTCCAGTTACTACAGAACCACAGATGTCTGAGAATTTACTGTCTTTTATTGAAATTAAACTGTTTTTGTCAATTCCAGGGGATGAATAAACAATTCCTCCTGAGCTAATTGATGTGAATGTACAATTTTCTATGTTCAATGTCCCTCCACGTACTACAAATAGGTTATCCTCATATTCCCTTGCTTCACAGCTGAAATTGATGTTTTTAACAATGACGTTTCCCAATTCCTGCACAGTTATTATGCTAGCGCCATTAGCCCTTAAAAACTTAACATTTCCGAGTCCTATTATTGTTATGTTTTTTGAAATAGCTACATTTGAATTTAAACTGCTATTGTAGTTTCCTTCAAGTAAACATATTGTATTTCCATCTACAGCTTGAGACACAGCATATTTAAGTGATCTGTATGGATTTTCCAAACTACCGGATTCAGGGAGGTCTTCACCCCATGGAGCTACAAAATAATTATATGCAGAATATCCTTTTCCAATTGTTAATGTTAATTTCTGGTTGTCCACTGTTGAGTAAACTGTACAATCGAGAGTATTTCCAACCAGATAGTTTTCAAATGATTTGCTTAAGTCCCCGGAAGAGTATAAAAATCTTCCGTTTTGTGCATTGAATTGTACTGAACGAATTGGAATTGATTCATTTTCTTTTAAATCAAAACTATTGTTTCCATCAAACCATTTAAAGGAGGTTATAAATTTTGATGCAGTTCCAACAGAACTGTTTCCATCTTCTATTTCAAAAGATGCTATAGCCCAGTTGCTTATATTTACATTTTTGAAATATTCAACTACTGGACCGGAATTTACTCCCCACCAGTTATAAGGAGCATATAATACTGCTTTGTCTCCTCCACCAAGTATTCCGAATAAAATGGCGGAATAAGTTATGTTAAAGTTTGTATGTCCGCTTGATATTGGTACATCGAATATTGAATTGGTTGCTGTAAAATTTGAATTGAAGATTGATAAAGTGTTAAATAGAACTGTTGAGGTTGGAGAGATTTTACAGTTTTCAACATAAACATTGCATCCATCTAATGAAAAGCGCCTGTTAATGTTAGAGTTTAAAAATTTTGCATTTGCCTTTTCAGCTTCTATAAGTGTTAATGTTGAATTTTCAATTAAAATAATACTAGTCTGATATTTTGACGGTTCATATTCGTCGTTTGATTTTAAATGTGAAATCTGAGATTTGATAATGTTGATTTCTTTAAAATTGTAAATATTCGGCAAATCATTGTCACTTTCTATTGCATCACTCAATTTTGAATTGGATATGGTACAATAACCTAAATTTGTGATACTTTTTGCAATGTTTTCAGATTTTGAATTTGAAACGATTGTATTGTCAATGGTTAATTGCCCTTCGTTGAAAAATGCTGACATTATAGCATTCATGTTGTTGAAGGAAGAATTGCCAACAAGTAGCTTTCCCTGATTTTTAATAACTCCCAATTGGGAATATGAGTCTGTATAGCCATTAATGAATTTTATATTATTCAATATTAAAGATGAATCCTTATTTACATTAAAGAAATAATTTTTGCCTTCACCATTTAAGGTAACATCTCCTGATGCTTCTATTGTTAAATATTTGTTGATGTTAATGTTAGTGTTTGAAGATCCGCTGTAGGTTCCCTGTTTTAAAATAATTTTGGAGTTGTTGCCTGCAGTTTCGACAGCATGATTTATTGACTGAAAAGGATAATCATTACTACCTATTCCCTCTTCATCGTTCCCATCCGGGCTTACATATAATTCATTTATATTTAGTTCATCATTAGGTTCTATAAATGTGGTATTGTCATCATTAGCACTAACAACCATCATTGATGAGAGTATTACTGTTAATAACAACAATACGAATGTGATTTTTTTATTTAAAATTAATAACACCTCAACAAATTGTCAATCATAATATAAATTTATTAAAATAAGATATAAAAAGGTTTTCATAAAAAAAAGTAAAATAGAAAAGAAAAAGATTTTAGTCTTCACTTTCCCTTTCTTTTCTCTTATAACCGATAATTAAAAGGAATAATGTGATAAGCACCAAAGCTATAAATGTTAGCATTGATTTATCATCATCAATTATTTCATCTAGTTTTTCGGTTATTTCGTAGGATTTACTTACACTTTGAGCACCGGATTCAGAACTGTCAGCTGAACTGGAACTTTCACCTTGGCTTCCTCCGTCAGAACTTGAAGATGCCGCAGCATTGGATATCATTCCAACAGTAGATAACCTTGAATCATCATTTGAACTGTTTACTCTACTTTGACTGTTGGAATTTGATGTTCCATCAACTTTTGAATTTGCATTACTGCTTGAATTGTAGTTTCCAGTTACTTGTTGTCCAGTATAAGTATTTCCCGGAATATGTCCATATGAATTTGTATTTCCAGGATTTCCAGGATTGTATGGTGTTCCCGGAGTACCTGTACCGCTGCCGCTTCCGCCAGTGCCGGTACCGCTTCCAGGCCCATAGGCATTTCCAGAACCTTCATTGTTTCCATTTCCACCAATAGTCCTTCCGGTTGAGGCACTTGAATCAGTTGAACTCGGAGTAGGATTTACAATTGGATTGTCTCCATTTCCTCCATCTCCTTTTGAATCATCATCAGGATTCACTTCAATAGGCTCAGACGGCTCATCATCAACAACTTGAGGTTTCCAATTAATCATCTCTCTTGAAATTGGATAGAAACTTTCACGGCTCATTGCATTCCATACGGAATCATCCGGCCCATTCTTTCCCCAATAGTTATATCTCATGTCAATGTCCTGTTCGCCTCCAATAACTCTTGAGTGGAATGTATTTTCGCCAGGCGCCACATTATCGACTATGTTTGTATCACGTACTGTAATATTTGCATATCCTATATTGAATGCACCTCCTCCATTTAAAGCTCTATTGTTTGAGATTGTGGAGTTATAAATGTTAATGTGGTCTTGAACATGTCCGTAGTATTCATATGAATTGTATTCTATAGCACCACCATATCTGGCAGAATTATTTGACAGCACGCATCTTTCTATGATGAAGTTTTTAGAAATTTCCAATACGCCACCGCTTGTTCCTGCAGTGTTTAGCATGAATATTGAATCTAAAAGTTTTCCATCATTGGCTTTAGCATAGATTACTCCACCATTATTGGTTGCCTGATTGTAATAGAACTCAGAATTTGTAGTTTCCAGTTCATTATAAGCGCCATAAATAACACCACCATTAAATCCACTATAATAGTTATAATTATTCAAATCAACAGATCCTGAAGATTTTCTTGTATCATTAGCTCTATTATTTACAAACTCGCAATTGTTAATATTTAAATTAACTTTAGCGTTATTCGAACGTGATGTTAAACTATCAAGCGGAGTTGAGATTACCCCACCAATTTTAGCAGAATTTTTCACAAATGTAGAATTGTCCATTAAGATGCCAGTATTTTTACTGTATATTACTCCACCTTCACCAATAGGATTTTCACAAAGTGAATAATAATTGTAGGAGTATCCAGTATCAATAGACCAACTAGCTGCACCAATTCTTATTGTACAATAATCAAGAGATGTTAATGCAGTGTTGTTCATGAACAATGAATTTTTAATGCCTATTTCATTGTTTGAGTCTGTGAAAATAACCCCTCCATGAACTGCCTGATTGTTATAGAATACGGATGATTCAATATCTAATTTTCCATAATCAGCTATAACGCCTCCAGTATGGCCTAAATTATTGTAAAATACGGATGAATTAATGTATAATTCACCATTATTTAATATAGCTCCACCTTTGCCGGTTTCACTACAATTAAGTGTGTGAGCAGATTTCATTTCACCATCTTCGTCATATACAACATCATGGTCAAATATAGGATTGGAATTATCATAGTATGAAGAGGAATTGCAGATTGAAGAATTGACAATGGACAATTTTCCATTGTTTATAAATGCAGACCCCCCATCCACATTATGGGCATTTTGAATGATGATGCCATTTATTGAAAGAATTCCATTTTGAGCAATATTGAATAACTGGCCAGATTGTGCATCAATTATAACGTTTTCACCATTACCACAGATAGTAACATTCTTGTTAATGGTAATATTTGCTTCATTGTAATATCCGGAACCTACATAAATTATTGCATGATTCAAGCTGTTTTCTATAGCTTTTGAAATTGAGGCATATGGATTGTGAATACCTCCATCACCGGTTTCATCACTGCCGTCAGCTGAAACATAAATGTCTATAGGAGTATTATCTTTAACAGTTCCGTATTTAGCATAAACTGCTTCATCAGCTCTTTTAGCTCCATTTGAACTTACAAGGTAGTTATTGACAATGCTGTTGAATAAATTTCTATTTACTGTTATCATGACTGCATAATCATCACCATTAGCGGAAAATGATTCAATATGATTATCAACTACATCATTTCTCATAGAAGAGCCTTTGAAATATATGCCGGATTGATCAGTAACGTTTGAATTTCCTCTAATTTCAATATCATTTTGTGCAATGTATCCATAATTGGAATTAGATGCATAATATCCGTATATTGATGATGCATTACCTTTCATTGTGTTTTTAGTAATGTTGTCATTCATTGATTTTGTTGATTCAATGAATATTATATCATTTGCCTGTGAAAGGAAAATATTACCTTCAATAACATTATCGTTTGAAGAATCACTGATTATTGCTTTAACAACAGTTCCTTTAAGGTTAAATTCATTATTAATGATATTGTTGGAATCTGTTTTTGTTAATTGAACTCCAGATATCCTATCACTATTTACATTAACTGAATTGTTTGCAAATGTGTTATTTTCACCACTATTAATAATTAATATATTGGATTTTGTTGAATTGAAGATGTTATTGACAATTGTATTGTCTGATGAACTTTTAAGTTCAATTGTTGAGTTTGCAAAGTTAATATTGCAGATTGTTACATTTGATGCCCTATTTAAGATCAATGAAACAGTTACAGGAATATTGTTGTCATATGAGCTGATAACGACAGGAGAAGTTATTTGCATTATCTGCCCATTGGTAAGATTATATAATAATATTTTACCGTTTTCCTCAATATTTCCTTTAATTAATTCATTATTCCTGAAATAGGTATTAAAATTACTGTCACCAACAACATAGGAATTTGAAGATATGTTTACAATAGCTTCGCCAGCTACATCAATTTTAGCGATTGGATTTGTAATGTTGGTTATGATTAAGTTATTGCTTATTGTGATATTGTCTACAAATCTTATAGAAGAAATTGCAGCATTTCCAATACCCAATACATCTTCAATTGATTTAATTTTCTTTAAATCCCCTCCGAATGCTGAAATAGTATTGTTTTCAATTGTAACATTGCTTGAACTGTATACTCCAACACCATACATACCATTGCTTTTGCCATATAGCGTGTTGTTTGCAATTGTAGTGTTTTCTACCATGTGCAATTCAATCAGATATGCCATTCCATCAGAATGTATTACGATTTCATTGTTTGTAATGCTATTGTTAGCCAATTTTCCTATTAAATTTGCAAGAGCAATACCATATGCATAACCATTAGCAATAATATTGATTTTGTTGTTATCAAACTCACTAAAAGCTATTGCATCAGTATAAATTGCTTCTGCCATACCTGTTGAAATCATGATGATTGTATTATCACTGATTTCAAATTCTTTGGAAAAATCCCTGTTCATTCTTCCATTAGAACCTACTGCAGGGGCTGTAATAGCATAAACATGATTGGTTTTGGAGTTAATGTAAATATTGTTTTGAGTAATTATTTCATTATTACAAACACCTTGGATTAAAATAGCAGAATTATATTTGCTTCCTTGTTTAAAGATGCCTGTGATGTTATTTTTACTTACAGTAATGTCATCGACATTATCGATTACAATTGCTTCTCGGTCATAATTGATGAAATTAAAATCTCTTATAACTGACCCTTCAGCATCCCCTTCAAATGTCACAGTAACATTATATAAGAGATTATCCATTTTATTACTGATTACAGTAATCTTATCATCAAAAATAAGATTTTTATTGCTTAAGAATGTCAAAAAGATTACTTTTGATTTGTCCTCTTCGAACTTATAGACAAAATATCCGTCCTCATCGAAGAATTGGTAGAAATTATCATCGTTAATGACAATTGCACTTGCATTGAAAATTATCCCATTAACAATATTGTCAAGTTCCGTATTAGAATTCTTATCAGTGATTTCTATATGAATACCCATTGAACCGTTGGTTTCGATGATATTGTCTTTAATTACGGAATTATAAACCAAACCCACTATTGAAACACCATACCTATCACTAGTTATCTTGTTGTCTGTAATGGTGTTGTTGTAGTACCTTACATTGCCGTTTAATGAAGAAGGTATTGTCACACCAATATCATTTGTAGTTATGATATTTTTGCTAACAGTATTGTAGCTACCCAATATTGAAACACCAGCATCACGATTATTCTTAATATTATTATGATGAACTGTAGTGTTTTCACCTGAAAGTGATATACCCACTCCATAATTCTTAATATTAATATTGTTGTTGTATGCTTCAATGTTATTTGTTAATGACATGCCCACTGAAACATCACTGAAAGTCACATTGTTGTCATATATAATACCTTTGGAGTTTGCAGCGCAATCTGCCCTAATACCAGCCTGTTGACTATTTCCACTTACAGTATTGTTCCAAACAGCAAAATCACCTCCGCTAACAGAAATTCCTGTTGCACTGTTAGTAACAGTATTTCCATAAACAGAAACATTATTACCATTTAAATTGATTCCGACTGATCCTTTAATAATCGTATTATTCGCAACTACAGTACCTTCATGGTTGGCATATTCAAACTGCAATATTATGGACATTGGCAATGTGCAAAATCCTTTCAAATAATTGTAGGAAATTATGTTGCCTTTACATAATGGAGTTCCAGTATAATCAGCATGACCAAAAGGATTGAAGTAAATCAAATTGGTAACAGACATGTCTGAATATGATAAAACCTCCAAGCTGTTATGTGAAATCAGATTGTAGTGTGAATCTCCCATAATAATATTAGTAGAGACATAGGTTTTCATATCATTGTAAATAATTCGATTATTACTAGACCATCCCATAGGCATTGCATAAACTCCTCCAGAATTTGCTATTCTTATTGTATTATATGAAATAAGGTTATTATTTGAATGAGATAACCAAATACCGTGCAGTTGACCTACAGTAACACCTTGAATATTCAATGTAACTTTTGTATTATTAATAGTTAAATTTGTAATTGTAGAACCATCACTTCCATTAATCAAATGTATAAAACCGTTTTTAATCTGGTCATTTGAAGTGATAGGCATTAAAGTTAGTTGACGATCAATAACAAATGCTCTTTCGGAAATATTTCCTATTTTTAATGTATCTCCACTAGAAATGCTAGCACTATCTAATATTTTACCAGTTCTAGCATCAAAATAACTTTCATAATTATCTTGCCTAATTTCAATAATTTTGCCCCCTACAGCAGTTAAATTATCCTCAATTTGAATATCATCACTAGATTTTTGCAGTATTGGCCCATTAATTACAGATACACTTTCATTTCCGGATATAGTTTCATTATTTGCAGCAACAAAGTTTAATGATAACATTATGAAACAAATAAACATTAATGAAATCAATATTTTTCTCTTTTTTATCTTTTCACCTCCTTTTATGCCGATTAAATAAAATTATAATCAAATATAATTAATTTTGAATAATAATTCATTGATTATACATAAAAAGTATATTTTGAAATTATTTAAATATTGTCACATAATTTTTTCAAAGAAAAAACTATAAGAAATTAAAAAAAGCCAATATAAGGTTTAAAAAAAATAATAAAAGATAAAATAAATGAAAACAGGTTAAAAAAAAAATTAAATATTTTAATGACGTTACAAGTCAAAAACAATAGATTTATACTTTGTAGCCGCTTCACCAATAGCGATTACCATTTCACAATCCAGGTTCAGAGCTTTTCTGAGTCCATCACGCACTTCCTCTTCTGAAGCTCCAGTAGTTCCCCTTTTCTCAAAGTCATCAACATGGTTTAAGAATATCCTGTCATTCAATTTAGGATTTGCCCTTAATTTTTCCAAAGCTATCTTTTGGGATGCAACAGATGCCGGGACTATGAATTTTGAGAATTTCAGTACACTGTTGAATATATCAATGTCTCCAATGTATCCTGATTCGGATGAAACGGTTATTACAGTTGTAAAATCTCCAAATAGTTTTTTAAATTCCTTTAAAACAGTTTCAACACCTGCAGGATTGTGGGCATAATCTACAAAAATGTCCTTTCCTTTGACTTTGCCTACCTCTTCCATTCTTCCGCTTACACCTGTAAAACTTGCTATTGTAGGTAAGATCTTATCGTAAGGCAAGTCAAGGAATTTGTGAGCTGCAATAATAACTCCTGTTAAATTATAAACATTGTGAAGTCCGTCGACCCCCATTTTGACTGTTAATTTTTCTGTTGGAGTGTGCAAATCAAAGGTTCTGTTTGGCAAATTCACATTTGTAGCGATATAGTCAACCTGAGGAGTTGTTATTCCGCATTTGCAGAAGTAATATCCGCAGCCTGAAATAATCTCCTTTACGGCAATTTCATTTCCGCAGACACATTCCTTCATGCCGATGGAATCAGGAAGCTCATCAACACCGAATGTTATTACTTCACCTTTAAAGTCAAGTTCACGTAAAAGCCCCATTATTGTCGGGTCATGTCCGTTGACAATGAGCTGGCCGAGTCCCAACTCTTCAATGAATTCGCCTTTAACGTTGGCATAATCCATAAAGCTTCCAAGGTCATTTAAATGGTCAGGAGTGATGTTTGTAATCAGACCGGATGACATTTCGGTGTTTTTTACTATTCTTCCGACTGTTCCGGGCACGCCAAAAGTTCCAACTTCAAGAATTGCAACGTCACCGTCAAGTCTTGACTGTAAAATTGGGATGAATTCAGCATTTCCCTGCATTCCCTCAAGGTCATGCTCACATGGTTTGATGCCATTGTCATAGGCAATTCTTTTAAGCAGTGTTGTTGTGGTTGTCTTGCCGTTGGTTCCGGTTATTCCGAATACCTGCTTTTCCGGTTTAATCATTTCTATAATGTCACATAACTCAAGAATAGGTTTATCGCAATTTTTTAAAATTTCTGAATCCTTAGGCAGGCTTGCAGGAGGAATTATAAAATCCGCCTTTTTGAAAAAAGTTTCAGGAGTTTTTCCATAAAAAACTTCAATGTCATAACCTTCCAAAGCCTTTGCAAACCGGCAATCCTTTTTAAATGATAAATCAGTACCGATTACATTATATCCTCTTTGCTTAAGAATTCTGGCAATCAAATTGCCGTTTGCTCCGCATACGCCTATAACACCAAAGGTTTTGTTTTTATTCATATTTCTTACTCCCTTCTTCAAGACCTTTCATGATTTTTTCAACAGTAGTCAGCCTGTCATATGCTATAAGAGGTCCCATGTGCAAAATTATATCTCCAGGTTCGGAATATCTGAAAGTTTCGCATGCCGCTATTTCAATATTTTCAACAGCCACCTTTTCAATATTAGGGTTTGTGATAGCATCTAAAATTTCTTGGGCGGCTTGCATTTCCACCTCTTGGGTCACTTCATTGAATCCGCTTGCTATTACCACTTTAATGTCATAGTTGCTTACAAGCTGGCCGACTTCCGCCTTGTCTCTTACAGATAATGTGTCAAAATGATCAAGGAACAGAACCACACTTTCATCTTTGAAATAGTCCAGTGTGATTTTCATTCCATCATACAAGAATGCAGAATCAAGTATTACTTTTCTTCCGTTGTAGTCTCCGACATCCTCCATGTGAGCCGGCAGACCCTTAAATACTGTCAAAGCATCAATGATGTCTTTTTGATCAACGCCGTATGTTAAGGCGACAGCTGATGCGGCAACAGAGTTTTCAAAGAAATAGCTCATCATATGAAACGGAGTTGTAAATTCCACATCTTCAGATTTGATTGTTAATGACTTGTCGCCCACTGTTCCCTTAAAGTCCACATCCTCATCAAGTGCATAAAATATTGCATCGTCACGGACGCTTTCGATAATGTCCCTGCATGAGTTGTTTGCTATAAAAGTTTCACTCATTGCCTGGAGGATGAGTTTGCGCTCCTGGTATTTTTCAATTGAACCTCCGAATTCAGACAGGTGGTCTTCAGCAATATTGGTTAAAAGACCTATTTTAATGTCCAGCCTGTCCAAAAGACCGATTGTTCCATGAGGAAGTTCGAAAATAGCTATGTCACATTCCTGTGCTTTGCCTTTGACAATTCCGTCAATAATCGCTTCTGAAACCAAATTATTGACCAGGGATGAGCAGGACCATACGTTATAGCCTGCCTGCTTGAAAAGGCTTGTAGTGATGAATGTGGTTGTTGTTTTGCCCATGGTTCCTGTAATTCCAATAATATCTACCGGAATCAAGTCATTAACAGTTTTAGAAAATTCTTCATTAGTTAAAACTTTTAAAGTAGAATCGTTTATTTTTTTAGCTATCGGAGCTGTTTGAGGCAAAGTAGGAGGCATATAAACCGCATCAAAACCGTCAACAGACGGGTTCTTATTTGCCAAATCTAATTTGACACCCTCCTTTTCCATCTCAATTAAACTTCGTTGAAACTCAATCTTAAATTCAGAAATATCCTTCAAATCAGTTATCACAACTTCATGGCCCAAATAATTAAGCAATCTTGCAACGGGCCTACTAGCATTTCCAGCACCCACAACCAAATAATTCATAAAAAAGTCTTCCTCACAATTTCCATTAGTATAACTTATAGATTTTATTTAATTTAAATGTAATGAGAAAAAATTTTTTTGAAATAAAATAAGTTAAAATTAAAAAAAAGAAGTTTAGAAAACTTATTCGAATTGAATAAGGTTTTCTACATCGTTATAAACAACATCAAGTCCACACATTGACGGAACATAGTTTGCTGCTTTTGCCGAATTTACACCAATCACTTCAAAGCCCATCTCCTCGATAGGAGCTACAACCATACAGGTGTCGCATACGACATTTCCTCCTGCAGATTCGATTATTTTTGTATAACCCATTCTGTCAGCGGTTGCTTTTACGCTAACTGATGTGCAAATCCACAATTTATTCTTAATGGTTTTTCCTTGTACGATACCGGCTACTTGCTTAATCTCTTCAAGTGATGCATGAGGACATCCCAAACAAATCAAATCGGGTTGCCTGTCGGTAGTGGTTAACTTTTGACGAGTTTCACGAATTTCCTTTTCAGATATGAACATATTGTCTTCAATTTCAGCGCAATCGATTAAATTAGCTTCAGGAGTTACATCCTCCATGTGATAAAGCGCAACTGAACCTGATGAAGCGAGTGCCGCACCAAGAGTTTTCAGGTCATTGTTGTTCGGAGTGTTTTTTAATTTAAAGTAAGGTACTCCTCCGCCTACCACTTTACCTATGATGTAACCTAATGCACCGAAATCAGCACCTTTCAATTCAGTTGTTACATTAACAACAAGATTAGCTTTTCTGTTTTCGGCTAAATGAAAACCATATAACGGAGTTTTTCCAACAATTGCAGCCGCAAGAGCTGCAGGTCCTCCTTCACGATTGGTTCTAGCACCTATTACAGAATTAACATAAGCTACAGCTGATGATTCAGACCATGAAACATGGTCTCTGAATCTAGGAACATTACCAACCAAATAAGGTGTGCAGGTACATGTTTTTGAAATTCCAAGATTTGCATAAGCGTCAACAATCTGATTTTGTTTAATTGCAAAATCCCTTGGAAAACCTAGCTTTTCCCAGTTGTCCAAATCGGTTCCCGGCGGATTTAATGACGCATTAATGGTTGCTTTTCCAGACCCATCACTGGCCAAATCTTCAAGATATTCCAAACCGGCATCCCCGATAGTTTTATATGAAACACCAGATACCTGTGCAGAAGTAATGTCAACCAATTTAGAAGCTCCATAGATATCCCCTAAAGCAACAAGGATATCCATACTTTTTCTAATGGTTTCGCCGAATTCCCCATCACACATTTGTTGTTCTTCATTTGTTAAAAACATACTAATCCCCATTTAATTGATATTCCACCATTTCATCAACCAAGTGCAAGAAATTATCTTTACTTTCAAATGGAATCATAGCACC
>CAZQWN010000007.1:43332-44728 GCA_964596915.1 uncultured Methanobrevibacter sp.
CCTTTGACAATCTGGTCACGGTATTGGCGTTGCAGTCTTAAGGCCGCATCCAATGCCTGGTCCTTTTCACCTAAAGCAATGCTTAAACCCAATCCCTGCTTTTTGTTTTTGCCGCATGCATCCAAAATGTATGAATATTCCTCCAGATCACGAAGCATTGGAGTTTCACGAGCTACAGTGTAACAGTCTCCAAAAATATCGGGATTGATGGTAATCAAGGCTTCTTTCAAAAGGTCCTTTTCCTCATCTTCCAAATCTGTGAATTTAATACCATAAGATAAGTTCATACGCTCTAAAAATTCACGGGCACCGTCCAAATCTCCACTGATTCCTGGAAGAGGCGGTGAAAAAGTGTAAGCTAAAGATTTAAAAATCGGTTCGGTTGACTTTGAAACAATCTTTAAACCTTCATGAATTTCCAAATTACCGCTGGCGATTGCATCGTCAAGAATCATTTTATTTACGCCAGTAAATCCGCTTTGACCCTGCATGTCACCGAATGCACCAACCAAAGCATAGTAAGCCAAGTGTTTCTTGTCCAAATCACGAATGGACAGGTAAGCAGACCCAGCACCGCATAAATCCTTACTTCCGTCAACACCGAAAAGATGAGGGTTTACATGGACAACGTTGCTGTCCGCTTCAACATCATTAACCTGATGGTGATCTGCAACTATAACGTCATGCTTATAGGTGTTGAATTCCTTGATGAATGGACTGCCCATATCTGAAAATATGAACAAATCATATTTTTCACTTCTAAGCTGATTTACGATATCCTCCTTAAGACGTGGGATAAGGGTAGTGTGGAACTGAACGTTCTCTTCAGCCAAAGCATTAGCTATAACTGCAGCTGCAGAAATTCCATCTGCATCGTTATGAGAAATTAATCTTATAACAGTATCATTTTCCATATGCTCCTTGAGCATACTGCAAGCTTCACTAGCTCTATTTAACAAGGAGTGCTGCTTCTCTTGGATTATATCTCCATCCTTCTGGTAATTTACCTTCACTTACATAGTAAGAAGCTAATCTTCTGATTCTGGATTCGATAATAGTTAATCCTCTTTTTGAGTGTAAGTCTTTTGGGTTTTCTTCTAAGTGATCTCTGATGTTTACTGCTCTTCTGATTAAGTTCATTAAGTCTTCCGGATAGTCTCCAGCCTGACCGTTTCTTCTTAAGATTTCAGTAATTCTTTCACCAGTTACGTCTTTAACTGAAGGAATTCCGTATTGGGTCTATCATACAGGATTTTCAACTCTCATACTGTTGTCCAAACAACACCCGAAGTAATTGGTGCGCAAACCTAAAATACGCTATCTTCAGGGCAGATCGAATTTCCAAATAGGTTCCCGCCAACGTAAATCGAAAAAAACGAATATGCTATTCAAAAAC
>CAZQWN010000008.1:0-42114 GCA_964596915.1 uncultured Methanobrevibacter sp.
TTTCAATTTTATCAGCTACATCTTCTAATTCACGTGTAATAATTTTAGCTATTTCCTCTTCAGAGCCAGATACACCTGGTGCCAAAGATAGCTCTCTCATTAATTCCATCGTATCACCAAATTATTTTTATAATTTTAATGATATTAAATAGTTTCTATTGCAACGAAAAATTTTGTAGAAACTATTAAAGTTATGTAAAATTAATATCTAAATAGGTGAGAGTATGTCAAAAGTTATGAAAATATATTTCAGTCCCTCAGGGACAACAAAAAAGGTAGTGGACCAAATCGCCGGTAATTTTACCCTGGAAAAAGAGACTTATGATTTATTGAGTTTTAACTCCGAAAAAGAATTTGCAAGTGATGACATTGTTATTGTTGGAATGCCCGTATTTGCTGGGAGAATTCCTAAAAGCGGACGTGAAAGATTGGCAAAATTCAAAGGCAACAACACTCCAGCAATAGCTGTTGTAAACTACGGAAATGCACACGTGACCGATTCATTGCTTGAAACTGTGGAACTTCTTAAGGAAAACCATTTCAATGTTGTTGCAGCCTCTTCAACCGTAAGCCACCATTCAATATTTGATGGTGTTGCACAGGGAAGGCCTGACGCTAGCGACATTGAAAAGATTAATGAGTTTGCAGAAAAATGTATTGAAAAAGCAAAAACCGGTGAAAGTTTGGGCAGTGAAATACCTGGAAACAAACCTTATGTTGACTATAAACAGCTGCCGTTTGTAGTGGGCTGTGATGAAACACTTTGCGCATTCTGTTATGATTGCATTTCAATTTGCCCAGAAAATGCAATTCCCGATGATGATCCTGTAGATACCAATCTTGACTTGTGTTCAAGATGTACAGCCTGTATCCACATTTGTCCTGAAGATGCGCGCATGTTTACCGGAGATGCATTTAAAGCTAAAAAACCTGAGTTCGAGCAGGCAAATAGTGAAAGAAAGGAGCCTGAGTTTTATTTATAAGCTCATTCTCTTTTTAGCGACGGCTCTTACATATTCGTTTTCATCGGAAAGTGAAACTTCCTTCAATACACTTTTACTTACTATTTTTTTACAGGCAGCTTCACGGACTCTCCAGGAATCATCCGTTTTGACTACATTTGTTAAAAATTCCTGATTTCTCACAAGAGATACCGCTCTAACAGAAATATTTTCGGAAATTCCCTGCTCATAAATTTTTATCAGACATTTTTCAACTTTAATTTTATTTAAAGCCTTTAGTGAAAATTCTTCATCCTCATTTGCCAAAACAATTCTAATTAATGTTTCCAAATCAGTAATATGGTCCAATGTGGATTTTCTAATATCTTCCAATTTGGCATTTTTCAATATTTCAATATGGTTTTTCTCGTCAGTGATATGTCCCATGGCCTCCAGAGCCACATCCTCATGTGTGGAATTAACTGCAACATATGTGAAATCACTTTCATCAGTTATTGCAGGATTTGAAATGGCATGAGACCTTACATATTGATCATCATCCGTCAAGGCAATGTTTATTAACTCCTGAGTGTCATTTAGATTTTTAACAGCAATTTGGCGAACAAATGGATCTTTATCTGAGCGGATAACATTTAACAAGGTTTCATCATTTGTTATTTTCTTAACCGCTTCGCTTCTAACAACGCTATCTGAATCATTTAAGGCGATTTCGGATAGTAGATTCTCATCGTCCACCTTGTTTATAATATCCAGTTTAACATCAGATTTTTCAGAATCCCCTGCAATATTCTTTAAAATGTCAACATTGTCAATTTTGCCAATGATGATTGATCTTATTTTTGCATTATCCTCAGTTATTGCAATTTTAGCTAGAGTCTCCTCATTTTTTATTTTTTTAACTGCAGCTATTTTTACTCCTTCGTCCTTGTCTTCAATAGCTACCTTTTTAAGCATGTCCTCATTGACAAACTTGTTCTTGTTCACTGCAGACTTTCTAATTGAGGAATCCTTAGCCTTGAAAACCAAATCATACAATACATCTTCACTTTCGATTTTTTCCAGTGATAATCTGCGGTAATTTTTATCTATTGCATTTATGGCAATGTCCTCGAGTGTTTGCTCATCAACAATCTTGCTGAATATTTCATCAACATTTTTGTTTTTCTTGGTGTTGATTACAATTTCAGCAATAGACTTGTTGTTTTCACCTAATCGTTCATATGCAAAGCTTCTAACATCAAAGAATTTAGAGTTTTCAGCTGCATCCCACAACAGATTTTCATCCTTGATTTTATTAACTGCAATTAATCTGATGGCTCTGTCCTTAACGTTTTTTGCAATGTCCAATGCTACGAATTGGTCAGTGATTTGATCTGCAGCCACAGCCCTTTCAGTTCTGTCTTTTGCATTTATGGCAATTTCTTTTAAAATCAATTGATCTTCATCAATTTCAATGTCCGTTGGAATCTCTTTTTTCTCTTTTTTAGATTCCTTGTTTTTAAATCTGTCAAAAAAACCCATTTTAATTTACTTCCCCATACATTTTCTCTAGAAAACTTGCAAGTGAAACAATATCCTGACGATTATGTTCTATTATTGGAACAATCGGCCCGATATTCTGTTGCTGTAAATAAGTATTATAATAATCCGGAATGTATTGGCCCGGAACGTCACCTTCCCTTTCAATGCCGAAAAGTTCCCTTTCGATGGTCTGAAGCTGGCAGTTCGGCAGGTCATCCTTCCATAAGTTTTTGGCAAAATACATCAAATCCAGGTGAGGCAAATCCAAGTCAGCATCTATTCTATTATATATGCATCTATTCCTAATAAATGGTACGTCAAAACTTTTTCCGTTGAATGTGACATGCACCGAATCATCATCGAGATGGGACAGATATGCCTCTATGACTGCACCTTCCTCATGAATATCCCTTAAAAAGTATTGTGATGAAACAATTTTATCCTTTTTGATTTCGGCAATGCCAATCAATATTATTGGAACATTTGAAAGACCCAATGTTTCAATATCCATGAATTTGAAGTTTTCCGTGTCCGTTAAACTTATTGACTTGATAATATTGTCCCTGCATTTTTTAGAATATTTATTGTTGTCCAATACATCAATTATCTCAGCATATGACATATCATCGATAGTATCCATGAATTTAGTTGCCACATCACAGTATTTGTCATGATTTTTAAGCGATTCTATTGTTGAATATCCTTTATTTTTAAGATTTTCTTCTGTTTTCAATCCAATTTTTGGAAGCAGCTTAAGATTACAGTTAATCTGATTTTTAAAATTGTTATCGTTAATGTTAAAGTCAATCTTTTGTTTGGAAACAATTTTTAACGTATCTCCGAAAGGTGTTGAAAGAACTTGTGAATTATCAATTTCACTTAAGTTTTTTCCATCATATTCCTCCAATAACTTTTGTTTGTAATCTTTAAAATAAGCGCCGGATATCTTTCTTGCATCTTTTATTGCATCATCCGAAGGATTTATTGAAGCAATTGAGTTTGAAAGAACTTTTCTCAAATAAAATTCATGTTCACTGTAGTTTGTCATTCAAATTAACTATATGGTGTCAATCAATATATATTTTTTAATAAAGTATAGTTGAATTTTTATAAATTACAAATAACTTTATATAGTATTAAAACATATATAAAAATTGGCTACTGTGTAGCTAGAGAGATTGATTAAACAGCCAAATTTTAAATTCATTTCTCTTAAGCTTGTATAAACAAGTTTTGGGTAGCTATTTTAAATAGCTATCCAATCATCCCATATCTTTTTTTAAAATTATTCAATTTTAGTAAACTATATAAATTTTTCAAACTAAACTATAAATTAAGGTTTGAATATGAAATTAAAATTAGCAATAATCTTTGGAATCCTTATATGGATTATAACATTTGTCACATCACAAGTATTAAATCCAATTTTTACTAATCATTTACCTCAAGTAAATATCCTAGTTCCAATAATTATTATTATCACAACTGGATTTTTTGGAATACTTTATATAAGAAATATTGATGAAAATGAGGTTGTTGAAGGATTTCTAGCAGGAGTAATATTCATTGTGGTTGACATCATTAGTGATTTAGTGTTCATAATTATACTCAATACCGATCATTTTCTCTTTACAAATTACAGAATACATATTACTTCCACGATTATTATTACACTATTAATCACAACCTTTTTAGGATATTTAGCTCAGATGAATATTAATTTAAAATAAGGAGATATAATATGATACCAAAATCTCATCCACGTTACGAATCTCTACTTTTAAGAGATAAAATCGTTAAGGCTTCTGAAAAAGGATACTTGGCAGACACAGCAATGATTGCTCACGGAAGGGGAGAAGCTTTCGATTATTTAATTGGTGAAAAAACTACCTATCCTGCCAAAAGGGCAATGTATGTTGCAGTAGCTGCACTGCTATTATCAGAAAATCCTGTTATTTCTGTAAATGGAAACGCTACAGCACTAGCCATTGATGAAATAATTGATTTTGCAAGGACAATTGATGCTAAAATTGAAATAAATCTATTTTACAGAACCGACGAGAGAGTTGAATTGATTACAACATTATACCGAGACCATGGATATAAGGAAATACTCGGATCATCGGATGATGACATCGAATATTTAAATGACATTAAAAATAATCGAGCATCCGCAAGTAAAACCGGAATATATTCAGCAGACACCATATTAATTCCTCTTGAAGATGGAGACAGGGCAGAAATCCTTAAAAAAAGTGGAAAAAATATCATTACCATAGATTTAAATCCACTATCTCGAACCTCAAAAATGTCTGATGTTTCAATAATGGACAACATTGTAAGAGCAATACCTTTTATGACAAAAATTGCTGAAGATTTGAAAACACAAGACAAAAAAGTTTTAATAGAAATGATTAATGATTTTGATAATGAAGAAAACCTAAAAGAATCAATTGAACAAATTAAAGTAGAATAAAAAAGGGATTATAATGCAAGTAATGGGTATATCTGGAATGCCGGGATCTGGAAAAAGCATAGTGTCTGACATGGCTCAAGAAAAAGGAGCAATAATAATTAGTATGGGAGACATTATAAGAGAAGAAGCTAAAAAAAGAGGAGAAAGCACCAAAGAAACCGCTCAAAATTTAAGAAAAGAATTTGGTGACTACATCGTTTCTGAATTAACTATCGAAAAGATTAAGAAATTAAGCGAAACTGAAGAGGACAATCTCATAATGATTGAAGGAATCAGAAGCCATCATGAAGTTGAAATGTTTAAGGAAAATTTTGAAAACTTTATAATTCTCTCAATATTTGCAAACCCCGCAATACGCTTCGAAAGATTACTAAAAAGAATGAGAGAAGACGATTCCCAAGACTATGAAGGATTTCAACAAAGAGATTACAACGAATTAAACTTTGGAATCGGCAATGTAATTTCCCTATCAGACAAACTTATCATTAACGAAAGCGATATGGAATCTTTCAGAGAAAAAATTGATGAGTTTTTCAAAGAAATTAATTTCTAGTTATTTATCTTCCAAAACGGCATCTTCAATAATGTAAACGCCACTGTCATGATGCCATTCCTTTTTATCTTTTAATATTTTCACTTTCTTTTTAAAAATAGGTCCGTCAATAGCCAATGTTTCGGCTTCGCCGCCTTCAAAGGCAATGTCCACATAGTATTTTTCATTAAGTTTTACCAGCTCGTCAATGGTTTCATCATCAATTATGCGACCAAGCCATTTTTCATCCAGTCCCCAGGCCGCAACTCCACTTATAACAATTTTAAAGCCTAAAGAAACTATCTCCCTCATATATTCCAATTCATCTACATGCCAGTATGGAGAAATAATTTCCAAACCTACTTCCCTGCCCAATTTTTCAATTCTTGATTTTTGATATTGGGAGTAAAGTGCACCGGTGTATATGCACTCAACACCAAGAATTTTTAGTTTTTCAAAAGCGGCCTTCAAATCTTCAAGTTCCTCTTCTTTAACTCCATCAGTTTCAACAGACATTATCGGAATTTCAAGGGCTTCTGCAAGCAAATCAGTGACATGAATGTTTGGAACATGAAACATATATGACTCATCATTGCGTGATTTCACAGAAAGAAGCAATATAACATCTTCACCTTTGTTTAAAGCATAGTACAAAGCCATTGTACTATCTTTACCGCCTGAAAACAATACTGATGCTTTCATAAAATTACCTTTTGCGTTTTTCTCCGACGAATTTTCTAAATCTTCTTGAGAAAACACCTACAGAATCAAAATAGATTCCAAATAAGGCAACGATAACACCAAAAACACCAGATATCCCAACAAATTGATAGCTAGGTAATAATGTTGAATTTGTATTATTCAATGTATTTTGTACAGGCCCGTCCATTTTGCTTGGCACTATTCCCTGGTCAAGTAATATATCTTTGAATGTATCCGCTGAAGAAGCTGAAACAACAAGAACCGCATGAACCTGAGCATAGGAAAGTGATCCGCCATACACTAATCTGTACCAATCAGAAAATGATTTTAAAGCATCATAAGAAGAGTAATTATCTTCCAGCTCAATTTCGATTTTTCCATCTTTAGTAACATTGTAATGCTTATAGTGGGAATCTATATTTCCCAATACATAATTAAAGTATTCCAGTTCCCGGTCATTAAATTTCCACAGAGGAATAGTTATGCTTGTTTCTTCAAATGAAATGAACCCCTCCGTATGTGATAAATTTTGTTTAAGTTCATTCATATTTATTGAAGATGATAAATCCAAATACATTGTTTCTTCATTACCCGGAACATTTTTTTCAACAACACCTGCAACGGAAGGCAATTCCTCATAAATCGGCTCCAAAAAGAATGCCCCACCAATTGAACCTATTAAAAAAGCTACAACGAGCACTAAAAGCAATTCTTTTTTAGGCATGTATTGCCTCAACATTCCAATTGAAAAAACAAATATCATCAGTATAATAAATAAAATGATGTAAATAATTGCAATTATTATATCCATAAAAATTCACACGCCATTATCTATTAGTTTAAATATTTAAATTAACAATTTAAATAACTTTGTATAGATAATAGCTATTTCTGATATATTTCCATATATTCACTATCCACAGGCCATTCAATAACAAAAGTATTTTTACCCTTAGATAATTTAAATGAATTGTTTTTTAATTTTGATTTGACGGGGATTTTAATTTCTTTAATTTGATTATTTTTAAGATTTATTTTTGATGAAACATAATTATCATCAATACTGATTTTAATGGGAGTGTCTATGTCAAGATCTATTACTCTTCTTGAACCTTGACCCTGACCATAAACCTGACTGATTGCCTGGGATAATCTGGATAAATCTGATTTTACCTTAATTGAATTGGAAATATCAAATGTGCTACCCATACTCTCTTCTAAAAGTGGCAACGTAAACACTATTAAAATTATCAAGCCAACAGCAAATATCAACAGATATTCAAGAGAAACTTGACCCCTACTGTCAGTCATCAAATCACCAACACCAAATTTTTAGTTATCAACATCATCAAATCACCATAACTTAATGCTATCAGCAGGCCAATCATTATTGATGGGGCAAATGGAAATCCGAGCTTTACATATACCGTGTCCGAAATGAATTTTTGAGTGCGCATGACTTTTAACAAAATCACATCATCCTTTGTAATTCCCCCTGCGCTTTGAGATTTAAAATAATATTTAAAATTATCGTCATTACTTTTATAAACCTTCAAGTTCTTATCCAGATTAGATATTAACTCGCAAACATGCTCATCATTGAAATTGTACTCGTTAATGATCATCCCTTCTTTTAAATCCTTGACTTTAACTGATTTGTTAAGAGTGGTCCGGATTAATAACCTTAATGATTCATAATTGAAAATATTGATTAACAAATCGGCATTATTTTTTACTAAATTATTTTTAAGTATTCTTCTTGTTGTAAACAAAGCCAAAAAGGGGAATGACACCAGAATGCTATTCACAATTACACTAAATGTAAATGGGTAAATTGACATTAACGGAAAAACTTTCAAAAATTCCAAATTAACACCAAATGGTATAGCTGTAGCAATTGAAGTGAATAATTTAACATCACCCCCACCCCATAAATGCAATTTCCATAAAAGATATGTTATAGCATATGTGATAACCATAGAAATAAATGAAGCTAAAATAAATTTAACATTTCCTGTAAATAATGTCAAAATTAGATTCGATGCCAAACCAAAAATTATCAACAAATAATTTAACAAGTCAGGAACAAAACCCTTTTTAACATCAAAAATTGATGCCAAAATGGAAAATAAAACCGTTACTATAATTTGAATAAAAAATACATTATTAAAACTCATGAATATAGATTAAACTAACTATAATATTAATTAGATAGAAATTAATCTCGTTAAATTGTTTTTAGTTTGTAAAATTGTAGAAAAAAAGAAAAAATTTAATTTTTAGAATACTCATAAATAGCTTCTAAAAATGCTTTGAATAAAGGATGAGGCCTATTTGGTCTTGATTTAAATTCAGGATGGAATTGACAGCCAATAGCCCATGGATGATCTGGAAGTTCAACAATTTCAACTAAAAAATCATCAGGACTTGTTCCTGAAATGATTAAACCTTTTTCCTGTAAATCCTCCCTGAAATCATTGTTGAATTCATATCTGTGTCTGTGACGTTCTTCGATATCGATTTCACCATAAGCTTCATAGGTCTTGGTTCCTTCGATGATTTTACAATCATATGAACCTAAACGCATAGTTCCACCCATGTTTTTGATTTTCTTTTGCTCCTCCATCATGTCAATTACAGGGAACTCTAAATCATCATCGAATTCGGAACTATTCGCATCAGGATATCCATTTCTTCTTGCAAACTGAGTAACCATAGATTGCATTCCAAGGCAAATTCCAAATAAAGGAACGTTGTTTTCAATCGCATAATCAATTGCATCCAATTTTCCTTCGAATCCTCTTTCTCCGAATCCTCCTGGAATCAAAATACCATCGAATTCATTCAATGCATTTTCATCCAGTTTTTCAACATCAGAACTTAAGTATTTAATTTTAGCTTTAACGCCAATGCTTGCAGCTGCATGAAGCAGTGATTCACGGATACTGATGTAAGAATCTTCAAGTTCCACATATTTTCCAACAATACCGATAGTAACTTCCTGTTCTGCATTTTTGATAGATTCTACAATTTTTCTCCATTCATCCAATTTGGAGGAATCCGATTCAACATCCAATCCAATTCTATTGACAATGAATTCACCAATATTTTTGTCTTCTAAAACCAAAGGCACTTCATAGATTGTACCTGCATCAGGAGTATTTACCACTGCATTTACATCAACATCACAGAAATGAGCTACTTTTCCAAGCAATGCGTCATCGATGTGCTCTTGTGATCTGCATACTATAACATCAGGATTGATTCCGACACTTCTTAATTCTTTTGTTGAATGTTGGGTTGGTTTGGTTTTGAATTCTCCAGCTGCATTTAGGTAGGGAATAAATGTAACATGGACAAACATGACGTTTTTACGTCCTTCCTCATTTCTGAGTTGTCTTAAAGCTTCAAGGAAAGGTTGACTTTCAATATCTCCAACAGTACCACCAAGCTCAACTAGAACGACATCATAATCTGCACTTTCAGAATTTGCCCTAATCATTTCTTTGATACGATTAGTGATATGAGGAATAACCTGTACACATTCACCCAAGTATCCTCCTTCTCTTTCTTTTGCGATTACAGATTCGTAGACTTTACCGGTTGTAATATTAGCCATTCCATCAAGTTCAACATCTAAAAATCTTTCGTAGTGACCTAAATCAAGGTCTGTTTCCATTCCATCATGAGTCACAAACACTTCACCATGCTGATATGGATTGAGTGTTCCTGAATCCCAGTTCAAATAAGGGTCTATTTTAATAGCTGAAACTTTTAAACCGTAAGACCTTAAAATCCTACCCATAGATGCTGATGTAATACCCTTACCTATGGAACTAACTACCCCACCGGTTATTATAATATACTTTGTCAGAAAAATCCTCTCCTTAATTTAATTAATATTATAATTTTAGTTACTTATGATATAAAAATTTTTTACTACCTATTATTTTTCCAGTGAGATAACTTGTTTGAAATGGCTCTTCCGGTTTCGTTGAACTGATATTCACCATTAGCACCATAACTTGCAAAGTGGCTTTCAGGAGTATAATATCCACAGGAATCTCCAGGCCCATCACTGAACTGACCTTTCCTATATATCATCCCATAAGATGATCCATACGGACTTACTGACCAAAACGTGCAATTTAAACATATCTCATCACCATTGTTCACCATAGAGCCATAGTCAGGTTCCTCAAATCCATAATCATCAGAACTTGAACTTACTCCATTAACAGCGTCTTCTTTTCTAACGGACTGGGAACAATTATAGCAATAATAGGAATCCATAAAATCCCCCAGTTCCTCATCGCAACGTGGACATTTAGGAACTATAACTTCATCTTCGCTAAACATTCCGCCACCACACTCATAGCACAGATAACCTCCGGTCACTTCTGTTAATGAAGCACCGCAATCTGGACATAACTTAACCCTAATACTACCTCATTAATGTTTTGATGAATTCTTTAATGTGTTTATCAGAGAATTCCCAGGTATGCTCTCCGGGAGCGTCTATAAATTCTGCATCAACATTCCTGGACTTTAAGAATTCATAAAAGTCCACATTTTTTTGATATAAAAAATCGTTTACGCCACATGCCATGAAAATGTCCGGAATATCATCACAATTTTCAATCAGGGCTTTTGGATCCATGTCAGAGCCTTTCAATTCATTCAGATTGCCGAAAATTGATTCATAAAACTCTCTTGACCTTAAAACATTATTATCACTTGCATAATTTATAATATCATCAGTTATCATTGCAGCTGAAATCATTCCTATTTTTGAAAAGTTATGTGAGTACTTCAAGCCGTTTCTGATAGCACCATAACCTCCCATTGAAAAACCCGCAATGAATGTGTCTTCCCTTTTGTTGGAAAGCGGAAAAATGTTTCTTGTAATGTCAAGAAGTTCCTGGCCGACATATTCTCCATAATATGCATGTGCTTTTTCGTTGTCAACATAAAAGCTGTTCTCTCCACAAGGTATCACAATAGCTATTCCATTGTCTTCTGCAAATTTCTGAATTGAAGTGTTTGCAAGGAATATGTCATCGCTACCGTACAATCCGTGAAGCAAATACAATGTCTTATAGGGCTGGGGAACTATCTCTTCTCTGTCCTGCAGGAAGTGAATATTGTCTGCAGGCAAAATCACACTGATTGATGTGCGTCTCTGTAAGCTTTTGCACTTAATATCTCCTCTAAATAAAACCATATTAACACCTTTATCCTCAAGTCTTTCAAATCATCAACACTAAGTTCATGAATATTTATATGTTATTTCACTCTTTAAACCACCCTGTATTCTGTCCACTTATTTGAAAAATATCTGTAAATGTAAATTCCTGCCCTTACATACCAGTCAATGAACATTGCTATCCAAGTTCCGAACACTCCAATTCCCATCCAGTCTGCAATGACATATGCAAGGACAATTCTGCATGTAAACATCACTGCCAAACTTATATACATCACTGATTTTGAATCTCCTGCTCCTCTGAATGTTGCGGGAAGAGTAAATGACAATGGCCATATGATTATGGAAAATATACCATGCCAGACTACCATTTCGGTTGTCATCACTGCAGTATGTGCAGATAAATCGTAAATATTCAATATTGCCGGCAATAGAGCAAAAATCAATATGTTAATCAGCACGTGAGAAATAAATACTATGACTAAACACTTTTTATTATAATATTTTGCCTGTTCATAATCATTTGCGCCCACACATCTGGATATTACAGCCGTCAAACCCAGATTTATTGCAAAACCGGGGAGAACTGAAAATATTCCTATCGCATACCCTACTGAATTTGCAGCAATAGCCATTGTTCCGAAAGTTGAAACCAGACTTAAAACAAGCACCCTTCCCAATTGAAACAGTCCATTTTCAATTCCATAAGGAATTCCAACCTGAAGAACCTTTTTGAGGATTTTCAAGTCAAACTTATGTTTCAAGGTTCTTTTGATATGCAATTTGTAATCTTCATCAATTGCAAAGTATAAAATCAAAAGAGCTGCGGCAACTCTTGAAACAACCGTTGGAATAGCCACTCCCCTTACATCCCATCCGAGATAATAGATGCAAAATGCATTGCCCAAAACATTTAAAACATCGCAAAGCAACATTATTTTCATTGGCAGTGATGCATCGTTTGTTGTTCTGAAAATAGCTGCTCCCGCATTGTACATTGCAATGAACGGAATTGACAGCGCAACTATATACAGATACATTTCGGCATTCTGCCACACGTCCGCTTCAATCTGACCAAACAGAATTCCAATCAGAAACTGTCTTAAAATAATAACGAATATCATTAACACTGCAGATGATAACGTTGAAAACCAGACCAGCTGTGTTGCTGAATTTTGAGCCTTATCAACCTGACTGTCACCTAAATACTGTCCCGCTACAACGGCACCTCCAGTTGCAAGGGCTGAAAAAGAAAAAATAAGAAGTTGCATCAAAAAATCAACTAGTGAAACTCCTGAAATTGCCGCTTCACCAAGTGATGCAACCATTATTGAATCGGCCAAGCCAACGAAGAATTCTAAAGCATATTCTACCAAAAGTGGAATGAACAGGTAGAATAATGCCTTATTTGAATATAAATATCCTTCAGGAGTTTTGAAAACATTCATAAGTTATCTTATAAAGTTAAAGGCTATTTTCTGTTCCTCTTCAGGGACCAATCCCTCTTTTTTACCAGCTTCAATACATTTTAAAAAGAAAGCCATGTTTCTTCCGAGTTGCCTCATGGTTGCAAGCCCTTCCAAGTCCTGTTTTACTTCTTCTGGAGTGTTTCCATGAACCATGTTCCAGTAGAATGAAGAAATGATTGGCATTTGAGAAATTCCCAAATATTTATTTAACTGGTCATATGTTGCAGTTGTTCCCCCACGTCTTGCGGAACATATTACAGATGCGGGCTTGTGCTTGAACGCTTCAAGACCGGTGCCCTGTGAGTTTGAATAAAACGCCCTGTCTAAAAATGATGTTATTGCTCCTGTTGCACCAGCATAATAGACCGGTGATCCAAATATGAACCCGTCAGCATCATAAGCTTTTTTAACGAATTCATTAACAACATCCTCGTCAAATGTACATTCTCCTTTTTCTCGACATTTCATACAAGCAGTGCATCCTATAATCGGTTTTGTCTTAATCCAAAATATTTCTGTTTCGATACCTGCCTCATTTAAAGTCTCTTCAACATATGTAAGCGCAGTATAAGTGCAGCCTTCCTTATTCGGACTTCCATTAACCAGCAATACTTTCATTAAAAATCTCCATCTATCAATCTTTGAACTAGGAAATGTCCTTTCATAAATTCAAGAGAACCTTTTTTAACACCTTCCTCATCAAATGACTCGCATCCGTCACCGTCACGCTCGGAATCAAATATGATAATAGGCACATTATCACGAGTATGAGTTCCAACGCTTATTGGAGTCGGATGGTCAGGCAGGATTGCTCCTCTGTAAGGTTCACCCTCCAAACTTTCAATGATTGGACCTACAATAAATTCATCAATTCTTTCAATTGCTCTGACTTTTTCAGCAGTATTTTGCGCATGTCCCGCCTCATCAGGAGCTTCAATATGAATCAATAATAAATCAGTTTCTTTTAAAGCTTCAATTCCATATTGGCCTTTTGCCGCATAGTCTGTGTCAAAGTATCCTGTAGCTCCAGGAACCTCGACAATATTCATTCCGGCAAAGTTTCCGATACCTTTCAATAAGTCCACACCGGTAATTACTGAAGCGGTGATGCCGTAGGTTTCTTCAAAGTTAGGCAGTGTCGGTGTTACTCCTTGTCCCCACAGCCAAACCATGTTGGCAGGGATTTCCCTTTTTTGGTTTACTTCAGCATCTTTGAGGTATTCTCTTGACTCAAACATTATCTGTTGGATTTCCTGAGCCAATTCAC
The DNA here is from genome assembly GCA_964596915.1 of uncultured Methanobrevibacter sp. GTDB lineage: Archaea > Methanobacteriota > Methanobacteria > Methanobacteriales > Methanobacteriaceae > Methanocatella. Next base: position 14,136 of record CAZQWN010000008.1, read on the forward strand.
ATTCACCAAATAAGTTATCTACAAGTTTTTCTCCGACAATATCATGAGGAGGCATTGTCTTGATGCCCGATAGGATTTCGGCATCCTCAACACTGTCACAGGAATAAATGAATAAGTGTCTGTAGCTTACGCCAGTATAGAATTTTCCCCTGAAATCAGGATATTTTTCTGCGAAGTATTCATTCAATCCTTTAATTAATTCATCTGCCTCTTCAGTGGAAATGTGGCCTGCATTGAAGTCGTCCATTGCATCATTTTCACTGAAAATTGTGTTGCATCTGAATATAACGTCTTCAGGTTTTGTTGGAATTCCTTCACTGCCCGCTTCAAGCGGTCCACGGCCAGTATAGTAATCTGCAGGATTAAAACCGAAGATACTCATGTTTGCAACATCAGAACCTGGAGTGTATTGTTCAGGAACATTGTTTGTAAATCCACCATATCCTTTTTTAGCCAATTTATCAATATTTGGTGTATTTGCAACCATTAAAGGAGTTTTTCCACCTAATTCATCAACAGGATAATCACTAGATCCGTCTGGAATAAAAATTACGTATTTCATGTTATCTAAAAAAAAGTAAAAAAAATATAATTAGTTTTTATTTCTTAAAATACTAATTAAATCAGTCAACATTGCTGAAGCAGTTTCAAGTGATCCTGCTCCGAGTCCCATTACAGTTATATCTCCTGCCAGGTCAGTGTGGATTGTAGCCATGTTCAAGGTTCCACCAACATCATAAGAGCTTCCTCTTTTGACTAAACGTGGAGCTACCCTTAACTGTTCTGGAGACACTTCAGCTATCAATTTTATGAGATAATCGTCTTTTTTAGCAAGCTCGATAGCATGGGAGCTAATGTCAGATATGCCTTTAATTTCAACATCACTGTATGTCGCATCGATTCCTAAAAGTGAATTTGCTAAAATTACAGTTTTACATGCTGCATCAATACCTTCAACATCCTGTGTAGGGTCTGTTTCAGCTATGCCCAACTCCTGTGATTCCCGTAAGGTTACTTCATAATCAGTTCCTTCGGAGGTCATTCTTGAAAGGATATAGTTTGTAGTCCCATTCAAGATACCTATGATTGATTTTATATCACAAGACGGCAATGTTTCTTTTGTAAAATTGATAATTGGCATTGCACCGCCAACACTTGCTTCATATTTGAATTCAACACCTGCCTTTTTAGCGGCACCAACAACTTCACCAAATTTGAGTGCTAAGTGTCCCTTGTTTGATGTTACAACATCTTTTCCTTGGCTGAAAGCCTTAAGTGTTAGTGAAAATGCAGGCTCTGCATCAACAATATTTGTGGGAGTTGCTTCTATTAGACAATCGTAATCAACAGCATCCAAGACATCTTCACCGTTTTTATCAGACCCAAATTCAGGATAGGCTGATAATTTTCCTTCTTTTTCTTTTGTTTCTACAAGTAATTTTTCATCTAATCCATCAGCGGAAATTGCAGATGAAGATGAATCGGCAGCAGCTACAACTTTTACAGCCACTCCTGTTTTTTCTTTAATTAAATCCTTTTTGAGGGAAATCGCATTAGCCACCCCTTGGCCAACTGCTCCGAATCCCATAATTATGACTCTACATTCATCCATAATAATCCCTATACTTCATTAACCATTAGCAATTGTTTTTCTTCAGCAATCTCTTTAATCTTATCAAACACATATTGTTTCTTACCGAAATCTGTTTCAAGAGTAATTAATGCTGTAGATTCTTTTTCACCATCTAATTTAATGTCAAAACCGGTTATTGCAACACCTTTCAATGCATTGATTCTGTCCATAGTGTCCCTTACATCCTGGTCTACAATGTGACCATATAACAGAGTACTGATCATTTCTTTTTTGACGACACCATCCATTTCAACAATTGAAATTCCCAAATCATCGAATTTTTGAATAACATTGAACAGGTTTTCACGTTCACCTTCGATTGTAATGTGAACCGGAACCATGCCCCTTTCGTTTTTCAATTCCCTTTTATGTATTACAGTCACTAAGTTAGCGCCAAGTGTACCGATTGGTTCTAAAATGGAAACTAACTGACCCGGAATATCTAAAAGTTCTAGAACTAAGTTCATTTTCATTTTAATCACTCTTTAGTTGTCCAATCTGCTTTTTTAACAATGAGATTTCCATCTTTATTAATGTTAGCGTTTCTCAATATTTTTTCCGGATTTTTCAGGTGAGATTCATCATCACGTGTTAGGTTTAGGTTGTCTGTGATGTACCATGTTTCATCTGAATCCGGAATGTCTTGCAAAATTTTTGAGAATTTTTCTATAATGTCTTCTGCATCTTTTTCGATTGTCATTAACATAAACTCCTATAATTAATAAATAATATATTTATTTTGTTTTTTAGTATTAATAAAGTTAAAGATTATTTAGCTAAAATTGATTGGATTAAAAAAATAATGAAAAAAAAAGAAGATAGTGAAAAAACTATCTGTAATATTTTTGAATTGATTTAACATATCTGTGAGTGAACAGGAGTTGTATCAAGCTTCCAACGAAGTTCGCAATTACTATTCCCCAGTATACTCCGTTTTCACCCATCCAAAGCAATATCCAAATGAATATCAATGTCAAAACAATCTGTTTGAAGAATGTGAAACCCAGACTTAAGTCTCCACGTCCGAAACTTTGCAGAATACAACCTGAAATGACACTCCAGCTTGCAAATACGACATATGGACAGAGCAAAATTGTTACAGAAGTTATCTCCTCGTTAAGACCAGCCCCACCAAAAAGCATTGCAAGATAAGGTGCAAAGACTGCCAAAATTACTGCCATTGCGATACATCCTATAAATCCGATCTTGTGAACGTAAACGAACGTGTTCATGATGTATTCTGTTTTTCTTGCACCGAAAAGTGCTCCAAATACACTGATTGCACCTGTTCCGAAACCTACCGGAAGCATTACACCGATACTGATCAGCCTCCAAACGGTGGTATAAACTGCAACAGCATCTGTTGTTGCAACCATTACCAGGATAACATTGATTACCATGGAGAAAAGTGACATCAGTATTTGTTCCATACTTGCAGGAACTCCAACGGAAATGATGTCTTTATATATTGCCATGTTTCTTGAATAGCTTCTAACGTCAATGGCATTGTCGTTTTTGATGTAGGACCAGTAAAGATACATTAAAAGTCCGATGAAGTTTGCAAGAACTGTTGCGATAGCTGCACCTGCAACTCCCATGTTCAAGTTATAGATGAATATCGGATCCAGAATGATGTTTAGAGCAGCTGCAATACCTATAGGCAATGTTGCTTTAACACCCTTGTTTTCAGACCTGAAAATACCGCAGTAAATGTTTTGAATGATTATTGTAAATCCACCGGAAATAATCCATACACCATACTCATGGGCAAGACCCAATACATTGGCACCGCCGATAGCCATTAACAATGGATCCAGGAAAAGTACAATCAACCCCGGAATCACGATACTTACAATTATACTTAAAATTACACCGTGGGTTGCGCTGTTTCCGGCATTTTTCATATCTCCTTTTCCGATAAAACGTGCAACGGATGAATTTACACCTGCTGAAAGACCTATTCCAAGACCGATGATAATAATGAACAGCGGTGTTACGATACCAATAGCTGCAAGAGCATCTGCACCGAGCCCGGATACCCACATAGCATCAGCCAGGTTGTTAATCATAGTTAAAAACAAAGACAATATCATCGGAATGCTTAAACCGATAACACTCTTTTTAGGATTTGTAATCAATTGCTCAACGTTCATTGAGCACCCTCTCTAAAATAAATAATAATAAAACCTCCAAATAATAAAAAAATAGTATATAAAGTGCTGCAAAAGAGTGAATTCTTTGTGAGTCATTTAATACTGAAACGACATTATATTTATAAAGAATAACCTTGTATAAAATAAGCCATAATTAATTAAGTGAAAAGAACTATATAAATATTTCTAATTTAAAAAATAAGCACATATAAAAGAAAAAAAATAAAAAATGTAAACGATATTTTACAAAAATTGAAAATTATTCCAGATATTTTGAAATGAGTATACTTTTTTCAAAATCATGCCAATCACTTTAGAAAAAAATACTCACTACATTTTAAATCAATTTACATCCATTTGAAGTCAAAATTGCTTTAAGTATGCAAAATTGTAGTCAAATCGAACTTAAACTTTATATTCCATGAAAAATATAGTGATAGTAAACACCAGTTATGTGGAATTGAAAAAATATGATGGAGAGTTAGTAAATGAGCGAAACAAATAATCTCGTGTATTTTTTAAATTCTATGAAAGATATCTTACCATTTAAAGATGAGAAAGATTTTAAAGAAAAAAATACTGATAAAGATTTCAGAATAAAAGTTCAAAAATTAGTATACCTATCAAAATATTTTGGGTGGAATAATTTATATCTTTAATTTTCATACTAATGGCCCTTATTCTGCATCATTAAGCGAAGATTACACCCACATCTATTTAAATACAAAAAATTTTGAAATCATCCCAAATTTGGATATTGACAAATTTAAATCATATATAAAAAATCAAAACAATACACTATTGGAAGCTGAATCTACCATCCTTTATTCAGATAAAATGAATATAAAAACACTTATTAAATGATTCAATGAATATTTTAAAGTCATTGAAACCATATATTTCTCAAGATGATGCTTCTAAATCATTTGACAATATTGTAAAATTTAACCTATTTGATAAAACTATTGTTGATAATAAAATCGATAATATAATTTTTCTGGAAAACATCGTTAAAGACAATGCAAAAGGTTTGATGGACATTTATGAAACATTTGATTCTTCATCAAATAGACTGTTTATATTAGGATCCTTGGATTTTTTCAGAATTGTATTACCGAATCGGATATAGTAAATTAGAATTATTAAACAAATTTTATGATTACTGTTAAAAAAACGAAAAAGACTATTTTAAACATTACCCTATCATTAATGAATTTGCTTTTTGAGATTTAACTTATTTAAAAATGATTTTGATAAATTAGAAGAATATGTTTCAGAAGAACTTGAAATCATACCAATTGATGAAACTTCAGATTTATCCATGTTTTTTTAAGGTGATACTATGAATCAACTTATACACTACGATAACATTGCAATTGATGCTAATTTAATCATATATCATTGTTTTAAAACTAAAAAAACACAAATTATCGAATTTAGAGATAAAACACACAAATTAACGGCATTCCTATTAAACCATGATACTATTACCGAACACCCCAATTATCATTGATGAAATCAATAGAATGGATTTCGCTAAAAAAATTGATGAAATGATAAGAATAGCCAATTAACACAATTGCCAAAAGACAATTGATATTTTTTTAAAATGAAACTAGAAATGAAAATCAAACATAAGCTTTTACAATTGATTATTATAAGAATTTTGAAATGTCTGTATCTTTTACAATTTTCTTTCTCAATATCTTGTCAATGCCTGTTCCATATTGAGCTGCCTTTTTAGGCCTGAAAGCTATTTCATAATCAAGACCCTCTTTAAAGGCCAATTTCCTCAATATGCTTTTTCGCATATCATCATGCATTGACACTATCTTTTTGTTGTCAGGAATATTTAAAACGAGTTCAACAAGTTTTTTGTCCAAAAACGGTAATCTCAACTCCACCGAATTAAGCATTGAGCATGCATCATCTCTTTCAAGGTTGACATGATACATGTTTGACATGTCCTCTCTCAAATCATAGTTCAAGGTTCCGTCAACAAAGCTTTGAACATATCTTTTATATCCTCCGAAGAGCTCATCAGCACCTTGGCCTGAAATGGCCACTTTCAATCCGTCCCGAGCCACCATTTTAGTTGCAAAGTAAGTTGTAAGGCCAACACCCACTTTCATGAGATTGTCATCACCGATTGCCTTTACCACATCAGGCAATGCTTCGCGCACCAATTCTTCTGTAACTTCACATATTTCCAAATCGAGATTCAGGAATTTTGATGCATATATTGCTGCTTCAACATCTTTTGAGCCATCAACACCGACAGCATACAATTTGATTTTCAAAGGAACGTTTTCGGAAATCTCTTTTAAGAGCAATGCCAGATATGAGCTGTCAAGGCCTCCTGAAAATATTACACCAACCTCGAACAATCCTACAACCCTTTTGACAACACTCAATTTTAACATCTTGTCTATTTTGGCAACGTCACCTTCAAAGACCTTTTCATAAATAGGCTGGGCTGGAGATATATCCTCCCAGTTATAAAGAATGTGTTCCGGCTTTAAGGTGTCAATATCTTCAAATCCCACTTCTTTTAGGGACTGTTTTGTTGATGCAAATCCTTTTAGCTCATCGTTTTGTGCATAAAACAGTGGTTTTACACCTAGAGGGTCTCTTGCAATTGCAAGGTTTTCCCCATCCCACACTGCAAATGCATAATCCCCGTCAATCAGCCGGATTGCAGACTGAACTGCTTTAAGCAGATCCAGTCTTTTAGCATAAAAATCAATCAAATATATCAAAGCATCAGCGTCTGAGGTGATTTCCACATCCACACCAATTTTTGATATGAAGTTTCTGATAGTGTTGAAATTATAAAGCTCACCATTGAAAACAAGAACAAGATTTTCAGTTGAAACAGGCTGCGGCTTTGAAACTCTGCCGTTAGAGTCATAAATTGAAAGCAGATTATGTCCGAAAGCTATTGGATAAATATTATCATCACTGAAATCATCCAAATCAATGTTTTCATAAACTTTATCCAAATAAATTCCTGATGAGTCAGGCCCTCTGTTTTTAGAGGCTTTCAACATTTCCACAATATTCTGCACTTTAACGTTGCCCTGCAAACCTACTATTGAACACATGCTATCAAAATCCCTAAGAATATATCTAAAATTAAATGTAAATAAATCTAGTTATTCATCGGATTGAATCCGAATACTTTGCCTGCCCACTTGAATGCCAAAGGATTTACAACCTGACTTACCATCAAGTAAGCTACAACCCATCTTACAGGCCACAGGTAAATCAGCATGTCCACAGGCAACTGTCCAATAGGCACACCAAATAGCAACGGCATAATGAAACTCATAATCAGACTTATGAAAAATGCCAAAGGATTCCACAAACCTGTTTTCATGCCCAATTTAAAACCGAATACCTTGCCGGCCAATTTAAGAGACAATGGATGTACAATCAGATTAACCATAAAGTAAGCTACAACCCAACGAAGCGGCCACATCAAAAAACACATCTCGACAGGCATTCCTATAGGCGTTGCAAAAATCAACGGCATTATAATACTCATTATTAAACTAATGAAAAAAGCTATTGGATTCCACAATTTCATATTAAAACTCCTTATAATATATACTATTTCTTACATTATATAGTTAAGGAGAAAAAAGAATTTTAATGGAAATTTAGCCGTTAGCCCATCTTTTCAATTTTGAAAATACCTCTTTCATCATTGCACTTGCTTAAATTCAGGACGGTCTTCAACCATATTTTCAATGCAGAAATTCATCATTTCCTCCATTGACATGCCGATGTGAATTCACCGTCCTTAAAGCAGTGCATGCAGTAGTCTTCGTTTTTAGTGCCATCAGCATTGGTTCCAAAGAGGTTATCTGTTAACGGCATTTCACAGGATTTTGATTTTCAAAATCATTCATCATATCACCACGAATAGAGCATTTGAAGAGTAATATTTACCTGATAATCACAATGAGTTATGAAATTCATGGCATTCCTGCAAGATTGATTTAAATAATAAATTAAAAGAAAGGAACAATAGAATAAACCGTAATCAATACAACCACAGTCAGTATTACAATGGCACCAAGAGGAACCTTTTTCCATGCAAGACCTGCTGCCACAACCGCACCTATCAGACCGATGTACCATAACTGATTGTCTACTGTCAATACCCCCGGACATATCAAAGCCGCAAGGGCAGTATATGGAATCAGATTCAGAAATTTCTCTACTTTTGGAGGAAACTCAAGCCTGTCAATGAACAGTGCAGGAATTACCCTTGGAATGAATGTTACGATTGCACAACCCAAAATAGCCAAACTGATATAATCCATTATGCATCACCTGAAAGCAAATATTCATCATCGACAATGTACATTCCAACTGCCGCACCGACAAGAGTTGAGACAATCAGTGACCAGTTTCCAAGAAATTGGCTCAGGACAATATTTAAAACAGCAGTTATCAAAACCAAAAGGGCAATCTGTTTTGATTCCTTGACTGCAGGAGTCAAAATGGCTACAAACAATGCATATAATGATATATTGAAACTGTTTGTAACGATTACCGGAAGAATGTCCAGTAAAACAACACCGATTCCAGCTCCCAGACACCAGCTCAACCATGCAGTTATCGCAATTCCAAGATAAATCCAAATGCTTGAATCCTCACTTAGGGAAAACATTGCAAATGATTCATCAACGGTAACATGGGAAGCTAAAATATTTAATCCCAAATTGGATTCCTCCACCTGATTTAGGACACATGTTGACATTACAAAATATCTCAGATTGACTACAAAGTTAGTCAGAACGATTGCCATTACGCTTGCACCTGTCAATGCCATGGATGCAGCAATGATTTGACCTGCACCCGCATAGACCAGAAATGACATGGATATTGTCTGCAATGGGGTGAAGCCCGCTTTCATAGCGATAGCAGCATACCCAATTCCCATCGGAACATAACCGAATGTAATTGGAATACCCTTTTTAGCACCATCAACAAACTTAGATTTCCTAGAAATAGTAATGTCTCCTTAAAAATATTAAAAAAAAAGAAAATCAGTTATTTAACTTAATAAATGACTAATCTGGTCGGTGGTAATGATTCCAAGGACTTTCATATCCTCATCAACAACAGGCAGTGATGATATGTCATACTCACTCATCATCCTAGCGACACTTTCAATTGATTCATCGGCATAACAGTACTTGACGGTGGTTGTCATTATATCCTTTAACAGATTAGTATTCAAGGCTATTGATTTTGACAAGTCCCAGCTTGTAACAATACCAATAAGTTTATAATCATCATTAACTACAGGAATGTGAGTTACCTGTTTATCCAGCATCAGATTAGCCGCTTCTTTAACATCGGCATTTTCCTTAATTGTGACAACTACCCCTTTCATCAAATCACTGACAACATTGTTTGTCAGGAATTTTGATAAAATGAAGTTTAACTGTCCTTTTTCAAGTAAAAATGCATCGTGTCCGTAGTTGGATTTTATTTCTGAAAATGACACTTCCACTTCATTTGCATTAAGTGCAGTTACGATTTCAGTGCTTTGCTCTGTTGGATATAACCAGTCTGAATCAACAGAAATAACTTCAATTTTAGCGTTAATGCCCTTAAATCCGTCAATCAAGGACTTGTTTAAAGACAAATCAAATAGGTCAACCGCCTTTGTAATGTATAGATAGCTGTTTGCATCAAATCTTTTTACAAAAGTTGCTCCCTGATGCTTCAAGTAGCTTTCAACCTGAAAATCAGTTGTGAAATCATAGCTTATTTCATCCTTGTCCTGAAGGTCACGTCCAAACTTGATATACATTGATTCATCACTTAAATATGTAATGTGAGCTATCATACGTGCTATTGAAAGACCATTTTCAGGCTTTAGACCGGTTTCATAGTAATTTCCATTATTCCAGTTCGGATCTGCAAATATTGACTGGCGACCTACCGCATTGAATGCAATCTGCTGAGGTGAAGACATTGCAGCTGTTGCCATCGGAACAGCCTTTTTCATCATGTCAGGATAGTCCACCATCCATTGGAGAACCTGCATTCCACCCATGGACCCCCCGATAATTGCATATAACTGGTCAATTTTAAATGAATCTATTAGTTTCTTTTGAACAGTAACCATATCTTTTATGGTGATTACCGGAAATTCAATACCATATTCTTTTCCGGTTGCGGGATTGATTGAACTTGGACCTGTGGTTCCCTTACATCCGCCCAAAACATTGGAACAGATTACAAAGTATTTTTCAGTATCTATTGCTTTTCCAGGACCAATTACGATTTCCCACCATCCCGGTTTTTTATCAAATTCATGCCATCCTGCTGCATGTGCATCCCCAGTTAAGGCGTGACAGATTAAAATAGCGTTAGACTTTTCTTTGTCAAGTGTGCCATAAGTTTCATAGGCAACAGTCACATTATTGAGAGTTTTACCACTGACTAACTTAATTGGTTCTTCAATATCAAAGTATTTTGTCTCAACAATACCCACAGATTCTTCATTCATTTAAAACACCGAAACTTCTAATTTTTCCAAAGCTACTTTAGCGGCGGCTTGTTCAGCTTCTTTTTTGCTTCTTCCTTTCCCAACACCCATCACTTCACCATCCACCAGTATTGACATGAAGAATGTCTTTTCATGAGGATGTCCGAATTCATTTAACATTATATAGGACACTTCCACTTCCTGCGCATCACCATATTCCTTCATTGCAGATTTATAGTCTCTAAAGAATATTTTTTCCTCATCGATATATTTAAAAATATATTTTGTCAGAAACTCCTTTGCAAATTCAATACCCTGGTCGATAAACATTGCACCTAAAAATGATTCAAATATGTCTGCAGTAATTGACAGTACTTCATTTTCAGTCAGATATGGGTCTTCAGTATCTATTTTAAGATACTCAGGCAAGTCCAATTCATGAGAATAGTGAATCAAGGCATTCTGACATACATAATTTGATCTCAGTTTGGTTAACTTTCCTTCCTCATAGTGAGGATATTTTTTGAAAAGATACTCTGAAACCAATAAACTTAATATGGAATCTCCTAAAAATTCCAACCGTTCATAATTATGCTCCAAATCATGTTTTGAACTGTATGAGGTATGCATAAATGCTATCCTATATAATTGTTTATTTGTTGTATCAATACTAAATCTTTCAAATAAATTCATAATAAAGCCCAGACTTATTTAATAATATTATTAATTATGAAATATGAATTATATATAATTATTATATAACGATAGTTATAAATATTACTCTTCAAATGCTCTTGCTCTTTTCTTTTAAATATGAAACTTCAAAGTAGTATCAAAAAGGATTTGGTACTATGATAATAAATTGGCAAGAAGAAATTACAAAAGTCGACCCGGACATAAAATTCAGAGCCCAGGGCGGATGGTTAAAAACCGTAGATGAACTAGACAAAAGTGTCAGAAACGGATATTCACTTATTGGAGACTTCGTTCAGGCAGGAAACTTTGAAGCAGAATACAGTGAAGGAATTTATCTTGACTGCAACAAGGAAGGAACAGCTAAAAAGCCACAGCAGGACTACAGATTATTCCGATTCAGAGACGGCAAAGTAAGGTTGCTTGATATGGTAATCGATGCCGGGCAGGGCTGGGCAGTTGATTTATGGGATGCAGTTGAAGATGAGCTATAACAAAGGATTAATCAATCGGAAACAGTATAATTAGGTTTAAACTTGGAAAAACCCATAAGCTGCACATCCATTATGGAATCCAAAGATATTTGCCCCTGCAGGAGAATAATCTTGTGAGCTAAATTCTGTGGGAGGCTTCCGCCTTTCCCATCAACTATTCCTCTAAAAGCAACAGGAAATTCACCAGTATCTCCAATGTCAATAGTCAGTTTTTCAGAAGCAATTAAATCTTCAAAAAATCTCTCAACATCGATTGCTTCAAAAACTGGAGCGACAAAGCTTAAAGCCATCAAAGCATTCTTATTTTCACGGATAGTAACTCTTCGCTGATCCAATTGAATTTCTTGCGAAGAATCTTTTTTCCTGATGACAATCCTATCTGAAATTTCATCATCAAACATGGTTCACCTAGTCAATATGGCAGAACTCACAGCAGGCACAGGCAGGTGCAAAATAAGAGTCATCAGGTTCAACGATAGCCTTTTGCGCAAATAATGTAATATTGAATTTAGGTTCATATTCCTCACTAACTTCTTTAGTCATTGAAGACAAACCCCTGTAGTATACCGGCCTGTAACCAGTTTGCGAAATGTCAAAATAAAATTTTTCACCTGTTGCAAATCTATTGAAATATTCTTCAAGTTTCAATGCCTGTTTTGGAGTGATTGAAAAGGTGAATCCCATTGTATCATCACTTCTTTGTCTGATTCCTGCATTGGAAATGTCAACAGCCAATATATCATCTTCACCTCTTACAAAAACAACACAGTTTTCCAAATTTACTTCGTTTTCTTTGGCAATATCCTTTAATTCAGTCATATTAGACCTCCTAAAAATTTAGTCATACCTAAACTATGTATAAAAATTTAATTGTTAATAAAGTTATCTAAAAAAAGTAGTTTATAAATTTACAGTAATTGAAAAGTTACTTGAAAAATAGATTTGAGAGAAGATTATTAAATAATCTTCATAGTTTTTTACCAACTTATACTAATCTTTGTCTAGTAGTTGGTTTTTTGTTTTGCCAGCTGTATCTTCTTAGTTTTTTGGATTTACCAAATCCACAAGAAGCACAAACTTTTTTACGCACATGATAAGTGTTTCTACCACACCTTCTACATCTGATATGGGTCTTTTTATTCTTTTTACCCATTGATGGAGTACCCTTTGACATTGATACACCTCCTCCCTAATTTGTCACTGAAAATATAATCTCGAAATAAGTATTGAATAATATTTATGGTGAAATATAAACAATATTGTCTCCTCTGATGAGTACAACACCGAGTCTTCTGGTTACTTCTCCGTCTTGTAACTCTTCTGCATCATTAAGAACTAAGTTCATGTGTAAATCAAAGCTCTTAAGTATACCTCTAAATTCACGATCTCCTTTAAGTTTTATTAAAACTGGAGAGCCTACAGATTTTCCTAATGCATCAAGTGGTCTTTGAACATTTTGTCCGCTCATTATATCACCTTATATTATCAAAAATTTTAGTTTTAAATTTGAATTTGAAAATTCATAATATAATCAAGTTAAGATAAGACAAAACCTAATTAAAACTAATACTATTAATTATAAAGAACCTACTATATAAATGTTACCTTATTTTAGACCAAACTAATGAAAAATTAAAGCCTATATTAAATAATTAGCATAACCCCCATTTATATTACTCATCAAATGCTCTCTGACTTCACTTATATTGTTTGAAATCAAACCTACTATTACAAACCGTCACTAGGCTTACACATGAAATTCAATGAAGAAAAATATATCAACCTAATCCTATACATACTGTTCAAATGTTCAAACAAACCCAATTTAGGAAAAACAGTACTTTGTACAGTAATGTATTTCATCGATTTTAACTATTACGAGCTTTACAAAACATTCTTAACAAAAGAAACCTATATCAAATCGAAAAGAGGGATAAAACCAAAACACTTCAGAAAAATCACAGAAGACATGATATCCAAAAGACAGCTGTTCATGCGAAAGGAACCATATTACAACAGAACCATACACAAATACTATCCGACAATCATTCCAACATTGAAATTCAGCACAAAGGAATTGATGGTGATTAATTCATGTATTGACAGACTGACGAACAGTAATGCAAGCACAATTACAAAATATGCATGGCGGGACAAACCCCTGGTCAATGCCAACATAAATGATGAAATAAATTATGAAGATGTCTTTCTAAGATGTAATGAATAGTTTTATTTATTGAAAATACAAAATATTATTTATTAATATATTGTGGGATAAACATGGCTATAAAAGTTAAAAAAAGAAATTTCTTAAAAAAGAAGAAAATTAAAGAGATAAAATCACAATTAGGAGAATATGGAGAATTGCTTCAAGGCAAAAAGAATGTTGAGATACTTGAAGCTGAACTTAATTCATTTATTTTAGTAGATGGCGAACCATACATCATAATCATCGATGAAAAACCTTTCCCAACCCTAAAGGCGGCTCTTGCAAATGAGATTGATGCAAAGACAGTTACCGTCGATATGGGAGCCATCAGATTTGTAAGCAATGGCGCAGACATAATGAGTCCAGGAATCGTTAAAACATCCAAAGGTGTCGAACCGGGAGACATCGTTTTAATCGTAGACGAAACCCATGGAAAACCTCTGGCTATCGGAGTGAGTTTAATTGCCGGCGAAGAAATGGTTGAAAACGATTCCGGAAAAGCAGTTGAAACAAAACATTATGTCGGCGACGACATCTGGAACTTTGAGATATAGAGGTGTTTTAAATGGCAGAGCTAAGATATAGGGCAGGAAATATTAAAAACCCACAAGTTCACAAGGTTGGATTAATAGCGCTTGGATCACACCTGGAAAACCATGGACCTGCCCTTCCAATTGATACTGATGCTAAAATTGGCGCCCACATCGCATTTCAGGCATCACTTATAAGTGGAGCCAAATTTTTAGGAATCATCTTTCCAGCATACGAATTGGATACAATAGACCATGGAGTTCACGTTTCCTTGAACGTTCTAAAGGAAAACGTTATCAACACACTAAATTCCGCTAAGAAATTTCTGGATATAGAAAAGGTCGTCATAGTCAATGCCCATGGAGGAAACATTCCACTGATGGCCGAGCTGTGGGACATTGAAGACAAAACTGGTCTGTCAATCACATTCAACAATAAGGTAATATCCTCCGAAGGACCTCACGGCGGCAGCGGAGAACTGTCAATGGCCAAGGTTTTAGGCATCGTCAACGAAGAGGAAGTCATAAATCAGGCAAATGTCAATGAATATGAGGAAGTTGGCCTATATGGATTCAGCCAGGCACGCAAGGATGACCCCAACATTGAAGAAGGTGCAAAAGACGTTGAAGAAAACGGCGTTTATGTGGATGAAGATTACGGAAACAGACTGTTTAGCCTAGCAATCAACTCAGTACTGTTTGATATTGAAAAATTGTTAGATTTTTAAAAAAAAAGAAATAGGGATTAAATCCCATCAATAGTAGTTTCAATATTTGAAGAATCAGATTCACTAGAATGTTCTGTATTTGAAGAACTAGAACTACTTGATGATGAAGATGAACTTGAACTAGAAGAACTAGAACTACTTGATGAAGAATCATCCGTAGTAGTCTCCACTTGCGGCTCATCAGATTGTGAGTCATCATTACTTGATGAATAATCGTTGGAATAATCATAACTTGAAGACTGATAATCCCCAGTGTCTGCATTTTCTATTACTGAAAGATTGTCTAAAATCCCACCGGACTCACTTTCATTTGGTAAAATTGATATTGGTCCTGTCATAGATGCGAAAACAGTGGCCAGGCAAAATGCAACGCATGCCACAACAAATATTACTAAAACAGTAGCAGATCGACTTGACAATTTTAACACCCTTAAAAATTTACTAACAATAATATATTTGATTAAATATATAAAATTATTGATAACATGAAAACTATAAAAAAAGCAGTTCAAAGCGAAATAAATGTAAAGAAATCACAGTTTATTTGCTCATTATTTCCAACAAGAACAAAAAAGGAATCAAAGGAAATAATCCAGAAACTAAACCAGCAATATTCAGATGCAACCCATAACTGTACTGCATACATTGTAAGTGACGGAGAAGGCTTTGACGATGACGGAGAACCTGGAGGAACTGCTGGAAAACCAATGATTAACGTTTTAAGAAAAAACGAGATTCACAATGTGACTGCAGTCGTTACCAGATATTTCGGCGGAATAAAGCTTGGTGCCGGAGGACTTGTAAGGGCATATTCAAAATCAGTCATGGAAGCAATCGGTGAAGCTGAAATTCTTGAAATTGAGGAATATAAAGTATATACAATAACATTTGAATACACCGAAATAAAAATAGCAGATACAGAAGTCAGAAACAATAACCTGGAAGTCATAGACAAAGACTATTCAAATAAGGTAAGCTATGACATCGTATCAAAAGACAACAGAGACATTCTAAAGATATTCGATAAATACTCTGGAAAAATAGAAACTAATTTTAAAAATAAACAGTTTTTGGAAAAAAATTAAAAGTGAAGAACTTATTGTTCTTCAAAGTTTGCTGCTGGTACGCCACAAACTGGACATACGTAATCTTCCGGTAATTCGTCTTCTTCCAAGACAAATCCGCATACTTTGCAAACGTAAGCCATTAATACACCTAGTCTACTTTTTCGAACATGTCAGCGGTTGCGCCACACATAGGACATTTGTAGTCTTCAGGTAATTCATCAAATTCTTCGGTTACATATCCGCAAAGTTTACATTTAAATTTTGCCATATTTAACAATCTCCTTTAAATTGTATAATTTTTTAATATTATTTTATTTATTAGTAATATATAAAACTATTTAAATTTTTTCAAACATTGCTTTTGCCATACGACATTTTGGACATTTGAATGATGCCGGAAGGTCTTCGAATTTAGTTCCGGCAGGAATATTCAATCCTTCTTCATAATTGTCTTCATCTAAAACATATCCACAGATTTTACATTTATATTGAGCCATATTATAATCTCCTTTAAAAATCAGAACCTGTTTGGAACTTTCAAGTGATCCGGAAGCGGTTTGATACGGGCAGGTGTTCCGATTGCCAGGTAGAACGGCGGAACTGAATGTATAACAATAGCTCCCGCTGCAACAATGGAACCCTCTCCAACTTCAACATTGGACAGAAAAGTTGTGTTACCTCCAATGGAAGCTCCACGCCTTACCTTAGGTCCCTGCAATTCATAGTTAATCCTTACAGGATATTTATCATTTGTAAAACAAGCACAAGGTCCGATAAATACATTGTCTTCAATTACCGAATTGGTTGGAATATATACATTGGATTGTATGCTGACGTCATTTCCAATAATAACGTCCCCCTCAATGACAGTATTGGTTCCGATTAGTACATCATCCCCAATATTGGTGTTTTCACGAATGACAACATTATGACCAGTCCTGAAATTATCACCAATTACCACATCATTGTAGATAATTGAATTTGATCTGATTGTGTGGTTTTTACCTATTACAGGAGGTCTTGAATTCGGAGCGTATTCAACGCCAAACTGAATGTTCTGGTCAGCAGGGAATTTCAATTCAGGTTTTGACAGGTCAGGTTTTACTGATTCCTTTTCAATTACAGGCCTTTCATAGATAATTTCATCGATTTCCTCCCTTTGAGGTTGCCTGTAGAAATTATCCTGTCTTTGATATGCTGGTTCTTTTCGCACTGGTCTTGGAGGTTGAGAGTATAATCTGGTATCCCTTACGTCAGCTGGCTGAGGTTGCCTTTGTTGAGGAGGATAATAAGGATTATCCCTGACTTGTTCGTAAGGTTTTTCTCTATTCCTTGCTTGCTTATCATCAAGACTTTGTGAAAATCTAACCATATTATCAAACCTTTCTTTAATTAAAATTACTTTGTTAATGATTTAATGTATGTTTTTAATTAGTATATATATTAGATGGTTTAATTTAGTGCATCATGACAAAATTTTAGAATTAATGTAAAATTCATGTTAAAAAATAGTTACCCTAATTTTCATAGGAAAAATCATGTTCATAGAGATATTTAGCAAATGCCTGCAAATGTTCCAGAACAAATGCATAAGTCATGAGAATACCTCAATATTTGTTGCTAACAGAAATACCGCACAAATCCAATTCGGAGTCAAAATCATGCTCTTGTATAAAATCCTCAGATTCATCAAGAACACAATCCCATACTTCAAAAATCTGTTCGACGGACCAATCCTTAGGTGCCCGAATATAAAATGAATCAGTGGCATTATTGTTTTTAGGATTTTTCTCCAGAAAAAGAACCTCACCCAACCCATATTTAGCACTTAAAGAGATTAAAAACTTTTCTAGCTGACTATATGCAAAGTTATTTCGAACAACATCACTTTCAGATGAAATCATCATTGTACCATTACAGCCCTGATATATCATAACAACACCTCATTTAAGATTCAATAAAAACTAAGTCAGATACTACTTTGAACTTCATATGTTATAAATATTTCTTTAATTTAAATAATTACAAGTAAAAATTGATTTAAAAGTAAAATAATCCATTTATGCAGTTAAATCAATTTTTCAAAGTGAAATCAATTTTATTACTTCAAAGCAATTGCTAAAAGTAGATTTTGGTGTTACAATTAACCATCATTAAATTCAAAATAGCTTTGATTAAATTAACTATTACTTTTAGATAGTATTGAAATATTTAGCTACAGTAACATTAACGACAACCATTTGAATTTTGAAAGTTAATGTTTTTGATATATATACATCCATTAGTTAGTTAAAGAGAAAAAAATCAAAAGGAATAAAAATGAAGCTTATATTTTTTGATAAAATAAACTTTTTTGTTTAAAGTAAATAAGGAGACTACAATATAAACTTAAAATAAACTTGAAAATTTTAATAACAACAATTACCATATACAAAAAGATTATATTAGATAATAATTTTATATCCAATAACAAATAAATTATAATATACATTATAACAAGATAGGAGGAAAAAATATGGTCCAATATTGTAGAAAATGTGGTCACGAACTTGAAGATGATGCTGAATTTTGTGATTCCTGCGGATTCAAACTTAATGAGAATCCTATAGAAGAAAAACCAAAAGTAATTAAAGTTTCTGAAAATAAACAGTCTGACGTTAAAAATGATAAAAGTGAATTTATAAACAAATTACCCTTGATTTTAGCAATAATTGCAATTGTTGTTGGAGTTGGTGAAGGTCTTGGAACCCCTATGTTAATGGGTTGGGACAATATTCTGATGGGAATGGCAATTGCAGTTATAGGTGGATTAATTGGAATCTTTTTAATGGAAAAAATGAACGAACCAATCATAGCCGCAGCAGAATTTATTGTTACTGGTGTGCTAATCTACATGTTTATTGGTCGTTTTGGTGAAATTTCAGCATTGTTGTTTATTATAACAGCAATATTAGCATTATATTTTAAAGGAATGCACAACAATGATAAAAGATTATGGGCAATACCAATATTGACATTCATATTAATTTTTGTAATGTTAATAGCTAGTGGTGCCATTTATCAAGTAAATGCTGAAAACTCAGTCGCTGTCGGCAATCTTACACAAAACATCACAGATGACGGCTATGGATATTATAGCGGATATATAACTGGTGATATTCGTGTTGATTCTAACTTCGATTATTTGTGTGTTAATGTAGATTATTATGATAGTGAAAACAAAATAATTGATTCAATCATAGGATGGAATGAATTTAATCCTCAAAGTGGAAACACATACAAAATTTCCAGTTACTATTTCAATCAGGCCCAACCACTAAAAGCAAAAGTATATGTTGTAGACTCATCTGACGCTAAGACACCACTATACGAAGAAAACATAACTATTGTAACATCCAGTGGAGTATAAATGCTCCACTATTTAATTTTAAAGGGTTTATAAAAAAAATAACTAATATTTAAATGATTTTTAATAATTACAATTTTAAATCAATTTTAAAAAAAATAAAGGGTTAGAGATTAAATCTCTAACGTTTAACTCTTAAGGTTGCTTTTACAGCATCACTCAAGTAGCTTACTTTGATTGCGTATTTTTTGCCCACTTTAAGTTTGCTGATAGCTGCCTTTTTGATGGTTACCTTTGCAATACCTTTCTTGTTGGTTTTTGCCTTGTAAGTCTTGCCGTTGACCTTGAATTTGATGACTTTGCTTTTGATAGCTGTTTTTCCTTTCTTGAGGGTTGCTTTCAATACAAGTTTTTTGGCTGACTTTTTGACTTTAACTGTTTTTGTGGTTTTCAATACCTGTTTTACAACCAATTTGTTTTTAACAGTCTGGCCTTTGTATGTTGCAGATATTGTGTATTTTCCAGGAGTGATTTTGGAAGGTATTTTCAAGATTGCATATCCGTTGGCATTGGTTTTTACCTTATATGATTTTTTACCGATTTTAATGGTTACAATCTGGTTTTTACCGACGAATTTACCATCATTATCTTTTATACGTACCTTGTATTTGTGTCCGTCGAAGTAGTACATGTTGACGTTTGAATTTCCAACGAATCTTGAAACGACATTTATAATAACATTTAATGTTTCGCCATTTATATGATTCACATAGTCAATGTAGTGTTTTCCGATTGACTTTGTGTCAATGATAATTTTTAATATACCCTCTTTATCTGTTTTTGCATTTGAAACTGTTTTATGATCATATTTTGCATCAACAGTAGTGTTTGCTAAAGGATTACCGTTTGAGTCAAGGAACTGTACGGAAAATGAGCCGACTGCATTGTATGCAAGGGTCATATCTTTTTGGTCATCACTGAAAATGGTTGTTTTTACCAATACAGGAACTGAGAAAGTACGATTGTTGTGAGTCATTGTTACAAGGTATTCGCCGGTAGGCAATATTCCAAGGGAAATGCTTCCGGTTCCATTTACGATTTGGATTGTGTAATTTGTATTGTTGAAGCTTGCCTGAATGCTGTCACCACTGACATTTTCAACAGTGAATATAGTTTCAGTTTCATTGTCATAATACCTTACATGGGTTTTTGCGATTTCCTGGCCATGATAAGTGTATACTTTAATCGGAGCTATTAATTCCTCCTCTGCAATGTCAATTTTTTCCCCGTCACTGTATACATAATTCACACCGGAAACGAAAATGCCTCTTGAACTGCTAATAGCCGGCAATGAACTTGCGGTTATTCTGATTTCAAATGTGGAATTTGGATCTGCTGTAATGTAGCTGTTCAATTTGACTGTTTCATATCCTGCATGGTTTGTTTTACCGCTTTGGGTGTAAGCAGGTCTGTCATTAATGAACACTGAAATTGTATATGGACTGTTAGCCTTTTCAAAGTAAGTTCCAACAGCAGCAATTATCTCTCCCATCTCACTTGCATTAAATAACTGTCCGTAGGTATAGAATTTAGAGTTATAATCGAGATCACCGCAGACTTCATTTTGATATAATGTTTCATACATTTCCACATTGTCGAATGTGAATCCCACTGCATTTTGATTTAATGATGCGTCATAGTATGAAATGTAGAAATATCCTCCGTCTCCCCAATTGCTTCCCCAACTGTTTTTACAAATCCAGGCACCATTGCCCGGAGCTTTAGTTGCGAAATTGTTTTTTGAAAATGAATCGTTCCATCCCACAAGGGTCACATAATGGTTTCCCTGATACTTTGAGTTGTACACTGACTTGTAAACGTCACTGTAGGATTTGTCACCTGAATCCGCACCGTATATATATAAGTTCATTGCACCGTATTTTGTAAGGTGTTCCTTAATCGCATTCCTGTCGGATATGTTTATATATACCGCATTTACGACACGGATTGCATCAGGACCATATTTCAGGGCAGACAATTTTCCAAGTTCATCGTAAAAATCATCTGTTGAGTTGATTGCTCCAAGCCAGCTTACGAAATATGATGTAGACATATCCATATTACCGCCTTCGGTTAGGGCAGTTTGTCCGAATTCAGTATACGGAAGGCCCAGGTTTTGAATATTGTTTTCGGAAATGTCAATTTCCAGACCAGTTGCAATCAGATATGCAGATTCAAATGCGCCTGCAGCACCAAACGCCCAGCATGAACCCATTGAACCTTGGTCTTTAACAGGAGTCACAAGACCCAAATCATTCAGATTGAAGTAGGAATCCTCAGCTGAACCGCTGATAGGAAGAGGATTCAATATGATCTGTTCACCTGAGTATCTTGTGGCATACTCTATTTTTTTGTCGTTTATTGTGGCTGTGTATTCACCGCAGTTTGTTATGCTGCTTTTGTTTTGGTCGAATCTTGTGTAGATGTCATTGTTTTTAAACTGTGAATTCCTGATATCGTATAATGTTACATAACTGTAAATCGCCTGACCGTAACCTGCAACATTGTCGGTGAATATGGAATTATCAATGATTGCTTTTTCATTGTCCAGATATATCGCTCCACCTTTACCGTCAGGTTTATTTGCACTGTTGTTTGTAAATGTGGCATCGTTAATGTTTACAGCAGCAGCTGAGGTGTAGATTGCACCACCACTTTCAGATGCAACATTATTGGTGAATGTTGAGTTTTCCACATTAAGGGTTCCTCCAAGCTGGACTAATGCTCCACCAAAATCTGCTGCGTTGTTGTCAAAGATAGTGTTTTTGATTTCAACAAGTCCTGTTTTAATTTTTCCGGATGGACTGTTGGCTATGATATCTGCATAGATTGCTCCACCGTTTCTCACAGCAGTGATGTTTGTAAACTCACAATCTTCAACTGTTAATTTGCAATAAACTTTATTATCATCACATTTTATTGCAACAGCTCCGCCGGTTGCAAGTGCAGTCAGGTTGATGAATTTTGATTTTTTGATTGTTGTGTAGAATGTGGAATGTATTGCAGTTGCGTATTTTGAGGTGGTGTTTGCAAAAATACAGTTTGAAATCTCAATCTCACTCTGAGAACCATAAATCAAACTCCACACAATCTGATTTTTGCTTGTGAATGTTGAGTTGTCTATGTATATTAGGGAACCTTGGGTTCCATATACTGCCGCTCCAGCATTTTTGGCGAAATTGTCTATAAATTTATCGTCGGTACTGTAATATTTGGCGTTATGGGCATATACTGCACCTCCATAATCTGAAGAAGTGTCATTAATGAATGTAACGTTTATTGTCTTCAGTGTACCGTCCTGAACTATTATAGCAGTATCGTTGGAGTTTTTGATTACAAGATTTTTCAATGTCAAACTACCGCCAACCGCCTTAAACATGTATGTCTTGCCGTCAGCATCAATCACATGATTGTTACCGTCAATTGTAATAGTCTTTTTTTTAAATTCTATATGCTTTACACTGTCTGTTTCACTATATTTATAATCGCTGTCTAAAATTATTGAACCTGATGATTCAGTTATCTTTTTAGATAAATCATCAAATGACAAAGCATTGGCATCGGAGATAACGTCCTGTGTATCGGTCATTTCCAATGTGTCTTGAGCTGTCTGATTTACATCTTCAGCACAGACAACACCCATTGTCATTATCAATAAGAACAGAAAAACTATACTTATCTTATGAAATTTCAATATATCGACTCCTTATTTCTATAAATATAAAATTTGTCAATTATTTTATTAAAATATAACTAATTGTAAATTTATGTGACAGTTAACAGTTATGTTGTTGGCTGATTTAAAAACTGCATTTTAACTTGTCATTTTTAAATGTCTTGTTTTATACAGTTAATCCCAATTTAGTGACAAAATGTTTAAATACAATTATATCGCAGTTAAATTTATAACATTTAGGAGGAATAAATAGGGTGGATAAAAAAGCCCCTGCAGATAGTTGACCAGTAATCACTGGTGATTATATTGTAGGAAACCCCGAAAGTCCGGTAGCGGTAGCAACACTTGCTTCACATATTGAGGCAGAACTTTCCGGAGCAGCTATTGCCAGACCGTGCAAAACAGAAAATTTAGGTATTGAAAAGGTAGTTGCAAACATCATCTCAAATCCGAATATCAGATTAACGAAAAGATGGTTATCGTTAAAAAAACAAAAAAAAGAAGCTGAAACTTAGTTTCAGTTTTCTTTTAAGTTTATAATATTTCCACTTTTAAAAATGTTTGTCACTAATTCTGTATAAAAAGTGACAAAATTTATTAATATTTCCCCTTTGAAAAATATTTCTAACATTATGTGAAGAGGAATATGATGGAGAAAATGATAAAATCTTTGAAAAAACTTGGTTTAAGCAGATATGAATCTCAGGCATATATAGGACTTACTAAAATCATCACAGGCCAGGCAGATGAAATTGCAGAAATATCCAACCTGCCCCGTTCAAGAATTTATGATATTTTAAACCAGCTTGAAAAAAAGGGATTTGTTGAAATTACAAGAGAAAGACCTTTAAAATATACTGTAATCGAACCTTCAGTAATATTTAAAAAAGAAAAAGAAGATCTGATTGCAGCATTGGAATTGAGTGAAAAAAAGCTTGAAGAATTATATCTAAATAATACTTCAGAGGTTCAGGCCCCTGTATGGCTCATTCACACTGCCGAAGGCATTTTGGAAAAAGAAGAGGAAATAATTAAAAAGGCAACAAAATCAATCACTCTAAGAGCAGGCTTTCTGATAAAAGGCGAAGCACAGATAATGATTAAAGCATTCAATTATCTTCCAAGAAATGTTGAAATCAAAATTATTGCAAATAGAGAATGTTATGTGAATAATGAAAAAATTGACATAGTCAGGATGTTTAAAAATGCAAAATTATCAAATTTACATATTGTTGAAGCGGACCTGCCGATGATAAAAATGCTGATACGCGATGAAAAA
Organism: uncultured Methanobrevibacter sp.; assembly: GCA_964596915.1. Lineage (GTDB taxonomy): Archaea > Methanobacteriota > Methanobacteria > Methanobacteriales > Methanobacteriaceae > Methanocatella. The sequence continues at coordinate 38,518 of CAZQWN010000008.1, forward strand.
GAACTGATTGGAACATTTGCAAGATTTGAAGGTGAAAACAATTCAATAATACATGAAAGTGTGATTGGTGTAAACAATAGGTATGAAGCTCTATGCAAAAACTTCAATGATTATTTTATTAAACAATTTAAAATGTTAAACTCAATTAAAAAATAATTCAGGTGATAATATGAAAGCAGAATCTGTAAAAATTGCTGATGGGGTGTACTGGGTTGGTGCACTTCATTGGAATACAAGAAGTTTCCATGGATTTGCAATTCCTGGAACAACATACAACTGTTATTTGGTATTCGGTGATGAGAAAGTTGCACTGATTGATAATGTATACTCAGACAGCATGACTGAGCAGTTAAATGCAAGAATTGAAGATGCATTCTCTAAGGAAAATCGTGAAAATAATATAGATATATTTATTCAATGCCACACTGAACCCGACCACTCAATAGGACTCAGAAAAAGCATTGCAAAATATCCTGATGCAGAAGTTTATGCCTCCCCGAAAGGAGCGGATTTTTTAGAAAAACAATATCATAATTATTCGGATGTTGAAATAACAGAAGTCAAAACCGGAGACAGTATAGATTTAGGTGGAAAGACATTAAACATTGTCTCAGCACCGATGCTGCACTGGCCGGACAGCATGTTTGTAATGTATGCTGAAGAAGGAATACTGTTTTCCAACGATGCATTCGGACAGCATCTGTGTTTATCTAAAAGATATGCTGAAGACTACTCTGAAGACTTTATATTAAACGCAGCCAAAAAATTCTATGCAAATCTCGTGGTTCTCGGAGCTCCAATGCTTAGAATGAAACTTAAAGAGTTGACTGATGCAGGTATTGTTGATCAAATCAAAATGATTGCACCCTGCCACGGTCAAATCTGGAAAGATCCGTCAAAAATAGTTAAGGCATATTCCAATTGGGCAACAGGCGTCTGCAGTGATAAAATTACAATCGTATATGATACTATGCATCATTCAACCGAAAAATTGGCTTATCAGATTGCGGAAGGAATTATGAGTGAAGGTGTTGAAGCCATAATGTACCATATGGAAAGTGATTACGAATCCGAAGTTGTTAATGATATTCTGGATTCAAAAGCTATTGCACTTGGCGCTCCGACAATGATGAACAAGCCGTTTCCAAGGATTGGGAACATAATGTACTGGCTGGATTGTCTAAATTTCAAAGGCACAACCAGTGAAAAAAATGCGCTTATTTTTTCATCCAAGGGTTGGGGCGGAGGCGCCATCGAAAAACTCCAAAGAGATTTGGAAAGCGCAGGCTTTACCATATCTAACACATTGGATACAGTATTTGTTCCCGATGATGACATTTATGAAGAAGCATTTAAGAAAGGTGCTGAACTTGCAAAATCAATAAAAGGTGAATAAAATGGTTAACTTGTCTAAGGAATTGGAATCCCAAATTGAAGAAATAATAGGAAAATACCAAAAAAGAGAAACAAAAGTTTTAAATTATCTGATTGTGGATAATGAAATAACATTCTTCCTGCCTCTTTCTGATGATGAAAAAATCTCAGATAAAGATTTGGATAAAATCTCTAATCTGATAAAAGGAGAATATGTTAAAACAGAATCCGTAAATCAGGAATACCGAATCAAATTTAAATATGGATTGTAGAAAGTTGATAACTTTCTTAAATTATTTTTTTTGATTTTTTTAAAAATAGAGTGTTAAAAACCATCAACAATAGGATTATATTTTTTAAAATGATTAAAAATCCTAATGATACCATTCAGCACGGTTCCAACCAGAACAGCCGAAATCACTGTTCCGATTCCGACACTGCCCAGTGAATGAATCATGAAAATGCATGTGATAAATGAAATGGTTACCATTGATATGTCAAAGGCTATTTTGACTTTGGAAAATTCAATTTTTGTCACTTTTGAAATGGCAAGCATTGCACCTTCACCTGCAAGATTAATCAGCTTCGGCGGAACATATAAAAAGATTCCGAATGCAATAACAACAATACTGACTGCCATATATATTAAAGAAACAGCCAAAGAATCGCTTGGCGGAATGAAATTCATTAAAGAGACACTGAAAGAGGTAAAGTAACCGAATATGATTCCAACAGGAATCTGGAGAAGGTCTTTTAAGTTAAAATCCCTTCGAAGAAGTATAATCTGCAGCCCGACTAGAAAACAGTGAAATATGATTGTGGCCAAACCTATTTCAATTCCCCAAACAACTGTTAATGTATAAGGGATTGTACTTACCGGCGACACGCCCAGATTTGATTTGATGCTGAAGGCAATGCCCACAGTCATTATGAACAATCCCAGAAGATAAATCACTAGTCGTTTGTAAAAATTCATGATTATATTTGTGCAGGTCTTACATTAAAAAGATTGGTTTTTTCCTTAAAAGTTGTTGACTCAGCAAAATCCACAACATCATTATGAAGAGAACATAACTATAACATCAAGTGGAGTATAATACTCCACTTATTTAACTTTTAAAGATGCTTTTTTTAAAACACTATTATAATAGCTATTGCCAGTGAACTTAACAGAATATTTATAAGTTTTTTTAGTTTTAAGACTTATTTTGAAAACCGCAATACCTTTTGAGTTTGTTCTGACATTATATGTCTTTTTATTGATGGTCAACTTGAGTGTTTTTTTGCCCATCACTTTTTTAAACTGGTCCTTTAAAACAACTTGCACTAGCTTTTTTGTTGCCTTTTTGACTGTTATTGTTGGCTTTTGCTTTTTAACAGTGATTTTAACATTTTTGGAAGCTGCATTATAGTATTTATCTCCTCTAAATTTAACTGCCACACCATAAGTTTTCGCATTCTTTAGGCTGATTTTAAACTTAGCTCGGCCCTGATTATCAGTAGTTTCAGTATATGTCTTTCCATTTACTTTAATCTGAATAACTTTTGAAACCAGTTTTGACTTTCCGCTTTTTAAAACAACATTTAAGTATTTACCATCATACATTGAGTATGTAACCAAATTTGCAGTTGCAAGTGCAGTTGCCTTTTTGATGATGTACGAATTGTTTATTAATTCAACTGAGGAGCTTAACTTATAGTTAGGCATTGAGTCATTAAGTGCATCCCCATTGTTTGATGTGAAGTTGATGCTGTTTGAAAGGTATTCTATGTTAACCCAACTTTGAGGTGCCTGATATGAATCATTATAATATACAAGTTCATGTGCAATGAAATCACTGCTGGAATTCAGATTCATACCCCAGTAATTGCATTCTGCAAAGTCCGGATTTCCCCAGTAGGGATAGGTTGCATTCAATATTGAGTATGTGAGACTTCCACCAGTTCCCCTCCAGTAGACTGCTGATCCGAATTTTTTGGCATGATATCCGTTGAAGATGGATTTTGAAAGTTTTCCGTTTTTGCCCATCCATACCACGGATCCGCCAAACTGGCTGGCTTTTGTCCTATCTGAAATTGAATTGAACTGACAGTTTGTCAATGTTCCGTCATTTCCAACCCACGCCACATCACCTCCAACGTGACCTGCAATATTGTCTTTGAAAATGCAACCTGATACATAATTGTTATCTCCATCAAGCTCAAATGCTCCTCCACTGTACT
>CAZQWN010000009.1:0-41273 GCA_964596915.1 uncultured Methanobrevibacter sp.
TACCACCATTCCATACAATAAAATCTGGAATTTATTCAAAAGCGGAACCTCATGGGGCAGCACTGCTTCAGTCATTCACAGTAGTTTCAATGATTTCAATCGTATTGATTATGTTTAGAATTTATTCAACATTGCCTATCTTTGAAGTTCTCGTAGTGTTCTTCTCTATCTTGGCTATGATATTGGGTGTCTCTCTTGCACTGACTCAAACTGACTTCAGAAGAATGATAGGATTTTTAGCAGTAGGAGAGCTGGGATTCATCGGTTTAGGTATAGGACTTGGAACACAATATGCAGTTACAGCAGGACTTTTCCAAGCGTTGAATGAAATAATCATTACAGCATTACTGTTCATAGGATTCGGTGCAATTGTTAATGCTACCGATGAAGTGGATACACGTAAACTCGGTGGCCTTCTTGCATACCATCCAAAAGTAAGCATAATGCTTTTAATTGCCGGTTTGGCAATGGCTGGTGTGCCTCCTTTAAGCGGTTTTCAATCTAAATTAATGCTTGTTCAGGCTTCTCTAAATTGCGGATTCCCTGAGATATCAATTTTGGCAATTATGGTAAGTATAGCTACATTTGTGGTATTTGTAAAAACATATTACACAATGTTTTTAAAACCAAAACCAAGGGAACTGGAACTGGAGAAAAAGGAAGTTCCAAGAACAATGATTTTCGCTATGGGAGTTTTATTGATCATTGTAATATTATTAGGTATATTCCCAGATATAGTAACAGCCGGAATCTCTAACTTTGTAGGAGGGATATTATGAAACTTTATGACCAGATATTCAATGTTGTAAAGCAATTCAAAAAATTGTTTTCACCAGGGCCTGTAACCAATGCAGACGTTTCAGGAAGTATAACTGCTGAAATATTTATAATTGTTTCATTGGTATTGGCTGCGTTATTGTTAAGGCATATCAGTATTCTCTTGGCAGGTCTTGTCACATTGATATTGGCTGTTGTGTTAATCAGCAATATTCCGCTTATTCCAAAGTTCAGAATCGAACAGGAAGATTCTTTGGAGAAAATGTTGTTTTATGCGGTGGTAACACTTGCTATAATTGTTACATTTATTTACTGGGGTGGTAACTTTGTCTAGTACAAATACAATTCGTAATTTGCTTGCAGCGGTAATGACAGCAATATTTTCTGTTACATTATTTGATGCAATATTCCATTTAAGCGGTATCATTAATCCTGGTGTAAGTAATATTTACAATGCTCTTGGAACACAAATAGCTCCAAACCTCGTTACTGTGGTTATTTTTGATTTCAGGGCATACGATACATTAGGTGAATCAATTATATTATTGACTGCCGGATTGGTTGTTTTACTTATATTCGGTAGAGGATTATTGGGGGATAAACAATGAGTCAGGGTAGTGTAATTTTAAAAATCATATCCCTGCCAATTTCAATCATATTGATCTGTCTGGGTATAATGACTATCCTAGGAGGACACATCACTCCTGGTGGAGGTTTTCAGGGCGGTGCAATGATTGCCAGTGGAATTATACTGTCCATTCTTGTTTACGGTTTAGGCAATTCCCCATTGGAATTGTCCCACGCTTATATTGAAGTTTTAGAATCTGTGGGTGCGTTAGGATTTATAATTTTCGGATTGATAGGTTTATTCGTTGGCGGATTTTACCTGTACAACTTCGGAACAGACTTGCTGAATGTTGTTCCTGCCGCAATCCAGAATGTATTCCATTATCCTGATGTAACCAATGCAGGAATCATTCCATACCTCAACATATTCGTAGGTTTGAAAGTATTTGTAGGTCTTTCCTCAATTGTTATTGCATTTGCAGGATTTAAAAAATTGGTTGAGGAGGGCGAAGAATGATATCATTTGGACCAATCATATTCGGTTTGATATTGGGTTTGCTCATAGGTTCTCAAATCAAACTCAATGCCGGTGATGCAAAATTCACTCTTGGCTCATTTGCGGTAATATTTATTGCAGGAATTATTGTGGCTTGGCAATCAGGTAATTATCCGTTTTATACAGATTTACCTATTTCAACAGCATTCTTATCTGCATTAATTGGAATTTTTGTAGGCAAACTACTATTTGCACGGAGTAAATAAGGAGTTTTTATAATGTTTTTATCGACTAGTACATGTGATGGAAAAAGAGAGTGTATAAAACAGTGCCCTACAAAAGCTATCAAGTTCATTAACGGCAAAGCATTCAGCTGTCTTACTTGTGGAATATGTTATAAAAACTGCCCTAACGGAGCAATATTTGAAAATAGCTACGGGGGGTATGTGGTTGACAGAGCCAAATGTAACGGCTGTGGAATGTGTATGTACAACTGCCCTACAAACAATATCACTATTGAGGATGGAATTGTGTATGGTATCTGTTCACGTTGCGGTGTTTGCTCAGAAGTCTGCCCAAGTCGTGTGGATGGATGGGAAATGGAAAAATCCAAACAGATTACCTTAATAAAATCTTTCAATGTTTTAAATCCTCCGTTGGATAATGTTCCATTTAAGAAAGAAACTAAAGTTAATGAGGTTACCCGCTCTTATATTGGAACAGATACAGAAAAGTGTATTTTATGCGGAAGATGTCAGGAGTATTGTCCGACAAGCGCAATTCACGTAAAAATCGATAGGGATGAAGGAATTTGTAGTGAATGTAGGCTATGCGAAGATGTTTGTCCGAACGGATCTATGAACAAGCATCAAATAGTCAGCAAATCAAATTGTACACTCTGTCTAAATTGTATGAAAGCATGTCCTCACAATGCAATTTCCGTAGAGGACTCAGAAATCATTGTTAATAAGATTAATCAAAAACCGACTGGAAAAATCATTTCCTGTCTAAATTGCGGGTTATGTGCTGACGTTTGTGAAAACGATTCCCTTAAAAAATCTTTTGGAGCACTCAGATATGACCCTACAATGGATACAGAAAACAGGAATCATGGAAAACAGATACGCTTCTGTCCGATTCATACTCTAAAAGAGGATGATGAGATGTTCGTCTTCGATGAGTATGACCAAAAAGAGATGTCCGCTCTTGCCGGATTCTGTGTTAGCTGTGGAAAATGTGTCCGGGTATGTGACGAAACTCATGCCCGCCAGTTCATGACAGCCAGTTGGGACGGTAAAGTTACCGATGAGTGTATATCATGTGGAATATGTTCAGAAGTATGTCAGGAAGGTGCAATCACATTGCATAGGGGAACAATATCAGTTGACCTTGATAAATGCGTATTGTGTGAAAACTGTGCTGTTCACTGTCCTGTTGATGCAATTCCAAAAACTACAATGTATAAAAATGAAATTAAGGATGGATTTAACTTCATTGAACATAAATTATGTATGCATTGCGGATTGTGCCATAAAACATGTTCATATGATGCGATTGATGAAATTGATGGTAACTTTGTAGTGAATGAGGAAAAATGTACTTACTGTGGCGCATGTAAAAACGCATGTCCTGCAAGGGCATTTTTGTTTGAAAGAAATTTTAAAGATTCAATAGAGGGTATTTAAATGAGAAATATACTTAGAATAGCTTTAGAGGGAGCTTTTACTAACTTTAAAAGAATCTTTTTTGCAGCCGATAGGGTTACAGACATGGAGCTTAAAAGGCAAATCTCAACACTTTCAGTGGAAGTGGACGATAGGGTTGATGAGAAGGCCTGTATCGGTTGTGGAGGTTGCGTTAACGTCTGTCCGACAGGTGCAGTGGAGATGAAAAAACTGGCGAGTCCGGTAAAGATAACTGACGACTGGACTAAAAGTGAAGTACCTGAAATTAATCTTGAAAAATGTGTTGTATGTTATTACTGTCATGATTTCTGTCCGATATATTCACTTTACGGTGAAAAAGGAACAATTCACCCAAGCTGCGTTGGTGATCAGGAAGTGGATGTGTCTGAATTTATCGAACAGCCGTTTAAAATTTCAGATGATAAACTTAAATTTATTGCACAATACCTGTCAGATACAAATGTATTGAGAAATTATGAGGATGGTGATTAGATGGGAATTAAATCATTTTCAAGAGTAAGGGCAATACATGTCATGCTGGTTTACACCGGAGGATGTAACGGATGCGATATTGAAATTGTAAATTCAGTATTATCACCAAGATTTGATGCTGAACAGTATAATGTGTTCTTGACATGGAATCCTCGTGAAGCTGACGTGCTGGTTGTAACAGGACCGGTTACACACTTGAACAGGAAACCTTTGGAAGAAATTTATAAAGCTATTCCTAATCCTAAATTGGTTGTAGCTGCAGGAAGTTGTGCTTTGATGGGTGGGGTATACAAAAACTGTCATGGTGATATTCCATCAGAGGAAATTGAAGGGCCTGTCGAAAATATCATACCAGTAGATGCAAAAGTTCCGGGATGTGCCGTAAGGCCACAGGACGTTTTGGCCGGAGTTGTATCACTGTTGCCTACATTATTGGATGCGGATTAAAGAGGGGATCAAATGGATGAAAAAGTACCAAGAAGTAATATTATTGAAACTGAAATTCCAATGGGTACAGTTCACCCTGCTGCATTGGAACCATATAGGGTAAGATTCTTTGTAGAGGACGAAATAGTCCAGGAAGCGGAAATTACCATAGGCGTTAATCACAGAGGTATTGAAAGGATTATGGAAGGTCTTCCGGTTGAAAAGGCAAATTCACTTACAGAAAAAATTTGCGGAATTTGTTCTAATGCACATATATGGAACTCATGCAGAACTGCAGAGATTGGTTTAGGTATTGAAATTCCAGAAAGGGCCTTATACATTCGTGTTATAATGAGTGAACTTGAACGTTTGCATTCACACTTCTTGTATTTGGCGCACGGTTGTGAAGTGCTGTCTCATGAGACATTTTCCATGAGGGTATTCTACTTAAGGGAAATAGTTATGGAACTGCTTGCCATGATTGGTGGAAATAGAGTCCAATACGGCTGTTCCGTTTTAGGAGGAGTAAGACCAAGATGCGATTTGGATGAAGCCAAACTGCAGAGGCTTAAAAACGATATGAATGCAATTGAAGAGGGCCTTACAGGTTTTGTTGAAAGGTTTATGGCAGATTCCATATTATTGTCAAGGGTAACCGGAATAGGTGTGCTTCCGCAAAAGCAAGCCATTGAACTTGCAGTGACCGGACCGTCTTTAAGGGCAACTGGTGTTGCAAGAGACCTCAGGACAACCATGTTTGAATATGAAAACTTTGACTTTAATGTAATCACACAAAATGACGGTGATGTAAAATCAAACCTTGTAATGAGAGCCCTTGAATCATTTGAATCAATTAAGATTATTCGTCAGGCTATTGCCAATATCCCTGAAGGAAAAGTGGTCAACAGGGATTGGGAAATGTTTGACACTGACATTAATGAAAGTTATATAGAAGTTCCAAGGGGAACACTATATCATTCATATGCACTTGAAAGTGGAAGAGTAAGGCACAGTATAATAAGAACTCCCTCAATGGCCAACATTGGTGCAATGCAGTATGCATGCATTGGAGATCAGATTACTGATGCTCAACTTTGTATTGTACAATGTGACCCTTGTTTTACATGTACTGACAGAGCAATAGAGATAATCAGGAGATAGAAAATGTTTTCAAATGTTATGATTAATTCTATTATCGTGGCGGCAGTAACAGTTATTATCTGTTTTATAATTTCCACATTGCTGCCTGGTATTGAGAGAAAATACGTACATGCAAGAATCCAGCAGAGAATTGGACCGCTTGTAATCTCTCCGGGAATTTTGGCTCCAATCAAATTCATCTTCAAGGAAAACGTTAAGGTTGAATCTCCGGTTCCTGGACTGTATAAGTCCCTGCCGATAATATGTTTTATTGTAGTTACATGTCTTTTAATCGCATTGACTCCTCAGGCTTTTGCAATTCCTGCCCTTTCAAGCTTAGTGGCTATTGTAGGACTTTTAAAAGTTGAGGAAATATGTTATGTGCTGATGGGTGCATTGTCCAAATCCGTAATGTCTGTAAGAATGCCGTTTCCGGACCAGATTAAAGGCGCAGTTCACAATAATGCCACACAATCATTCATTGAAGATATAAGTTCAAGAAGATCTCTAAGAATGATTACCTATGGATCATTTCCATTATATTTGGCATTGTTTGCACCAATAACTCAGTCAAGAAGCATTTTCCTGGCAGACATTGTTTCATATCAGCAGGTCAATGGTCCATTCCTATTCACTGTATCCGGTGCAATCGCTGCTGTAGTATTTTTCATTGGATATATGATTATATTGAACGAATATCCATTTTCAATCATTAAAGCGAAAAGTGATGTTATTGAAGGACCTTATATGGAATATGCGGCAAGATACAGGGCTGTAGTATATCTTACAAGAGGATTTTTCATGATGGTGCTTGGTGTATTGTTCTCAGTACTGTTTTTAGGAATTCCTCCGGTTATTACATCATGGAATATATTAGTTAATATTGTTGTAGCATTGATATTTGTCTTTATGATGGGAATATTCTCAGCATTCAGCCCGGTATTTACAAACAGACAATTATTGCCAACAATACTTGGAACAACATTGCTGGGCGTATTGGCTATTGTAATTGGATTATTATAGAGGTGATTTAGATGAAATTTGTTATGAGACCATATCATATGGTAAGTCTTGGAGGATACATTGTCGAATGGGATTTTCCTTACAGAAACTTAATAATCGTAAATGAAACCTCTGAGCCAATTAAAATAGAAATACCGGTTTTTCATGAAGAATGGATAGATGAGCATAAGCAGTTAGGTCTTAAGGTTATTCCGGTAACAAAAGATGACAATTTTTTAAGCCTATGGAAAAGGGCACATGCAGAACTAGATAAAGTCAGGCCAAAAAATGAGTGATTACGCATTATCAATTAAAACTTCCGAGAAAAAAGGAGTGCTGGATGACATTACAGATGTTATCACCAGCCATGGCGCTAACATTAGGTATGTTCACCTTTTTGTTGAAAAAAACAATATGGGCTCCATTAACTTGGAATTGGAACATGTTGAGGATATTGATGAGTTGATTAAAGATTTAAACAATATTGCTGAAGTGCATCTGGTTGAATTGCATGGTTCTCAATTTGATATATGGGGAAAACGTATAATTATCGTCGGTGGAGGAGCACAGGTATCACAGGTAGCTACTGGTGCAATAACTGAAGCCGACAGACACAACATACGTGGAGAACGTATAAGTGTGGATACAATCCCATTGGTTGGTGAAAAACCGCTTGCAGAAGCTATAGAAGCTATCTCAAGGCTTCCTCGTGTAAGTGCTCTTGTTCTTGCAGGGTCTCTTATGGGTGGTGAAATTACTCAATCCGTTAAAAAAGTTAAGGAAGAAAGCAATCTGGTTGTAATTTCACTTAACATGCCTGGAAGCGTAACAAAATACGCTGATTTGATTGTAACTGACCCTATTCAGGCTGGTGTTCTTGCGGTAATGGCCATCGCAGACACTGCAGTTTTCAGCATCGAAAGACTTGGAGACAAAATTAAATATTAAATTCACGTTTATGGACATATAGTGAGTTATTACGACTCTCTCAGGTAAATAATGATTATTAAATCATTATTTACTTGTTTAATCTTTTTTTAATCTTTCAGACAGATTTCACTGTATTCGCAGTTGTTGCATTTTCTAGGGTTTTTTCGAACATTCGGAAGTTTTTTATTGTCGGTAATTTCTTTAACTTCCCTCATCACATCAAACAATCCTTTTCTAAGATTGACATCCATAACAACGGGACGTCTGTCTCCTATTTTTTCATAATCGATAAAGCCTACAAAGACCTCTGTTTCAAATTCTTCTTCAAGAAGTATTGCATAGGCCACAAGTTCAATTGCATCCTGGTCCCAAACTCCCTTGACTGGCGGATTAGAACTTTTAATGGCAACCGGGTAGTATTTGCCGTCAATTATTTCAATCTTGTCGCACATTCCAATCAGTTCGAGCTGTGGATCTTTTAAAAGGTATGAGTACATTGAATTTGGAAAGAACATGTCTATTATTGCAAAGGCGTTTTTGTCAAGGATTGTCATTGCCTGTTTGATTTTAAGTGCTGTAATTTTAATGTTGAAGTAAGCGTCATCAAGAATCTGATTGATTTGGTCGCTTTCAAGGCCTAAATCCATGGATATTATTGCACTTGCACTGCTTTTAATGTATGAGTCGATATTTTCTGAAAGAATCTGTTCGATTTGAACAAGTCCCATGTCCTTTTTGATTTTGCGCATATTTTTCTGAATCAGGTCTAAAATATCAATTTTAAGTTTTTTTATTTCAACTGCAAGCTGAAAGTCCTCATTTTCACTTACATCAACATGATTCTGGATGTAGAGTTTCATGGGACAGTACATATGGGTTTTTATTGAAGAAATATTTATCATTTTATAACCTCTTAAATTCTGTAATAATACTTAGAACTTTATAATATAAAAAATAAGAAGTTATAAATGCTTTAAATTCTTTAAAATAAAATAAAAAAAGAGAATAGCTAATAATTTAGCTATTTGAAGTCAATTTTACACGTTGTAGTAATCCTTATTGATTGCAGGCAATTTTGCAAAGATAAATGGAACTACAATTAACAAGACTGTAAGTATTGCCATGATGGTAAGACTTAGTCCGTCAGCGGAGCTTATTGTTGAGTAAACTCCTTGAGCCCAAAGACCGAAGATACAAATTGGTAAGATGTATTTGATAACTGTCTTCCAGGTTTTGCCGACTTTGATTGTTGAATTGTTGTTTAATGTTTCAATCAGGTCGTCAAATTTGTAAACCCAACCGAAGATTATACATTCGAGAAGCACTGCAAACAGCAATGCGAAGTTGTTCAGGAATGCATCAAATACTCCGAGTATTGTACTTCCGGCACCTGTTGCAAATATGCATGAAATTAAAAATCCGACGATACAGACAACAGTTGCGGTCTTTTTACGTTCAATGAGGAATTTTTCTGAAATTGAATAACATACTCCTTCAAGAAGTGCAATAACTGAGGTGATTCCTGCAAATAGGATGCACAAGAAGAATAACGGACCTATAAGGTATGCAACTCCGCCCATTGTATTGAATACTTGTGGGAAAACTACGAATGCAAGACCTGTTCCTTCGGTTACAAGTTCATTGAAAGGAATTCCTGATGTCACTGCCATGAATCCTAAAATTGAAAAGATTCCGATTGAGTTAAAGACTTCAAAACCTGAATTTGAAAATGCAACGATTATTGCATTGTCGACCAGTTTTGAACCTTCAGGAAGATAACTTGCATATGTCATTGCGATTGCCATACCTAAACTCAGGGAAAATACAATCTGTCCGAATGCTGCCAGCCATACGTCCAAATTGGTTAGTGCTGACCAGTCTGGTGTAAATATCTGTGTATAACCTACTGAAGCGCCAGGTAAAGTTAGTGAGAATGCAACGATAACTACGACGATTATACAGAGCAGTGGAAGTAAGATTTTACTGACTTTACCGATTCCGTCGTTCAAATCTCTTTTGATAATGAACCATGCTAAAAACCAAATGATAAATACTGATACGAGGACATTCGGCACGATTGTAAAGAGTCCGGACATTGAATCTGTTGCATGCAATACGTTATTTGCAAAGTACAAATCAGGGTTTGCTCCCCATGCTTTTGTAATACTTAAAATGATATAAATAAAGTCCCATCCCACTACGCAGACGTAATAGGTTGTAATTAGAAATACGATTAATAATATGAACCATGCTACGGGTTCTAGTTTTTTATTTACTGAATACAGTATTCTTGCCAGTGATTTTTTAAACTTGAATCCCACTGCATATTCTACCAGAACGAATGAAATTCCAAGCAGGAACAGGGAAACGATATATGGAATCATGAATGATCCACCACCGTTGGAGTATAAAACGTTTGGGAAACGCCAGATGTTTCCAAGACCGACAGCAGAACCAATCATAGCCATCATGAATGCAAGATTACTGTTCCATTCTGATTTTTTTGTCTCTGTCATATTATCACATTTAATTGAATATTATTATTTAGGCATTCGAAGTTTATATATTATTTGTTTGATTTTGATTAATCCATGTTATTTTTTCCTAAAAATCCTTGAATAAAATTGATATTTCTTATTTTTTTAAATGAATAATATTCGTTATTTTAAAATAGTGAAAAGTTAATAATATATGGCCTGATTATTAGGGATTTTGTTTAAAAAAGCTAACTATTATTTTTTTAGTTGATTTAGTTTAGGATATTTGTTGTTGATTTTTCTGGATATCTTCGTAAAGTTTATATTTATCTTTTATCAAAGCAATTTTTCGAAATGGCTTCAACAAGCTTTAAATAAGATTTAATACATAATATGGCTTGAAATAGGCCTCTAATATTAAAATGGAGGTGGTAAGTATGATGTTTAAATTGACTAGTGCTTATTCATTATGCATCACCATTTCATTTGAATTGAATGATGTCTCCATCTGCACTATAAATTTAAAAGAGGTGAAATATCGTGGAGATAATTGTGTTCTCACTTGCTACATATTTTCCAAATGTCGTTTGTATTTTAATGATATTAATGTCTGCTAGGAAAATGGGAGCATAATTTCTTAATTTTCACCTCTTTGTTGTAATTGATTAGAAACTATTTTCGATGACGGACTTTTAGAATATTCATCCCAAGGATTTTCGCAGAGGCCTTTTTGCTTGAGAAAATACTATTCAATTACGACTCTAAAATGATTATATTTATATATTCCTTCAATAATATAATTACACAAGAGTGTTATCTCTAATGGAGAAAACCTCAAATTTGATTTATAGTGTAGTTTTAATGTCTAATGGGATGTATTGTGAGGTAAAACTCACAATATAGACATTAATTGACTTTTTTTTGAAAATTCTATTTTTAATTTTCTATTTGAATTATTTTAGCAATGCCATAAGATATTTTTCAGCAATTCACTTTTTGATTTAAAGGAAATAAATCTTAAATTGCCTAGGAGGGACTTTCCTTAAGCTTTAAGTATTCATCGATTACTTCACGGGTGGTTCCAACAACTATGCGGTAATGTGAAAACTCACCGTTGACAATGACCTTTTCGACTTTGCCTTTTGTAACAACATGCTCGCCGTCAACAACCTCGCCGGCATAGGTGTGTGTAAATGAAACAACCTCGTCTAAAGGCACATCCACGCCTGCAATGATTTCAACGTTTTCAATTGTGTATAATGACGGATTGTCAAACGCTCCAAGAGCGCTTACGATGTCACATTCGATTTGTGCAATATGTCTCTTTTGATCCAATATGTGGCGTTTACTGTCTTTTTCACGGTCACCTTCAGTGTCAGGATTAAATCTTAAATGAAATTACTCGGTTTTTTCCGGTGAATGTAATTTGTTGATGCGAAATACAAATCATTGTTTGTGTAGATAAATCTCTTGTTCTTACTTTTATGAAGGGTTTTCTTCATTAAAATAAGTTTCATTGTTTGAGCAGATGTTCTGTATTCTTTGTTTGTTTTCAACCTCGTGTTTTGATTTGTAGTAAACTTCTGTAAAATAGATTATTTTGTGTTTCCTGCGTAGTATGAAAATAAATCTGAATTTTAATTGGTTTCCTTCGGGAATTGTTTTACAACGGAATTTTTTTAATTTTAAATACTGGAAATTTCACTTTGGAGCCTAATCATGGGATTTGTTTGTACCTGTCTTGAGTTAATCTATGGTCTTCTTTTTCAAATCTAATAACAATACTTTTTTCAACCTTTCAAAGTCCTTTTCAAGTGTGGAGCATTTTTTAGTTAGTTTTAACTTCTTATCAAATTTTGGATAATTTTAATGGTGTATTCAGCTGTCATATTCTCTGACGGTGTATTCTGGGTCTCTGTAGAAAACATATTCGTAGTCAAGCTCTTCATTATCTTCTGTAATCATCCAAGGCATGTCTCCGTGAGAATATTCACTGACTTCTTTTGCAGACATTACGCTGATTTTGTCAATCACTTCATTAATTACGCTTAACTCTTTGGTGTTTAGTGGAGATAAGTTTGGAACTTGCTGCAGGTAATGTTTATGGATGGTTGTTCCGAAATAAGGTTTCTTTTCAATTTTAAGTAATCCTTCATCAAGCATTTCATCGATTACTTCATCAATATGGTGCGGATAAGGGCCTCTTTCGTATTTGATGTAGGTTTCATTGGTTATTGAACTTTCATATTTCTCATAGTAATTGAAATCTGAAAAATATAATAATTTACAGATTAATGTCTTTCCTACATTTGCCTTATTTTCACATCGCTGATGATATATGAAAGAAGTGTTTTGAATTTTTCTTTATTGAATTCCATCATTATCATCTCTTAAAATGTTATTAATTCAGGATATTTACTTAACCTCCTCTCATATCTATTCTTTTATCTTTATTATTTAAATATTTGTCTTTTTTTTACTGTTAAGTCAATGGTTGTTGATTTTGTGAAATCAGTTGAGATGCAGTATTTTACTCTTTTGTTTTAAAAGGCGTATTTGGAAAACATTAATTTTGTTTTGCACTGATTATAACAATGAAGTTATGTATGGTATGTAATGTTTAATCAGTTTCTAAATGATTTTCAATATTGATTTGATTTATTATAATTGCTTTTGCTTTGAAATATTGCTTTCATCAAGTAAAATGGATTTTAATTGATTTTTAGATAAATTTTAAATATGTGAACTATACAGTAACTATTAACAGAAATAAAATTTATTTTTAGATAAAAGATGTTTTTAATGAATATTTCAGAAAAAGAATCTTTGTTTCAGCCGGGACAACCTGTAAGTCCGGACAGATTTGAGGGTAGGAAAGATATCATTAAAGATATTTTAAAATATTTTCCGGCTGTTAAATCAGGAAATCCTCAACATTTTTTCATTACTGGAAAGAGAGGTATGGGAAAAACATCTTTGGCCAATTATATTTCTGATTTTGCTAGAAATAATTATTTCATGGTTGCTGCTCATATTGGGAGTGAGGGGGTTCATGATATTGACGAATTGGTTATTCAAATAATTGAAAGGATATTGAATGCTATTAGATCTGAAAAATGGTCTAGTAAGATTTTCAAGATTATTGGCAACTATATTGATTCAGTTGGTTTTGGAGGATTAAATATTAAGTTCAAACCTCCTGAAGATGAATTAAAAAACATTAAGGATAATTTAGCATTCTATTTATCTGATTTGGTTTCTGAATTTAAAGATAAAGATGGTTTATTCATCGTCATTGATGATATAAATGGGTTGTCTGAAACTCCTGAATTTGCTAATTGGTATAAAAGCTTTGCAGATACTTTAGCAACTTCTGTTGAAAATGCACCAATTTGTATAATGTTAACTGGATATCCTGAAAAATTCAGGAGATTATATGACCATAATCCATCTGTAAATAGGATATTTCACACTCATGAATTGAAAGCATTGTCTGATGTGGATGTTGAAAGGTTTTACACAACAATTTTTTCTTCATATTCCATTGACATGCATCCATCTGCTTTAGAGAGTATGGTTGAGTATTCATCTGGAATGCCGACCATGATGCAAGAAATTGGTGATGCAACTTTCTGGAAAGATACTGATGGATACATTGATGATAAGGATGCATTAGGTGGCGTAATAGAAGCGGGAAATAGAATTGGATTGAAATATTTTCAACCGCTTTTAGATAATAAAATCAGAAGTGAAAATTATCCGTCATTATTCAAGAAAATTGGAAAAAAACTGGCTGCATTTCCAAATAGCACATTCACCAAAAAAGAATTTGAAGATGTTTTAAATGATTCGGAATCTAATGTATTTAAAGATTTCATCAGCAGGTCTAGAAAATTGGGAATAATTGAATTGGCTAGTTCTAAAAAACAAGGTGAATATCAATTCACAAATCAGCTGTATCCAATATACTTTTTGATTCAAGCTGTTTTGGAAGAACAGGATTAATTAAAAAGAATTGAATTGGATTCAATAATGCTGTTCCTAAAGCATTATAAATCCATTAACATGTTTTAAGCAGGACTTTCCTTAAGCTTTAAGTATTCATCGATTGCTTCACGGGTGGTTCCAACAACTATGCGGTAATGTGAAAACTCACCATTGACAATGACCTTTTCTACTTTGCCTTTTGCAACAACATGCTCGCCGTCAACAACCTCTCCGGCATAGGTGTGTGTAAATGAAACAACCTCATCTAAAGGCACATCCACGCCGTCAATGATTTCAACGTTTTCGATTGTGTATAATGAAGGATTGTCGAATGCTCCAAGAGCGCTTACGATATCACATTCGATTTTGGCGATTCCCTGAGGCTCATATACGGTATCTCCCCAGACACCTTCGATTTCATCGTAATCCTTTGTAGCCAGGATATCGAACAGGGTTCCGTTGATTGTTCCACGGTTTGCCTTTCTGTTTTCATACCATCTGAACTCCTCTTTTGTAAGGCTTTCGTCAAACATCCTTTTGTCATAGACGAAATCCCAGTAGTCGTTGGTGATTCCTTCAACTGTGATGTGCTTGTCTATCTCTTCGATGTAAACCTCTTTTCCACGGTGCTCTTTAAAAGCAGCTATTGCCCTTCTGTGGTTATCTAAGCCATAAACGACAAAGTCCAAATCTGATACATCGCTTTTTTGAAGGCCAGGTAAGATTGAGCCTGAAATTCCAAGATGGTCATAAGGGATATCAGCCATGAAATGGAAAAAGTCAGCAACATCCATCAGTTTTGCAATCAGTTCCGAATTTTTGACTTCTCCTCCTTCATCAAAAGTCCTTTTAAGGCCTAATAATCTATTTTCAGGTTTAATTACTCTTTCAACCTTATCTAATGGAACTCCCATCATTTCAACATTGGTAACTTCTGAAAAATATAGGTAATCTGGATGATTTTTTCTTAAATAACTATATGCTTCTTCAGACCCTACTTTTCGGTACCTTTTACCATCTTTTTCACGGTCTCCTTCAGGGTCAGGCACATATCTTAAAAATGAAATTACTCTATTTTTGGGGTGAATGTAATTTGTTGATGCGAAATACAAATCATCGCTTGTGTAAATGAAATCTCTTGTTCGTACTTTTTCCATAGTATCTCCTCAATACTAATTTTAACTGATATAATATTAATATTTATATAAAATATAATCTAATAATAATTTATGTCTATTACTCATAAACATATTGATGAAATTTTTGAATATGATGGCAGTCAGATAAATCCGTCTTGGGCTTTTCAGGAGTTCGGAATTTACGGATCATCAATCGTAACATGGATTGGTCCGGTCAATATCACTCCGGATAACTTAAAGGATTTTGCAGATGTTGGCCTTGAAATCAAGTCAAATTACATGGTTAATTTTATTTGTGAGTTCTTTGACCAGCAGCCTCCGAACATGAGGATTGCCTATTTAAGACAAAGGCTTTTGGTAATGATTTTTAGGGAAATACTGACTGAATATGGAATTCAGACTAAAAGGGAAGGTGACGATATATTTGTTGACGGTGGAAAACTGTCTATTTCAATAGCAAGCGTTTCACTGAGCTCTGCAAAAATACATTTTGCCCTTAATCTCGAGGATAAGGGAACTCCAAGTGATGTCGAAACAATAGGATTGTATGATATTGAAGTCAATGGCAAACAAGTATTTAATGAGAATAATTTGTTAGATTTAATTAATGAAACTGCAAAAAGATTCATCAATGAATTGGAAACAATAGAAAATGATATAAGTAAAACTAAGGTGTTAGGATGAAAATTTTACTAAATGGTATTCAGTCAAATTTAAGATTTTCCTCTGCTCATGTAATTCCCGGCCATGAATCATGTGGATTTATTCATGGACATTCTTACTTTGTAGATGTTGAAATTGAAGGTGAAAGAGCAGGGGAATTCGAGTTTGTAGTCGACTTTAAAGATGTTAAAGCATACACTAAAGCAATTTGTGACGAACTGGACCACAGACTGTTAATCCCGGTTTATAACAAGTTGATTGATTTTAAGGATTTTGATAAAAAATCAGATTCAATCTTTGATTTGAAAGAACAACAAACCGCTCACTTTAAAATAGACGGCAAAGGATATTCCATTCCTTCTGTTGATTGTGTATTTTTACCTCTCCCATACACTTCTGCTGAAGAGCTGTCCAAATTCTTTGCAGAAACATTGGCACGTAAACTTTCTGAAACATATGACAATTTAACTTATGTTGCAGTCTGCGTCAATGAGGGAATCGGTCAGGGCGCCGAATACAGGAAAGATTTATAATGAAAGCTCCAATCATTGAGATATTCTCATCCTTTCAGGGTGAGGGATTATTGATAGGTGAAAGACAAATATTCGTCAGATTTGCGGGATGCAATCTGAACTGCAACTATTGCGACACCAATGACAGTAAATCAGAAAAATCAGGCAGGTTAATGACACCTTGTGAAGTAATCGATGAAATTAAAAAATTATTAACTCCTGATTGCAAGACCATTTCATTTACTGGAGGTGAACCGAGTTTATATCCTGACTTTATAAGTGAAGTCAGTAAAAATTTAGATTTAAAAATTATGCTAGAAACTAATGGCACTTTGCCTGACAATATTGATTTGATTGATAAATTGGATATGGTTTCATTGGATATAAAGTTGCCTGAGCATTTTGATGGCGATTTTGATGAAAGCATTTTTCTAAATGAAATTAAATCACTAAATTTATTAATGGCGAAGTCCATAAGTGTATATTGTAAAGTAGTTATATTGCCTTCAACAAAAATAAAGTCATTTAAAGGGGTAGTTGAAAAATTATCACAAAATATTTCAAACAAAAGCAACCTTAAAATAATTATCCAACCATCTAGTCCTCTATCAGACTGGAGAGACATTAATTTTAGATTATTTAACTTTTCTGAAATTGTTGGGCAATATTTTGAAGTTTCCACCATTCCTCAAATCCATAAGATTTTGGATATTGAGTAATAATTTTTGTTTTTAATATATTGATTTTATTTAAATGTTTGAAGTGCAAATGTGAAATTGAGGTGTGAAAATGAAAAATAAAACATCCATTAATAGAAAATCAAATACAGGTGCAGTTGAGCGTGAAACAAAAGTTCACGACAAAGAAGGGGACATAATGGCTATTGCAACAAGAGATGTTGTTTCTATTCCTCCTTCAAAAAGTATTAAAGACACTGCAAAAGTAATGATGGAACATGAATTTAGAAGATTACCAATCACAGATCCTGGTTCAGGCAAGTTATTGGGTATTGTAACAGTAATGGATATATTGGATTTCTTTGGTGGAGGAAAAAAATTCAACATTATTGAGAAAAAATACGAAGATAACTTCTTAGCAGCTATCAATGAACCAATTAAAGAAATCATGACTCGTGATTTAATCACTTTATCTAACAAGGCTTCAATCGGCGAAACTATTGAAGTCATGTTATCTAATCAGTTAGGTGCAATTCCACTTACAGATGCTGACGGTAAACTCTCAGGTATTGTAACTGAAAGAGATATTGCTTTATCTTTAGCAGGTATGGCAGGTAAAGAAACCGTACAAGATTATATGAGTACAAAAGTATTCACCACAACTCCCGGAACACCTCTTGAAGGTGCATGTAAAATCATGGTAAGAAACAGTTTAAGAAGAATTCCAATCGTTGGTGGTGAAGCTGATATCTCCAAAGCAGCTAAAAAACTTTTAGGAATCTTAACTTCAACCGATGTTATAAGATTCTTGAATGCTAAAGAGCTGTTTGATAATTTAAATTCCAATTTAGCAACTGATGTTTTAAAAACTGTAGTTTCAGATATTATGGTTAAAGAACCTGTAACTGTTGAACCTACAATGACTATTGGAGAATTATGCGAACTTTTCTCTGAAAGGAACATTGGTGGAGTGCCGGTCGTTAAAGATGACAAAGTATTAGGAATTGTCACTGAAAGAGATATTTTACAAGCTGTTAAAAGATATTAAATTGATTTAAAATTAGGAGATGATAATATGCAAATTAAGAATTTGATGTCTGAGGATTTAATCACTGTAGACAAAGATCAAAATCTTTCTGATGCTTTAAAATTGTTACGTAAACATAATGTATCCCGTTTGCCTGTAACTAACAATAAAGAACTAGTTGGTATTATTTCAGAAAGGGACATAGCAAATAAGCTTGGTTCTTCAAAATATGAAAGTATGCCTGCATCAAGACTTCATATTTCATCTGTAATGGTTAAAGATGTATTTACAGTTCCGCAAACAATGCAATTAGAAGATGTGGCAAAATTGATGCTGGACAATGGAATTGGTTCTGTTCCGGTTATGGATGACGATGATAAAATGGTTGGAATAGTATCAAAAGCGGATTTTGTTACTCTTGCTACTGGAATCGCATTCGATAAGATAACTGTAAAAGAGATAATGTCAAAAGATTTAATTTCAGTGTCTCCAACTGAAAGACTTATTCATGCAAGAAGATTGATGATTGAATCTCATGTTGGAAGATTGCCTGTTATTGAAGATGAAAAACTTGTTGGAATGATTACTTCTAAAGACTTAATGAGAGCTTTCATAGACTTTAGAAAAAAAGTTCCTGAAAAGTATCAAAAATCTCAAATTAAAGAGGTTTTCATTGAAGACATTATGTCTGCTAACCCAACTTTTGTAACAAGAGACATGTCTATTACTGAAGTATCTAAAATAATGATGGAAACTGGATTCAATGGTTTGCCAGTTGTTGAAGATGATACTGTAGTGGGCATTATTACACAAACAGATATTTTAAAACTAATTGAAAAATTAGAATCTTAAATTTGTATAGTTAATTTAACTATACCACTTTTTTTTTATTTTTTAGAGGGGGTTTAAAAATTACATTAATTTCGTTTTTAGGTCCTAAAGGAACTTTCACTCATGAAGCGGCTAGTTTTATCGGTGATGAATTAGTGCCTTATTGTACAATTCCCGCAGTTATGGAAAGTGTTGCTAATGATGAGTGTTCTTTTGGTGTTATTCCAATAGAAAATTCTATTGAAGGGCCTGTAGGTATTACTTTAGATTCATTAGCCCATAAATTTGATTTAAAAATATATAAAGAGATTGTTATTCCGATCAATCAAAATTTAATTGTTAATCCCGGTTGCAGTATGGATGATATTGAAGATGTGTATTCTCATGCTCAAGCCATTGCCCAATGCCAGGCATTCATTCGGGAAAATAAAATTCAGCCGCATTATGCAATAAGCACTGCTAGAGCCGCTAAAGATATTATCGGGGATAAATCTAAAGCAGCTATTGGAAATTCAAAAATAGTGGATTTATATGGTTTGGAAATTTTACACTCCAATATTCAGGATGTTGACAATAATGAAACCAGATTCGTTGTTGTTTCAAAAACCGACCATGAGATGACCGGAATGGATAAGACTTCCATTATATTTTCAATATATGAAGATAAACCGGGTGGCCTGTATAATATTTTAGGAATATTTGAAAAAAATGATATCAACTTAACTAAAATTGAATCAAGACCGTCAAAGAAAGGTTTAGGTAAGTATTTGTTTTTCGTTGACTTTAATGGTCATAAAGATGAGGAATTGGTTCAAAATATATTGGATGAAGTAGATAAAAATACTTATTTTTTAAAGGTTTTAGGTTCCTATCCTGAATTTAAGTAAACTTTAAATTAATGTTTATATAAATTAATAAATGTACAAATTCGGGGAGGTAGGATAATGTCAGATGATAGAGAAAAGCTTATTAGAGTCATGGAAAATCTTGAATCAGATTATAGGTCTGGTAAAATATCTGCTGAAAAGTATAGTTATTTTAGATCAAAATATGAAGATAAGTTAAACTCCATTGATGCTAGAGATGCTACTAGAAGAATTCGTTCAATGCAAGGTAAATCTTCTAGAGATACAACTAAAAACAGGCAAAGAAAACCTACCAAAAATAAGAAAAAAGAAGAACAGGATTTAGTTCAAAAGTATATTATCAATCCAAAAAAATCTGATGCTAAATACAATAAAAAGAAAAAACCTGCAATGGATAGTGGAACATTTAAGTTGTTGTTATTGCTAATTTTGGTAATAGGATTCACTGCAGGAATTGCATATGGTATTTTTAATTTAGATTTCGGATCTTTATCTCAGGATGAAACTGTGGCTGTTGTTAATGATACTGCATTCCCTGAATTCACTGAAAATGTTAAACTTAACAATACAACAGCAACTTATAGTAATTATAGTACTTATGATTATGATTATTCAACTGAGGATATACAGACTACTACGGATGATTCGAGCAGTAACTATGATGATTCATCATCAAGTAATTCAAATTATGAAAGTCAACAACAATCATATGATAGTGGAAATTCAGCTAATAATGGTCGAAGTAGCTCAGATTCAAATGTTGAAACAACTGAAGGATAATTTAGGGTGATGCAATGAAAAATAGTATTTTAAAAGGAAGTGTAGTTCTTCTCATAGTTTTATTATTCTCAATTTCCCTTACAGCGGTATCTAGTGAGGGCAATAATAATTCAAATAGTGATTTGAATATACTGTCGTTATCTAAAGGAGGTATTACTATCCAGTATCCTTCTGATTGGGGTAATTCCAGAGCAACTTCAAATTATTCTATAATGGCAATTTCTAAACTTGATTCTGTAGATGCTTTCGGCATAGGTCAGGTTAATGTAAATGTTGAAAAAAAGCCGATTGAAGGAGATTTTTATACCTTTGTTAATGATAGTTATGTGTCAATGCAAAAGGACAGTTCATTCGAGTTAGTTTCATCAGGGGAAGTTTCAATTGGTGGGCAAAATGCATTAGAATATGTTTATACTTCTACTCAAGGCACAAGTGAGAAGGAACATAAGGCAGTATGGTTCGAAAAAGGTGGGCAAGCTTATGTTATAATGTATAGTGCACCTATTTCTGAGTTTCAAGATAATTTATATGTTTTTGATTACATATTGTCAGGAATTCAAATAACATGATTTGGGTGTAAGTATGATTATTTTATGCGTTACTGGAAGTGTAGCTGCCAGTGAATCAATTAAACTGGCCCGTGAACTGAGGCGAAATGATGTAGAAGTTAAATGTTTCATGAGTGAAGCGGCTTGCGAACTTATTCATCCTAATTCAATGGAATTTGCAACAGGTAATGAAGTGGTTATTAAGTTAACAGGTGAAATAGAGCATGTTAAATATTCTCAGGAAGATTTAATATTGGTTGCTCCAGCTACTGCAAATACCATTTCTAAATTTGCATATAAAATTGCAGACAATCCTATTTCTACCTTGCTTATCACTGCTTATGGGCATGATACTCCAATAATTTTTGTCCCGTCAATGCATGATTCAATGTATAAAGCAATAAAACCTAACATTGATAAAATAAAAGAGGAAGGTTCAGCCACATTTATAAAACCTCGCATGGATGAAGGAAAAGCCAAATTCCCATCTAAAGAGGATATTGTTTTAGAAGCTTTAAGAACTATTAATTTAAATAAAAAGGATTGATTTTATTAAAGGCAAAAAAGTTTTAATTAGTATGGGCGGAACTTATGAGCCCATTGATTCTGTAAGGGGAATCACAAATAAATCTTCCGGAAAAATGGGTTTGGAGATTGCAAAAGAAGCTTATATTCGTGGTGCTGATTTAAAACTGATTGTGGCTAATGTTAGCGTTGAAATCCCTTCAGTTTTTGATGTGGTTCGTGTTGAAACTAGTCAGGAAATGAATGGTGCTGTTTTAGAATTGGTGTCCGATTATGATATTTTTATTTCAACAGCTGCTGTTTCAGATTTTGAATTTAGACAAAAATCCGATAAAAAAATAGATTCTTCAAGTTCACTTTTTTTAAATTTAAAACCAACCACTAAAATCATTCGTCAAATCAAAAAAATTAATCCAGATATCTTTTTAGTAGGTTTTAAGGCAGAATTCAACATCTCTCGTGAGGACATCATTGGATGTGCAAGAAAACAGATTGCAGATGCCGGAACTGATTTGGTCATTGCTAATGATATTTCAAGAAACGAGTGCCATTTCGGATCTGACAACAATGAGGTCTTAATTGTCGATGAGGAGGTCATCTCCGTTCCCTTATCTTCAAAAAAGAAGATTGCAAAAATAATTTGTGATGTAATTTCTAAAAAGTTATGAGTTCATCTACATGTGCTCTTATTATCATATTATTTTGCAATAACCTTTTTTTTATTTTAATTTTTCAGCATTTAATTTTGGTGTTTGTGTATAAATTATTTATTTTAATAATGTCTGAAATTAAAATAACGGCAACTTCAACATGATCATTTTTGGCATTATTTTCAATTTTTAAAATTTCTTATTTTCGTTTTTTTCATGTTGTGTTATTTTGATTTTGGGATTATGTTTACATTTTTAGTGCAATATTGTTTTTAATATGTATAATTTAATCATATATTCTTTTGGTGGTGAGTGTATATTTTTATCAAATTTTGGGTATTGTATAGTAATACTTTTTTAAATAAAATAAGCATAATCATCTTTAAAAATAATTTTGTTAAAAAAGAGTATTTCAATAAAATAAGTTCATGCCTTTAGGCTTTAGTTAAATGGAGTGATTAATAGAGTGAATCCACCTAAAGGACGTTTCAATGAACTTTTATTTTATTTGCATTAGCATATTTTATATTTTATTTTCTAGTATAAAAAGGTATCTAAGTAATACTTTTTCGGGTTTTTTGTAGTATTATTTTATACTTTTTAGAAGTATTTTTTCAGTGATTGTCCCTTGCAAAATAGGTGATTTTTTTTAAAAATTTTTTTCTACTAGCAATGCAATATGGTCTTTTTCGTAAGGTTCCAGTTTTACTTTTTCAATAATTTTAAAACCTTTCTCTTTCAATTTCTTCTCTTGTTCTTTAAAAATCTTTTTAGGTTTTTGCACTACGTCAATACTTCTTGCTTTTATCATTAACAATCCGACACCATCATCATCAGTAAACAGGTTCATATTTTTCATAAACAGTTCACTTTGTGTTGGCTGGGCGACATCGCAGTATACCAGGTCGACATTTTCAACAATGTTTAGATATCCTTTAGGTTTGGTTGCATCTCCTAAAATCGGAGCAATATTAGGTCTTGGACGTGAAAGTTGAACTAATTTTTTAGCTGTTGTTGGTGAAAATTCAACTGCATATATTCTTCCATTGATTGCAATATCGGAAATGTGGGAAACTGTAGTTCCAGTTGATGCACCTAAGTATAAGACTTTTGAAGTGTCTAAGATTTCTAAATTTTTCAATCCATTTAAAAGGGCAGCTGCTAATTTAGAGCGTCTAGGATTCCATATTCTATATTCCTCATCTTCTTTTATTAATTCTTCTCCATAAACTGAAATCCCAGGAGTTAAATTTTTGGTAGCTACATTACCGTCTTTAAAATAAACATTCATGCTTTATCTCCTTTTCTTTCTTTTTTTACTTTTTCTCTTTTTATTTTTGGATTTGCCCTTTTCTTCTTTCCTTTTTTTAGTAGTTTTTGTTGGAAATGGATTATTTTTTTCAATTTCCTCTACTTTTTTGATAAATTCATCAAATACATTTTCATCAAATGTTTTTGTGAAAACATCTCTTCTCACAGCTAATGAAATTTTACCTGCAAGCATACGTGCAATTTTTCCACGATTCCACCATTTTGCACCTCTTACTTGTGGGTGTTGATAGATTAATCCGTATTTTGGAGGTCTGTCACCACTTTTCAAATGTCGGAACAGCGCTTTTTCAGCACCCATTATTTGCACGGTACTTGATGGGTATGTTGCAAGTCTTTTAAGGCCTCCTGCATGGGAAATTAATTTGGCACCTAATGATGATCCAACCAGTAATCTTAAATTTGGAGCTATATCTTCCATTTTTGCATCAATGTAGTGTTCAATTTCCTTTCGTGTTTTCTGAAGTTCAAAAATTGAATTGGCATATTTATTCATTATTTCCAAATCAATTGGATTGATGTCATCTTCCAAATCCAGGACATTGCTTGGAAATGCATCTGGTTTTGATTCCATGATGTTTTCCTTGGTTTTGTTTTGAGAAATTAATTTGATGTAGGTTTCATTATTTTTTATAACATCCATTTCGGGGAAATATAATGCATACCATTCTCTAATTCTTTCAATCAATTTTGAAATTGTTTCATCTATTTCATCAATGGAATTTATTGCTTGGATTAGATGCTTGTCTTCACTTGCAGATTCCTTTTTGATTTTGTATATAGCTAATCTTTGGTAAATGTCAGTTATTTCTTCTTTATCCAAACCAAATTTATCATAATTGTTTCTCAGGAAGTTTCCACCTTGATTGGGGGTTTCAATTTTAAGTTTATCGCATGAATAGTCTGATAACCGTTTATTTGATTCGATAATTATTTCATCATACTCTTTTGAAACTTCATTTATTATTTCAAGTTCTTCAGCTACAACTTGTTTTTCTGCAATTTGAGCTAATCTATTGATTATTTCATCTTCGGGAAATGGTCTTTCACATATTAGCTCATTTTCATCATTAAAAGCTAAAAATCCTTTAATTGAATAAGTTATATAACATTGCATGAATTAAAATATTTTTTTTATTTTTAATAAAGATTATGATAACATTTAATTTAACTAAAATTTAAATTAAATTATATAATTTTCTATTTTTGGATTTGTTATTATGTCACATGAAAGTTTAAATGATTTAAAATATGAGTTGGAACTTAAAAATGCGGAAATTGATGAGCTTACAATGGATTTGCAAAATAAACAGGAAGAAATTAATAAGTTAAAATTGTATTCCACCAAGCTCAAATATGAAAAGAAAAATCTGGAAGATAAATTGGACACAAAGATTGATTATGACAAGTCTAGAATGAAGGAACTTGATGATTTAACCGAAAAGCTGAAGGAAAAAGATTCCATCATTGAGGATAAACAGGATCAGGTTAAATATTTAAGGTCTCTCGTTGATGACTATAAGGAGCAGTTGCATGCCAATACTGAAAATCTGGAGGTCCAGCTTAGAAAAATATCCAAAACCTATGAAAAATTACTGGAACAGAAAGACAGTATAATTCAAAAACAAGACGATGAAATTTCTAACTTAATCAAATCCAAAGAAGAAATTATTAAATCTAATAAAACTAATGTAATCAGTTTAAAATTACAGAATGAAAAGTATCAGGAAATCATTGACAAATTTACAAAAACTAATTAAACAATTAATTACAAAGATGATATTATGTTGAAAACAAATGTTTGTGGAGTAGAATTTAGAAATCCATTAATGTTGGCTGCAGGTATTATGGGCAGTAATGCCTCATCTATGAATTGGATTTTAAAATCAGGTGCCGGAGGAGTAGTTTCAAAATCTTTTTCTTTAAATCCTCATCCGGGTTATCCTAATCCGACAACTGTTGCAGTTGATGGAGGCATACTAAATGCAATCGGGCTGTCAAATCCCGGTGTGGATAATTTTAAGGAAGAGCTGAAAAAGATTGAAAGGGAAAATAATGTTGTTATTGCTTCGATTTATGGTGCAAATCCCGATGAATTTTCCCGATTGGTCAGTGAAGTCCAGGAACATGTGGATATGATTGAGCTGAACATTTCTTGCCCTCATGCGATGGAAGGCTATGGAGCTTCAATTGGTCAGGATTGTAATTTGAGCCATACTATCGTTTCGGCTGCAAAGGATGCATCAGAAGTGCCGATTATTGCAAAATTAACTCCTAATGTTACGGATATTACTGAAATTGCTAAAACATGTGAGGATGCAGGTGCTGATGCATTGTCTCTCATTAACACCTTGGGTCCGGGGATGAAAATCAATATTGATGTTGCAAGGCCAGTTTTGTTCCATAAATCCGGAGGAATGAGCGGTCGTGCAATTAAACCAATTGCAATTAGCAATGTTTACTCAGTTTATGAGGCAGTAGATATTCCGTTGATTGGTGTTGGGGGAATATACACATTTGAGGATGTTGCCGAGTTTATTTTTGCAGGCGCAAGGGCTGTTCAAATCGGTACTGCCATTATGGATGAAGGTGTTACAGTATTTGATGACATTAACAATGGCTTAGAAAATTTTATGCAAGAAAAAGGATATTCATCAATTGATGAAATGGTTGGTCTTGCACACAGGGAGTTGTAAAGAATGATTAATGAACCAAAAATTGTCCAAATAAAAGAAATTATCGAAGAGACTCCTACTATTAAAACTTTTAAATTTGACTGGGATATGGAAGCGTTAGGACGCCCCAATCCTGGTGAATTTATAATGGTTTGGAATTTTAAAAATGAAAAACCGATGTCCATTTCCCAAATTAGAGATAATGAACTGGCAATCACTGTTAAAAATATTGGTGAGTTCACCTCTCAGTTGCATAGCTTGGAAGTTGGGGAAGAAATAGGAATTAGAGGTAGCTATGGAAATGGATTTAACAATTCATTGGAAGGTAAAAATATTCTGGCTATTGGCGGCGGTGTCGGAATGGCTCCAATTAATGCAATAGCGAGTGATTTGATTGAAGGCAATAATGTAGATGTTGTTGCAGCTGCAGTAACAAAAGATGAACTGTTGTTCACTGATGAATTGGAAAAGTTGGGTGCGGATATTCATCCTTGCACTGATGATGGAAGTTTTGGATTTGAAGGATTTGCAACAGATTGTACCGTGAGTTTACTTGAAGATACGACTTACGATTATGCATTTGTCTGCGGACCTGAGATAATGATGAAAGGAATATTCGATATTCTTGAAGATGCATCAATACCTGCACAATATTCCCTTGAAAGATACATGAAATGTGCCCTTGGAGTATGTGGTCAGTGTTGTGTTGATGGCGAAGGATGGAGAATTTGTGTAGAAGGTCCCGTTTTTGAAAATGACAAAATATGTCAGATTACAGAATTCGGCAAATACAGAAGGGATGCTTCAGGCGTAAAATATTAATTTGAGGGATAATATGGGTGTAGACATTAAAAGTTACTTGAATCCTCCAGTCTTGCTGGTAATTTTCTTATTGGTGATTTCCTTAATGTTTATTTTTCCTGTATTGAACATGATCTTATTGGGAGCCCTTTTGGCATATTTGGTGAGGCCGGTTGCCAATAAGATTCAATCAAAATTAAAATTTTCATCACTTTCAATTATTCTGGCAATGATAGTGGTTTTAATACCTCTGATTTTGCTGGTGGCTTATGTTTCCTATGAGGTATCTTCAGTAATTACATCAATTTTAGCAAGTAATTATTATTTAAATATCGATCAGTTAATTTCACAATTGCCGATTGATGTAAATTCTATAAATTCATCAATTAACTCTTCATTGGATGAAATAGCAAAATATGTATTAAATTATGCTGTTACATTTTTAAGCAAATTCTTAAACATTAGTCTGGATTTATTTATTATGGTCTGTTCAGTGTTCTATTTTGTTCGTGATGGAGATAAGTGCATAAGTTTCATTAGGGATTTTGTTCCTGATGACTCTAAAAATTTCTTTGATAATACTCTGGAGTCCATAAAGGATGTGCTGAGAAGCATATTTTACGGACACTTTTTGACTTCTGTCATCATAGGTATTTTTGGAGCAGTAGGATATTCGCTTTTAGGGTATCCGTATGGAATATTTTTAGGTGTTTTAACAGGAATTTTACAATTGATTCCGATTTTTGGGCCTTGGCCAATTTATTGGGCATTATTCTTTATAGATATATTTTCAGGAAACTATCCGAGGGCAATTGTTGTTTTATTGTTCGGATTTTTCCTAAGCACTGTTGATATGTACATAAGGCCTGCTTTATCAAGTCATTATGCTGAAATACATCCGTTAATATTGCTTGTTGGATTTCTGTCAGGTCCTTTAGTGTATGGTATTGTAGGATTTATCATTGGGCCTTTAGTTTTAGGAATCACATATACCGTTTTAGATAATTATAGAAAGGAATATCTTCTTGGAGATGGTTAAATGCAGAGAAATGTTGTTATTTTAGACATTGATTATGTTACTTTTGAAGAAAAACCCGTAATCAGATTATTTTCAAAAGAGGATGATAAAAACATAGTTTTAATTGATGACACATTTGAACCATATTTGTATGTTATGTCTGATAATTTGGATGAATGTATAAATGAAATTAAGGAAAATTTAGATGTTGTACGTGCTGAAAAAGTCACAAAAAAAGATTTCCAGGTAGAAACAGAATTTATCAAAGTCACATTTAAGCATCCTCAAGAACTGGCAAAAAATAGGGATAACTTAAGAGATTTGGAATCTGTAATTCAAATAAGGGAATTTGACATTCCATTTTACAGAAGATATCTTATGGACAGGGACGTAATCCCTATGACTGAGGTTATTGCGGTGGGTGAGGAAATTGATTCATTTTCAAATCTTGATAGTGAAAAACAAGATATTACAATTATAAAATTAACAGAACCTCTCAAAAGAGTTCCGGAATATCCTCAAAAGTTTAGAATATTGAGTTTTGACCTTGAAGTTAGAAATCCTCATGGAATGCCTAATTCAGAAGAGGATGAAATTATTATGATCGGCGTATCCAGTAATTTCGGAATAAATCAGGTCATTTCAACAAAAATCAATTCCGAAAATCGTGATGACTTTGTAAATCAGGTTTCATCAGAACGTGAGATGATTCAGGAATTTGTAAGGATTATTAAGGAAAATAATATTGATATCATTGTAGGATATAATTCAGATAATTTCGACTTCCCTTATCTAAAGGACCGTGCAAAGATTTTAGGTGTGGATTTGGATATTGGAATGGATGGATCCGACGTTAAATATATCAGAAGGGGTTATGCAAATGCCGCTTCTTTTAAAGGATTAATTCATGTGGATTTGTATCTTGTTATGAGGCGTTATATGTCACTTGAAAGATATACATTAGAAAGGGTTTACTATGAATTATTTGGTGAAGAAAAGATAGATGTCCCTGGTGAGAGAATCTGGGAGTTTTGGGACAATGGCGGGGAAGAATTAGATAATTTATTTGACTATTCCTTGGATGATGTGGTTTCCACCTTAAAAATAGCGGAGCAAACCTTGCCTCTCAATTTAGAACTTACCCGTATAATCGGTCAGCCTTTATTTGATGTATCCCGTATGGCAACTGGTCAACAAGCAGAATGGTTTTTGGTAAAACAGGCTTATTTTGATGGTGAAGTTGTTCCAAACAAACAGGGGTCAAACTTTGCCGACCGTGCAAATGCCGAAGACAATGAGGGAGGATACGTACGAGAACCTGAAACAGGCCTTCATGAAAACTTGGTTCAATTCGATTTCAGGAGTCTGTACCCAAGCATCATCATTTCAAAAAACATATCCCCTGATGTAATGATTTTGGGAGATATTGAAAACGAAGAAGAATATAACATTTCTCCTGAGCATGGAATTAAGTTTAAAAAGAATCCTCAGGGTTTCATTCCATCAGTTATTGATAAAATCCTCCAGGAACGTTTTAGAATTAAACGGGAGATGAAGGCATCTCAAGACCCACAACAAAAAAAGGCTTTGGATGTACAGCAGCAAGCTATCAAAAGACTTGCAAATACGATGTATGGTATTTATGGATTTCCACGTTTCAGATGGTATTCATTCGAATGTGCAAAAGCGATTACTTCCTGGGGAAGACAATACATTAAATCATCTATAAAAAAAGCGGAAGAATATGGTTTTTACGCTATATATGCGGATACTGATGGTTTTTATGCAAAATACAAAAAAGAAAAATAGTAAGAGAAAATTAATTCTCTTATTTGGTTATTTTTATACTGGATGTAGCAGATTTTGCTGTTACATATGAATTTCCAGAGGTAACTACAACTTTATGTGTTCCAACTGATAAGGATTTTACATTTAACTGTGCAATTCCTTTTGAATTAGTTGATACAGTGTAAGTTTTAGTGGATTTACCTGTATACACTTTGATTTTTACTTTAACGCTTTTAATAACTTTATTAGTTTTTTTGTTTTTCACGGTAACTTTAAATTTAGTAGAAGTACCTTTTTTAGCGGTTAATTTGGTTGGAATTAATTTAGCCGGAGCCTTTTTAATAACAAATTGTGTTGTTTTTTTGCTAACGGTAAAGTTTTTTGATTCCCCTTTAGAAATAACCACTTTGTAAGTTCCTGGTTTGAAGGTATCAAGAGAGATTCTTAATTTACCATCTAATCCAGTTTGACCGTTGTAGTTGTAGTATCTGTTGCTGGAGATGAATATTTTAAGATTAAGTTTCGCAGCATAAATCGCTTTATTATTTTTGGTATTTTTTAAAGTAATAATAAGGTTTTTTCCACCTTTGTAGTATGCAGTTACTTTTTTTGAGGTAATTTTTGCAGTTGCTTTTTTAACTTTAACTGTTTTTGTAACTGCACTTCCAGAGTATCTTGTGTCTGCCAGTGTAACCACAATTTTATGTGATCCAACAGCTGATGGAGCATAATTAACATTTATTATTCCTTTATTATTTGCTTGGTAAAGGTAGGCTTGTGATGTTTTGCCGGTATAAATTTGGACTAACACGATTGCGCCTGCAATTGCTTTACCTGTAGATTTGTCTGTAACTTTAATTGTAGCAATATTTCCAGTATTATAGTAATATGTTGATGGGACGCTAACAGTTATTTTAGCTGGTTTTGCTAAAATGGTAATGCTTCCGTCAACACTTTTATTGTTGATGTTGTTAGTGTCATTATTACTTACAGTAACCTGATATACTCCACTTACTAATCCTGATACATTAATTTTACTTGTTCCATTTGAATCAGTTTGGAAATAATAATCTTTTGCAGTGGTATTTGCCATATATAAATGGAGAATGATTCCACTCATTGCTTCATCGGTATTTGCGTTAGTAACATTAATAACAACCTGTTTGGTTGTTCCGTAATATTCTTTAAATGGATTTATCACGATATTAATGTTAGCTGGAGTAATAACTAAATTACTATTTACGGTGGTTGCAATGATTGGGCTAGCCATACTTAATCTTATTGTATGGTTTCCAACTTCTAACAGTTTCATTGCAAAACTGTTATCAGTATTGTCAAATTCATATAATTCACTGGTTTTAAAAGAAGCAATACCTTCATCATCGGTTGTTGCACTGAATCCTGCACTGATTGATGAACTGACAATGTATAAACTTAGGGTTCTTCCACTGATTGGCTCATTAGTATCAGTATCAACTACTTTAAACTTGAAATAACCAGTTTGATATTCATTTTCATTATTTAAGATTTCAATTTTTGCATTATAAATTCTGTTTAATGTAATTTTTTTACTGTAGGTTTTATTTCCTTCAGTGTAAGTTACATTTAAGCTACAAGTTGTAGCATTTAAGTCATAATCAAATTTAATTGTATCGTTGACATATTCAAAAGCAATAGTTTTGTTAATAGTTTCATTATTTTCTGTATAACTAATAACTGCAGTTAAATTTTCCTTAATAATATCATATACATTTACTCCATCGGTAATTGTAAGTGGGATTACTGCCTTTTTTGTACTATTAACATTAATTGTGCTTGATACATTCAAATCTTTTTGTCCAATAATGGATAATAACACTTTTGTTGAAGAATTTGTATAATTTGCATTACCTAAATATGTAATAAGTAAACTATGATTGCCTATAGCCAATTCATCAGTTAAAACAATACTTGAATTTGTATAGTTGAATTTTAAAGCTTTTTCATTTTCAGTAACATTCAAATCTCCTGCAGTAATATTGATGTCATGGGAGTCTGAATCTTTCACTGTTACTGGAATCTTCGCGCTTTCGTTTTCATTTATTGTTTTATCTTCAGAAACTACAGTAGTAGCTACTTTTGCATTATTGTCACTTGAATCTGATGATGTATCATTTGCAAGAACGACATTTGATCCGTCATTAGCTAATTGTGAATCTGCATCCATTGCAGCGTCACTTGCACAAACGGATCCGATACTTACTAATAGAAATATTGCCATTGCTATTAATAAGATATAAGAGTTTTTAAGTTTCATAACTTTTTTCCTCCTGTATTAAAGAAAATTTTTTGAAAAAATAGTTAAATTTTCTAGTATAATAATTTAAGTATTTATTAACTTATATAGTTTTGTTCTATTTATATATCATTTTCAATTTATTTATATTAAATTTTAATTTCACGAAAGTATTTTTTTTACAATCGTTAATTTAAAAAAAAGAATGAAGAAGAATAATTATTCTTCAACATATGAATCTATGTCAATGTTTAAATCTCCACAGATTGTTTTTAATTGTTCATATAATGTTTCATCAATTGTAATTCCATTTGCTTCGGCATCAGCAATTCTTTTAACTTCCAAATCTCCCGGAATAGCAACATTTTCACCGGTAGCTCTGATTTGTGAAACAAAGTCTTCTGTATGGGCTACAAATTCATCAAAGTCACCAAATTTTGATGGGTCAATTACAACATACAAATCTCCTTTGGTGCAGTCTTTGGTAGGTGAAGCTGTACCCGCAACTCCATGACCGTAACCCGCCTGTACTAATGGTCCGGTTAAGATTTCAATTAATGCTGAAAGTGCATATCCTTTAAATCCGCCAAATGGTAAAATTGATCCTTCAAGTGCTGCTTCAGGGTCATTTGTAGGGTTTCCATCTTTATCTAATGCCCATCCGTCTGGTAACTCCAATCCTTTTCTTTTGGATTCTATGATTTTTCCACGTGCAGTAACGGAAGTTGCCATGTCTACTGTAATGTATGTTTCAGATGGAATTCCTAATGCAATAGGATTTGTTCCAATCAAAGCTTCACTGCCTCCTAAAGGTGCAATAGCAGGATCGGTGTTTGCAAGAACGAGTCCTATGCAGTTTTCTCTTAATGCTAAATCAGAATAAAATCCAGTAACTCCAAAGTGATTTGAATTATGAACACCTACACATGCAATACCCATTTCTTTTGCTTTTTTAATAGCAATTTGCATTGCTTTATAGGATACTGCTTGTCCAAACCCACTGTTACCATTGATTAATGCCATAGCTGGAGTTTCTTTTTCAATTGTAATGCTGTCTTTTAAGTTTATGGTTCCGGCTTCGATACTAATTATGTATTGTGGGAATCTGCCAAGACCATGTGAAGTAAATCCTTTCAAATCAGCATCGATTGTAGCTTCTGCCACTAATTCTTGGTCTTCTTCACTAGCTCCTAATGCTTTTAAAATTTCTTTTACAAGAGCTATTTCTTTATCTTTCATTATTTTCATTTATTCACTCCCTTAATTATTAATCAGTATTCAATTTCAGATCCTTCAAAAGATTTAACAGTAATTTTTTCATCATCAGTTACTTTACCAATGATTTGACAATCACAGTATTCTTTTAAGGTTTCCATAATTTTTTCAGATTCATCTTCTTCACAGATTACAACAAAACCGACACCCATATTGAAAACTTTATACATTTCTTTGATGTCGACATCTTGTTCGTAAATCAATTTAAATATTTCCGGGACTTCTGGAAGGTCAGTTATATCGTAACCCACGCCTTTTTTCAAACGTCTAAGGTTGGTGAAACCCCCTCCTGTAATGTGGGCAAGTCCTTTAATATCATATTCTTTTTCAAATAATGCAACAATAGGTTTAACGTAGAGTTCAGTAGGTCTTATTAACTCTTCACCGATGGTAGTTTCACCATTCGGCATTTTATCATCCACGTTAAATCCGGCATCATCAAATAATGCTTTTCTAGCTAGACTATATCCGTTGGAGTGGATACCATTACTGTTAATACCAATTAATACATTTCCAGGTTCAATATTTTCTCCAGTAATGATTTTATCAATATCTACGAATCCAATACCGGTTCCTGCAAGGTCGAAATCTTTAATAATTCCTGGAAGTGAAGCAGTTTCACCGCCAATGATTGCGATTTTAGATTCTTCAGCACCTTTTACAAGACCTTCTGCGATTTCAGAAGCTCTTTCAGGGTCTGGTTTTTCAACAGCAAGATAATCAACTAAAGCTATTGGTTCTGCACCAACGCATAAAATGTCATTAACAACCATTGCAATACAGTCGATTCCAACAGTGTCGTATTTGTTCATCATTTCTGCAATTAAGATTTTACTTCCAACACCATCTGTACTCATTGCAATAGCTTTGTCACCTAATTTAACTAAAGCAGCATAATGGCCGCTATCTGTAATAATATCTCTACATGATAATGTTGACTTGAGCTTGTCAGCCAATTTTGAAACAGTAACAGCTTCAAGGTCTATGTCAACACCAGATTCTGAATAAGTAACCATTTTCACACCTATTGTTTAATTAAAATAAAAATTGATGTTGTGATTTCTCACAACAATTTATTATATTAATACTTTGTTTCAATTAGTATATATAATATTATTAATGAATTCTCACACAATCTAAATTGATTGGAGTTTTGGTTTCAATCTTATAACTTCTGTGTATTGAAGAAGCTAAATCAACAGTTTTGTATGGATCTCCATGACAAGTAATGACTTTTTCAGGTCTTGGATTAAGTCTTTTGACATATTCCATCAATTGTCTTCTGTTGGAGTGACCACTGAATCCGTTGATGGTTTTTACTTGCATTTTAACACAGAATTGTCGGGTTCTGCCATCGTCGTCTTCGAGAGGAATTTCTTTCCATCCTTTTTGGACTCTTCTACCCATTGAACCTTCTGACTGGTATCCTACAAAGATTAAGGTGTTTCTTTCATCTTCACATAACCATTTGAAGTATTCAACAGAGTTTCCTCCAGTTAACATACCTGAAGTGGATAATATGATTGCTGGTTGTTGGCTTTCGACAATCTCTTTTCTTTGATCAATATTTTGAACTTTTTCAAACATGTCTGAAACAAATGGATTTCTGCCCATATGGAAAATTTGGTCTCTTAAATCTTTACTTAAGTATTCGGGCCTTGCAGTGTGAATTGCAGTTGCTTCCCAAATCATTCCATCGATATAAATTGGAACTTCCTCGATTAATCCATGTCTCATGTATTCTTCTAACACGACCATCAGTTCCTGTGCTCTTCCTACTGCAAATACTGGAACCAATACTTTTCCTCCACGTTTAAGGGTTTTGTAAATGGTTTTCATCATTTCTTTTTCAGCATTGTTTCTGGAAGGTTGGACATCTTCTCTTCCTCCATATGTACTTTCCATAATTACGGTTTCAGCGCGGGGGAATCTTATTGTTGCAGGTTCAAGTAATCTTGATGGTTCGTATTTGAAATCTCCTGTGTATACTAAGTTATGTGCTCCGTCACCAATATGCATGTGGGAGATTGCTGAACCTAAAATGTGTCCTGCATTATGCAATGTTAATCTTATGTCTGGAGAGATGTCAGTAACTTCTCCATAATCAAGAGTTAGGGTATTTTTAATTGCTTGCTTTACATGTTTGGATGTAAATGGTAAAGGATTTCCTTCTCTGTGGGCAATGTCCAAATGGTCGAATTGTAAAAGTGTAGTTAAGTCTCTAGTTGGTGTTGTACAGTAGACAGGTCCGTCATATCCATAATGGAAAAGGTATGGTACAAAACCACAATGGTCTAAGTGAGCGTGAGAAATAATAACTGCATCCAATTCTTCAATTGAGAATTCCGGTGCATTTAAATATGGGAAAGCATTTTTATTGTCTGATGCTGCAACATTCACTCCACAGTCTAATAATACACGACTATTTGGTGTTTGTAAAAGCATTGATGAACGTCCGACCTCTTTAAATCCTCCCATTGAAGTAACTCTCGCCCAATCATTCGGGTATTTACTTCCCTGGTGGATTTGACGTCCGAGACGTTGTAATAATTTTTTTCTGTCTTTACTGCTATTTTTTTGAATGGTTCTAATTTTACCAATAATGTCTGAACTGATTGGTGGTGTTCTTAAAATTTTTGGTGCCCATCCAGTGTTTTTAACAATATTTCTGGATGTTACTCCATATTTTCCAATAACAAGTCCAGGCTTTTTTGCAGTAATTACTACTTCACCAGTTACGGTATCAAAGTAAATATCAGTAATCTCAGCACCGTCAGGAACTATTTCATGTACTTTGTTAATAGTTTCTTCAGGTTCTAGCAATGCACTTTTATCGGATCTAATGATAATTCTTTTTCTAAGTTCTTTTGCAAGTGACCTTATTAAATCACTGTTTTCAGTTATAATTTCTGGATTTTTGGTATAAACTACCACTTCAGGCCCTTCAAACTCTACTTTTGAAACTTGAATTTCATCAGGTAGCTTTTGCAAAATTTCTTTTTTAATATCTTCTAAAATATCTGAAGTCATATAATCCCTTCAAAAAAAGTCATGTGTATTATTATAGTTTATGAAAAGCTTTAAGCTATAATTAGTTAAATTTCATAAACTATCTACACATTATTATATAAAAAAATAGTTAGTTATGAAAAATTAGTTTCGCCTATATCTTATCCAAAATATCATTAATTTTTTCAATATCTAACATTTCAAAGCCGTCTTTATCTACTTTAGCAACTAAATATCCGTTTCCTGAATATGTGTCACGTTCAGCAGCGGCTCTGATAGCTCTTATAGCTATTTCAATTCCTTCGTCAGTTGTTAAATCATCTCTAAATCTGTCTTCAAGGACACCGTAAGCTACGATAGAACCTGAACCTGTGGAAATGTATGTGTCTTTAATCATACCTCCCGCAGGGTCTAAAGAGTAAAGAGATGGTTTGTCTCCATCCATTCCTCCAAGTAATGTTTGAACATACATTGGACCGGAACGTAATATATTCGCTGTTAGGGATGCAGCTGCTTTAACACTAATTTCATCATTGTTTCTCATTTGGTATAATGATACTTCAGCTTCAATGACTTTCATTAAATTTTGTGCATCTCCAACAGAACCAGCTATGGTTGTTACAATATGATCGTCAATTTTAAATATTTTTTCTGCGACTTTATGAGCTACAAGGTTTCCCATACTAGCTCTTCTTTCGCTTGCAAATACAACTCCATCTTTACAAGTAATTCCAACGGTTGTTGTACCTTCTAATATTTTATCATCCATTTAAATTCACCTCATATAAGAGTTTAAAATATCTAATTTCAACTACTTAAGGTAATATATTAAAATCAAATTTAACATTTTAAATTTATTTAAAATCAGAATCAATTATTAGTATAAACTAACAATATTAATATTATCTATTTGCATATATAAACTTTTCTTATTATGGTGAGTTAATGAAATACAAAAAAATAGGAGATATCCTAATTGTTGATAGTAATTCTTCAAATGAAGATTTTCTAAGATTGTCCGAAATGCATAATGTTAAAACTGTAATG
The DNA here is from genome assembly GCA_964596915.1 of uncultured Methanobrevibacter sp. Classification (GTDB taxonomy): domain Archaea; phylum Methanobacteriota; class Methanobacteria; order Methanobacteriales; family Methanobacteriaceae; genus Methanocatella. The sequence goes on from CAZQWN010000009.1 coordinate 37,415, forward strand.
AAGATTGATCATATTCAGGGAACAAAAAGGGAGCCGGTTTATAAAATTCTTTATGGTAGTGAAACTGAAACCATCAATAAAGAAAATGGATGTCTATTTAAGCTTGACTTATCCAAAGTCATGTGGTCAAAAGGCAATAACAATGAACGATTAAGAATAGCAAAGTTAGTTGAAGACGGCGAAACAGTTATTGACATGTTTGCCGGAATCGGTTATTTTTCAATTCCGATAGGCGTTCATTCTAAAGCAGAACAGGTTTATGCAATTGAGATTAATCCCAATTCGTACAACTATTTATGTGAAAATATAAAATTAAATAAATTGAACAATGTCACTCCAGTTTTAGGTGATTGCATGATTGAAACACCAAAACTAAAAGCCGATAGGATTGTCATGGGTTATGTAAAAACAACTCATCATTATCTAAAAGTTGCAATTGATAGTTTAAATGAAGGGGGAATAATCCACTATCATGAAACTGTTCCCCAAAAATTAATGAACTCCCGACCTATTGAGAGAATTATCGCTCAGGCAGGTGATAGGGATGTTGAAATCATAAAAGTAAATAAAATTAAAAAATATGCTCCGGGTGTGGAACATGTTGTTGTTGATGCTAGGATAGATTAGCTATTTTATCTAAAAGATAATCATTTAACCATTCACTGTTGATGTATTTTTCATAGACACATAATCTTTCAGTCAGTCTAAATCCGGCATCCTCAGTCAATTTTTCAAGTTCATCAATTCCTGGCCACGGGGAAGTGATATTTACAAAATCCGGACTTACAGGTGATACGCCACCCCAATCATCAGCACCACATAATAAGAATATTTGTGCAGTGTCATTGTTTAGATTTGGAGGGACCTGAATGCTCACGTCAGTGTCCTTAAATACTAATGTTCCGGCAATAACTGTTCTAATCATATCTAAAAAGCTAGGTTCGGCCCAATTTTCCATTTCAATACCTGGAATTGGGGTGAAGTTTTGGATAATGACTTCCTGAATATGACCATATTTGTCATGGATATCTTTAATTGTTAATAAAGAATCGGCAATTTCTTCTTTTGTCTCACCAATTCCAATCAAGATTCCTGTAGTGTATGGAATTTTAAGTTTCCCTGCATTTTCAATAGTTTCTATTCTTAAATCAGGATTTTTTCCAGGACTTTTATTATGTGCAGGTAATTCCATTAGTCTTTTAGATGAATTTTCAAGCATCAAACCCATTGAGGCATTCACCTCTTTCAGGCGCTTTAAAGCATCATAGCTGAAATTGCCTCCGTTGGTGTGGGGAAGGAGGCTAGTTTCATCTAAAGTCATCTGACATATATCATAGATATAATCAATCATATTGTCATAACCATACTCGTTAAGTTTTAGTTGAACGATTTCTTCTTCGTCTGCATCTTCACCAAAAGCAAACATCGCCTCTTTACAGCCATACTTTTCAGCTTCTTTAAGGTCATCTAATATTTCTTCTTTGGTTTTAAGAATAATTGCTTGCGGGTCATCAGGATTTTTTTTAAAATTGCAATATCCGCAATCATTTCTGCAGATTTCAGTCAAGGGTATGAAAATATTTTTAGAAAAAGTAATAAGATTATTCTCTCGATATTTTGATGTTTCAGACATAAAATTAATTATGTCTTTATCTGTAGCATCTAATATTTCGAGAATATTTTCTTTGGCAATCGATTGCATGTTTAACCTTTATGTTCGGATACTGTAACTTCCACATATAATGGTGGAATTTCGTTTTTATCTTCCCAAATAGCTATAATAACATCAAAATTCGGAAGTTCAAATATTTTATATTCCACTACAAGGCCCATTGATTCTAAATCATTCTTAACTTTCATAAAACCCTGTGTGTCTACAGTATTTGTAACTAGGTTGCTTTTTTGTATGTTTTTGTCTCCTTCTTTCAGGATTTCTTCTATTTTATCAGAATTTGAATCTATTTCGGTTCCACCTAAAATTTCACCTATTTCTTGAAGTTTAGCTTCAAAATCACTAAGTGGGATAACAGTTCGTGACCTTCCTCTTACAATCAAAATGTTGTCGTTATCAATTGCAGGTCTTGATCCTTTAAAAGCATCAAAAAATCCCATTATCTGACCTGCAATTTCATAAGTTTTTTTCATTAAATCATATCCTATTCAATATTTAGTTCCTCTTTAAGTTCGCCCATTGTGGTTACTTTTTCAGCAAAAGCATTGTGTCTGTGAATACTTTCATGATTTTCTTGACGGGAAGTGATTAATGTGTCGTCAGGGAAATCTGAATATTTGTTTGCAATGCTTTCCATCATGTTTCTTACACAGTCTTCAACAAACACAGGTTTTCTGTGTGCATTCATGACGGTTGCATTTTCATCGGGTCTTTTTAACAGTTCACATACTGGGGAACTCATTGAAGTTTCAATAATATCAATAAGGTCTTCTGCTTTAACATTTTTATCTTCTGGAACTTCAATTAATAATGTTCCAACGCCTCTTTGATTGTGTGAAGCAAAAGTAACAGTATCTAATACTTTTTGAGTAGTTTCTTCATCTAGGAATTCCAATAATTTATCTTTATCAGATTCTCTTACAGACTCCTGTGCACAAGGACATACAGTCATTCCAATGACTTCCGCACCAATACTTTTTCTGATAGAAACGTTTCCGTTTTCATCTCTAAATCCAATAGCTTTTGCTATTAATTTAGCCATTTCTTGGGTTTTATTTTTTGTCACCGGTGACTCTCTCATAAACATGAAATCTGTAGTCATTGAGATTTCAACACGTTTTGCATATTCGTGTTTAATCATCATGCATTCTACAATTTTAGCACATAATGATTCGACATCCACTGTAGAATCTTTAGCAACAGTTTCAAGAACTTCACTAATTGCTTCAGGATTTCTTGACATGTGCACACCTTTTTGATCATTCGGTAAGTCTACAAATGCATCAAAGGTGGGTAATAATATTATAGGTCTTTTATTTTTTCTTTCTAATTGTAATAGTTTTTTAACTCCGGTCACACCTACTCTTGTTAATTTTATAGGTATGCTTGGTGTGTCATCTTGTGTGTCGGGTAAGCATATAGCCAATTTAATTACCTCGAAATTTTTTAGTTAAATATTATATATTTTTCATGTCTTTATTTATATATTTATATTATTTTTCGATATGAATGATTTTTAATGTTTTTTAGGTGAAAGTTGTTTTTTACATTTTTTTCAGTAAAAATAGTGGGTCATTTAAGGATAATTGAAAATTGATAAAAATAGTTTAAAAAGCAGTTCATCACTGCTTTTTATAATATGTTGGAAGATCCCATATCTTCTTTAATAACATCTAGGACAGTTTGAGTGTATGTTCTTTCTATAATTGGATCTTTTAATAATTCTTTGATGAATGCATTCAATTCATTGGTATTTCTGAATTTTGCAATTAAAAATGCATCGTATTCCCCGGTAACATCATATATTCCCACAACATTTTTATTGAAGAAGGTCTTTTCTTCCCAATTTTTAAGTTTTCCTCCTTTTACTCTAACTCCAATGATTGTAGTTAAGACAAATCCTAGTTTTTCATGATCGATTACTGGAGAGAATTTTTTAATTACTCCTGATTTAACCATTTTATCGATACGGTTATGTACAGTTCCTACAGAAACATCTAAACTGCGTGAAATTTGTCTATATGAAGTTCTAACATCCTCATTAATGATTTTTAAGATGTTGATGTCTGTATCGTCAAGTTTTATGACATTATCTTTAGTTTTTACCATATAATATCTCCCTATTTAATCAGTTATTTATAATAGATTGAAATCCATAAATTATCTATAATTATAATATTGTTTTAT
>CAZQWN010000010.1:0-38831 GCA_964596915.1 uncultured Methanobrevibacter sp.
GATCCTCTCATCCATCCGCTTACCATATGTGGGAATGCAAATGGATCTACACATTCACCGTTAGCAGGGAAACCAGATTGTGCTCTTACAATACATACTGGGTCGTCTTTACCAACGTATTCTCCAGCCATTAAGTTTAATCTTTCAGTACTTACTGCAGCTGCGATTTCACCGTTTTTCTTCCATACTCTTTTGATTACGTATCTTCCGGTGGAACCGATTAATGCGAGTAAATCGTACATTTCTTCAGGACAGTTTAAGATAACTTTTCTGTGTTCGATTACGTCGAATACTTCAAATTTGAATCCATCGTGTAAGGATGGGTCGATTACAAGTCCTGCAGTGTTGAATGGATCTGCAAATATTCTGAATACTGGTAAGTTGAATGCACCAGGTTCAGTTTTGTCACAGCAGAATACGAGTACCGGGTCAGATGGTCTTTCTTCGAATTCCATTTCTGCTACACCAGGACCCATACCTTTGATGTTTCCTGAGAATGTATCAGATAATAAGTCTTGACCTGCACCGTATAATTTTAATTCACGTGCTCTTTCAGTAGCTTTCATGAATGCATCATATGCAGTTTTGTGAACTTCTTCGTTTTCTACACCTTTGTCGTGAGTCATGATTAAGTCAATGTCGTCTCCACAACGGGAAACATAGTAATCTTTGATTATACCTGCTTCCAAAGCATCTGCTAAGACTTCATCACAAATCTCCATTAAATCAGGGTGTGCTACACAGTGTCCAGACACACTTCCAATATCAGCTTTAATTACACTAACTGTAGTTTTCATTTTAAATACCTCGATTAGTAAATTAATTATTTACTAGACATTTATTATTTTTGAGTTGTATACTATTTAATTATTATGTTTAACAAGGTTATTTTAAAAAATGTTAGAATAATAACGAATTTAATAATTTTAAAAAATAAGAAATAGAAAAATTAATCAATTTTTCTAATGTTTTCAAAAGCTTTTTGAACCTCAATATCCTGATTCATATCTTCACATGCCTGTTTAACACGTTTCAAATCAGCATGAGTTTCAGGATAACGTGGAACCGCACTGCATCCACCATCATCTATTTTGGAGATATCAAAAGTTCCGATATCTTTTGCAATTGCAGTGATTTCCTCTTTATCAAGCCCTATTAATGGAGATAAAATAGGCACATCAACACCATAACGAGTAGCTAAAATATTTGATAAAGTCTGTGAGGCAACCTGACCTACACTGCTTCCGTCAACAATCGCATCTGCATGAAGTTTTAAAGCGAGTTTTTCTGCAATCCTATACATTCCGGACTTGCATAAAACACAGGTCATTTTTTCGGGAGCCTTATTTTTAGCAACAGTCAGATACTCGCCATAATCGATAACTCTTCTTTTTATAGGATTTCCGCTTGCATACTTATTGAGTTGGTCAACCAATAAATTGAAGTTTTCAGTGACTTTAGGACCTGAAAACGGATCGTTATTACAATGCAAAGCAATGACTTCACATCCTCTTTTCATCATCATGTATGCTGCAACAGGAGAATCTATGCCACTTGATAAAAGAACAACGACTTTACCTTGTGTTCCTAATGGAAGGCCACCGGGACCTTTGATTTTTTCATGGAAAATAAATGTATCGTTTTCCCTTACTTCAACAAAGATTGTCAAATCAGGATTTGTCAAATCAACCGGCGCAAGTACAACACTTCTGACAACTCCACCACAGTGAGCCGCCATTTCCTGTGAAGTGAAATCATGCTGACCTACACGGCGGCACTTTATTGCAAATTTGGTATTTTCATCAATCAGACCTTTATCAACAAGTTTTTCAGTATACCTAGTTAATGTCTCATCAATTTCATCATATGTTGTATGTGTTGAAGTTGCAGGAGAATATGAAACAACTCCAAATACTCTATTTAACTTTTCTACACCTTCATCAAAGTCTTCAGGACGAACATAGATTCTTCCCTGATTTCTATCAACATCGCATTCAAAAGTAGCCTTAATATTTTTAACTAGCTTTCTTTCAAAACGTGACCTTATCTTGGGACTTTTAATCCCTATTTCACCATATCTGGCAATAATCAAATCATAATTCATATTAAACATCTCTTTATAGTACACGCTGAAAAAATAGCAATCCCTTCAATACTAGTTTTTAAATATAACAGCAAGTATAATTTTAAAAATAATATGTTATAAAGTTTTGTAAAAAAAGAAAAAAGGGTATGAAATATCCCTAAATTAAATCAACAGCAGTCCGGATAGCTTCATCCATCTTATCAGTGTTTTTACCCGCACCTTGTGCTAAAGTCAGACGGCCTCCACCGCCACCGCCAAGCACTCCTGCTGCAGTTTTGATGATTTCATTAATCTTAACCCCGCTGTCAATTGCATTTTGAGAAGCCGCTCCAACGATTTTACCGTCATTGTTTCCCATAATGACAACATCTGCATTACCGTTGTCAGTAAAGTCGGTGGCCATTTTTTGAAGCTCTTTGAAATCAGCCTCAATTAATTGGTGAACGACTTTCAAACCGTTGATTTCATCATATTCATCAGCCAAAGAGTTCATTTTTAAGCTGGCAATTTCTGATTTCAGACGGTCAATTTCATTTTTCTGTGATTTCCACTCACTGAAGAATCTGTCACAGGTTTTTGGCAATTGATCGTTTTCAACCTTGAATATTGATGAACTTTCACGCAATATTTCACCGTCATGCTGCATGGAATCAATTGCTGCAAGACCTGCTGAAAAGTCAATCCTTTCAACACCGTCCTGAACCCTTTCGGTTTTGTTGATTTTGATTGGTCCAACAACACCTGTTCTTAAAACGTGTGTACCTGCACAAGCCTGTACATCCACTCCAGGGATTTTTACAACACGAATCATTTTACCCGGTACGATTCCTCCCTGGTAAAGCACAAATCCGTACAGTTCCTGTGCTTCATCTCTTGTGTGGAATTGGATATCCAAATCAATATTATCCATCACATATTCATTGGCCAATTTTTCAATTTCATTGAGCTCTTCGTGTGTGATACGTTTATAATGAGACAAGTCAATACGCGCACGGGTCAATCCATTTTGTGAACCGGCCTGCCAGATGTGCTGACCCAACACTTTTCTTGCTGCGGCAATCACAAGGTGAGTGCCTGTGTGGTGACGTGCAAGAGTTATTCTTCTTGTCCAGTCAAGTTCACCAGTGACTTTTTTGCCAACCACATCTTCTGAAATGTCTTCATCTACATGATGCAATACAACATTGTCAATCTTTTCAGCATGCTTCATGTTAATGTCTTTTCCATCAATGGAAACTGTACCCATATCAGATGGCTGACCTCCTCCTTCAGGATAAAATACTGTTTTGTCAAAGATTAAACATTTGTCTCCATCTTTTTCAACTATGCCCAAAACTTCCGCATCAAATTCTTTTTGGTAGAAATCTTTATAGAACAACAAGTCAGTTTCAGGGAAGTCCACTTTGAATGTTGATTTTTTGTTTGAAGTATCCTTTTCGTGAGCTCCAGCAACCTGAGTGAAGAAGTTGTCCGGAACATTTACAGTAAAACCGTCACCAGCCATTTCAACAACAGTTTCCGGAGGAATTCCATGAGCATCATATAAATCAATCAGCATTTCCAATGGCATTTCATCTTTGCCTTCCTTTTTAAGTCTTTTGATTGACCTTTTAACAATGCTTTTTCCTTTTTTGACCGTTGCTGCGTATCTTTCCTCTTCCAAAGTGATGATGTTCATGATGTGCTCTTCTGAGTCACGAATTTCAGGGTAGAATTTTGAGAGGAAATCAAGCTGTATTGCCATTACATCGGCAAGGGATTCCTTCATGCCAAGTTCTTTCATGAACCTTATTGTTCTTCTTAAAACTAAACGTGCAAGGTATCCTTCCTTAACGTTTGAAGGAATAATGCCGTCTGCAAGCATGAAAGCCAAACAACGGGTGTGGTCTGCAATAATGTAAATAGCTTCCATCGGTTCGGCAGCTTTCAGGTATTCCTCAAGGGACAAATCAAGACTGTCCGCAACTTGCTGTCTGAGCTCTTTTAAATCACCTATATCTTCAATATCCATCATTCCGGCGATTTGTGCGTTTCTTCCCTGGATATCCTCATTGATTTCAACACCAGTCAATTCTTTTAATTTGTCAACGACAGGTGCAAAACATGCATCGTAAGCTGTAGGAGTCCCCTGAGAAATCCATGCGATCCTCTCAAGACCGTAACCGGTATCCACTACCTTGATTGGGATTTCCTTTTTATCACCGTTTTCTAGGGTTTCATACTGGATGAATACGAGTGTTGCAAGTTCCACTCCACGGCAGCAGACCTCATAGCATGGTCCTTCGTTACCGCCTCCGCTCCACCAGGATTTGATGAATGTGATTTCTTCAGTGTTGATTCCGATGTGTGCGAAAAATTCATGGCACAATTCGATTGTACGGTCTTCCCAGTAGATGAAGTCATCTTCCTTGTTGATGACAGTGTGTGTTCCCATTGTAAAGCAAGTCATGTGACGGCCGGTTCTTCCGACATTGTCAACATCGTTTAATCTGATTGATGGCTGAGCCATTTCAATAGGGTTTGCCGGTGGTTTTACAAGACCAGATGTAATCCAAGGCTGGAAACAGAAGATGGATGCTCCAACCAGGAATACGTCGTCTCTCCATCTTTTGGCAAGTACCGGGTATCTGTGGACATGAGTGTGTCCTTCACTTTCTAAAAATTCTCTAAAAACTTTCTGGATTTCATATAAGTTGTAGGGTTTATCTGTTGCAGGATTTGCGATAAACTCATACTCGTCACATGGAGCGTCCCCGCAGGTATCTCGGGTAACCTGGGAGTAGAACTCCTGTCCGCAAGTTTTGCATGTTTGTTTTTTATAACCAAGTTCGTCAAAAATTTCTACCATATGAATCAGTTCAAAATATTTATTAGTATAAAATATGTTTTTAATTTAATAAATAATTAATGAACGATTTAGATTATTGAAATTATATTTCAACTATCCTCAGATAATTGGTTTTTCTGGTTTGACCTAACGGAAATCCTCCGGTGACTATTATCAAATCACCTTTATTCAAGTTGAATTCCTTTTGAGCTATTTTTCTTGCGCTGTCAATCATATCATCCGTACTTTCATATATATCGGTTATTACAGGCCTGACGCCAAAATTCAATGCAAGTTTTTCTGCAATATGTTCTGAAGGACAACAAGCCAAAATGATGGTGTTTGGCCTTAAATTGCTGATTTTAGTGGCAGTAAAACCAGTCATTGTAGGTGTAACTATTGATTTGATGTCGGAGTATTCGACAGCATCCACAACCAATTTGGATATGGTGTCGCTAGTATCTATTGTTCCCTTATATGCAACATGTTTTGTATAGTCGATGGTTGATTCCACATATCTGCATATATCTGCCATAATATCAACTGAATCCAAAGGATATTTTCCAACAGCAGTTTCTCCTGAAAGCATCACACAGTCGGTTCCGTCCAGGACAGCATTAGCAATATCTGAAACCTCCGCTCTTGAAGGTCTTGGATTTTCATACATTGAAGCCAGCATTTCAGTAGCAACAATTGCAAACTTGCCTTTTTGGCGACATTTTCTGATAATGCTTTTTTGAAGAATAGGCAACTCTTTCATCGGCACTTCCACTCCCAGATCTCCACGGGCAACCATTATTCCGTCAGACACTTCAATTATTTCATCTATATTTTCAATTCCTTTGCGGTTTTCTATTTTTGAAATAATGCATGAGTCACCTCCAGCATCCTCAATGATTTTTCGTGCCGCAATAACGTCCTCTTTAGTATTTACAAATGACAATGCCAGATAATCGCAGGAATGTTGAGCTGCAAAAGTAATGTCTGCCTCATCTGTTTGGCTTATGAAATCAAGATTTAAATCAACACCCGGAACATTGATTGTTTTGTTGTTTGAAATTTCACCGTCGCCGAGAGCTTTAAGCAGGACATGGTCTTTTTTCTTTTCAATCACTTCCAATTCAAACAATGCATTGTCTATGAGCACCAAATCTCCAATTTTGATGCAGTCAATGGCATCACCGTGATTGACTCCAAATTCCTTTTCACTGCCAGTTATGCAGTTTTTAGACATTCTAATCGTGTCTCCCTTTTTAAGGACAACACTTCCATTTTCAAATTTCAGTGTTCTGAACTCAGGACCTTTGGTGTCATACATGATAGCTATGGGCATATGGGATGCTTTTCTCACTTCCATTATGATGTCCAATGTTTTCAGGATGTTATCATGTGTTGCGTGACTGAGATTTATACGCGCACAGTCCATACCCTTATCTGCCATTTCACACATGACTTCAAAAGAATCAGACGCAGGACCTATACTACATATTATTTTTGTCTTTTTCATATTAACAGCCCCCAATAATTTTTAATTATAAACAATGATGTGGATTGTCACAAATACGTCAAAATTCCACAATTATAAGTTAATTAATAGTTTCAAATGATAAGCATATATAATTTGCCAAATGTTGAACATGTAAAATGAGAATCTCACCGGAATTGAAATTATGAAAAACAGTAATGTGTTATGTTGGCCATCAGCCAAAAATCAGTAAAAAAAAATAGTAAATAAAAAAAAGAAAGGTGATAGATTTAAAAAATCTATCCGAAGAGAGCTCCTAATCCAGCCATAGCTTCTTCTTCAGAAGCTTCTTCTTCTTCCTCTTCTTCTTCCTCTTCTTCTTCAACAGCTTCTGCTGCTGCAGGTGCAGCTGCAGGTGCTGCTGCTGCCATAGCAGTAGTTTCCATAGCTTCGTCGATGTCAACATCTTCTAAAGCTGCGATTAAAGCTTTGATTCTAGCTTCATCAGCTTCGATTCCTGCTGCTTCAATAATACTTTTAACATTTTCTTCGTTAATATCTTTTTCTGCACTGTGCAAAATCATTGCCGCATATATATATTCCATGTTATCACCATTAATTTTTTAAAGTGTTAGTTTTTATAATAATAAAAATTTTAATTTTAACCGAAGAGAGCTCCTAACCCAGCTGCTGCTTCTTCTTCACTATTTTCTTCTTCTTCCTCTTCTTCCTCTTCTTCTTCGACAACTTCTTCGACTACTGGAGCAGCTGCTACAGCAACATTAGCAAGTTTGTCTGCTAATTCGTTATCGATAGCACCTTCAGTACCAGCCACTTCGGATGCTAAAGCTAACATTTTAGCCTGTGCTAAACCGATGATTGGTTCTGAAGTTTCAGAAGTCATAATTGCTGCTTCTACACCAACATTGATTGCTCTGGTGTATGCAAGAGTAATGATAGTAGAAATAGTTTCATCAGTAGGTATAGCTGCGTTTACAGATAAGTTAAATGCGCTTCTAAATGCATTTTGTACGTCAGCTAATGTTTGTTCTTCGTCGATTGCAAGTACATCGGAAGTGTAAATAGATCCTTCTTCGTATACTGCTTTTAAGTCAATCCCTACTTCCATAGGATTAATATCCATTCTTGATAAAGTAGCTGCTACTTGTTTAGATACTTCTTCACCAGCATTTACGACAACAGTTTCTTTTTGTACGCAAATTTTACCTTTATCAATTTTTGCAGGAATTCCAACCTGTTGTAATTCACCTAAGAATGGACCTGGTTCAAATCCAGTGTCTCCTTCAGGCACAACAATATCATCAGGAGCAATAGTTCCCGGTTTTGCAGGAGCTGAAGTTTTGCTGTCTTCCAATATTTTGTACAATTTGAAAGGATTCATTTCAGTGGCAATAACTGCAATTTGACCTTCCATATGTTCTGATAAATCAACAATGTTGGTTTTTTCAGCATTACAATCTTCAAGAGCTAAATTAATTAAATTAATTTTAGACATTCTGATAACAGCTTTACCTTTTAATGATTTTCTCATTTCTTGGAGCTGTTTTGCAGGAATGTTTTCTAAATCAACAAGACCTACAACATCATATTGATTAATAATGTCTTTGAGCTCTTTAACTTCTTCCTTTTTCCATTCAGCAACATGAGCCATTAGATCACCCTCACTACTGGTCCCATAGTTGTTTTTATAAACATGGACTTAATTTGACTTCTTCCTTTTTCTAAATTGCGGTCTAAGACTGTAAGAACAGTTTCTACATTTTCAGCAATAGCTTCGTCTGACATGTCTTGGCTTCCAACAACAACCTGAATACTTGCTTGCTGTTTTACACCAACTTTAACAGTATTTTGTAATCTTTCTAAAAGAGGACTTAATTTGATACTTGCAGGCACAGGTTTTGGCATTTTTCCACGAGGACCTAAAACAGGACCTAAAAATCTACCAACGAGTGGCATCATATCAGCTTGAGCAACTAAGAAATCAACAGAGTTTGCCATTTTTTTAGCAGATTTTCTGTCTTTTCCGAACTCTTCTAAATCTCCCTTATTAATTACAGTGTCAAGACCAGCATCTTTAGCTTGAACAATGAGTTCCCCGTCAGCTATGACTCCGATTTTAACATCTTTGCCACGGCCGTTAGGAAGAGTAACTTCCTCATTAAACCTATTTTCTGGCTTTCTGACATCTAAGTCACGGATATTAATAATAATATCTACGGACTCAGTGAAGTTTCTCGGCTTAGATTGTTCTTTTGCCTCCTTCACCGCGTTAATTACATCTTGTGTCATATTCATCCCCCATGAACATAAGTTCATTGGATTATTTGGTTTCATGAGAATCGATTACAAGAAAAAAATTCTTAAACGATTGCATGAATTAAAAACAGTATATCAATTATAATCGTGATTATAACATCATATACACTGTATTATTAACTTAAATTTAATTTTAATACTTAATATCTATTCTGATAAGATATCGTCATATTCTCCAGCATCTACATCTTTTTGTGCTTGTCTTGGGTCTTTACCGTCAACAGATAATCCCATACTTACACAAGTTCCCATAACTTCTTTGACACCTGCTTTGTAATCGTTTGCAAGTAATGAATCGAATTTCATTCTTGCGATTTTTAAAGCGGTTTCAATTGGTAAGTCATTAACGATGTCTAAACCTGGTTCATGAGAACCTTTGTCGATGCCTAATTCTTCTTTGATAAGCGCAGTAGTTGGCGGAGTACCGATTTCAATATCTACTTCTTTAGTATCCCTATCAATCATAACTTTAACAGGCACTTTCATTCCAGCAAAGTCAGCAGTTTTTTGATTGATTTCATCAACTACTTGCATCATGTTAACACCGAAAGGTCCTAATGCCGGGCCGATTGGAGGTCCCGCAGTAGCGCTTCCACCTTCGATGAGAACTTCGACTGTATCTTTAGCCATCAGTCAGCCTCCTTTTGAATTATTCTAATTTGATCAGCTTTAACAGTAACAGGAATTGGTACTGCAGCTTCTATTAACTCAAGGACGACTTCTTCACGTGATTCATCAATACGAACCACTTTCGCCCTTTCACCCTTGAATGGTCCAGAAATAAGCTCAACAATACTTCCTTTTTGAATAGAGGAAATAATCGGCTCTGGTTTCAAGAATCTTTTTGCCTCTTCGAAAGTAATATCAACACTACCTTCAACAACCCCTCTCAAATGTTGTACTTTTAGGTCAGGGTTTCTGAGATCTATTTTTGTTGAAGATTCAACTAAAATATACCCTTTTAAAGATTCCGGAACAAGAATTGAAGAAATGCCTACACCATCAATGGTTCTAGCTTTACGAGCTAAAAGCCTAGCTACATTTCTTTCTTGACCTGCAGAGGTCTTAAGAGCATATATGGAACTATTAGATTCTTCCATGAAAAATTCACCTATTTTAATATTTGACTAAATTAATTGAAGTTCCACAAAATAATGTGGATTCTTAGGTAATTCACAAATGTGAAAATTTACTAAGCGATCCCCTACCTTCAATAGGTTCTAAAATTATCATCTATTTGATTAACAAAACTAAACTAATTTTTAGTTCAATAATCTAAAAGATAAATTCATACATTAAGTTAAAAGTTATTATAAAAGCCATAATTATTCAAGAAAGATAATGTCTTGAAAATCAGATTTCTATAATATTAAAATATATCTATGTAATGATATATAAAACTTTTCAAAAAATTACATTTTAAAAGTAAAAAAGTTGATTACAAAAATTATTATAATAAAATTGGGATTGAAAAAAAATGAAAAATTGGTTTATAAACCAATTAAAGAACCTAATAAAACTATAATAAATCCAATAACCCCAACGATTAAAACACCAATGGAAACCACTTTAGCAAGTTCCATATATTCTTTACCGTCAGGCTTTCTTGATACTTTCAATACTCTCTTACTGTCTTTGATAAATTTATTAAACTCTTCTTGTACGTTCATTTGAATACCCAAAATAAAAAAACTATGAAAAAATCATAATTTAATGAATTATAATAAAATAGTAATAAAGTAATTTATAATTTAAACATTAATAAATGTTTGCATTATTGAAAAAAAATAATTAAAAAATGGAATTAGAAAATTCCATCAATAAAATTATCTAGTTGATCGCTTGCGGAATCTGATTCTGAAACATCATCATCTGTGTCGATTTCCGGTTCAACCTTAGGATTGAAGTCATTTTTAATACCTGAAACGACCACAGTTGTCCTGACAGTATTTTGGAGAGTTTCATCAATTTGAGTACCCCAAATAATGTTTGCTTCAGGATCCAATTTATCTGCTACAACCTGAACTATTTTTTCAGCTTCATGTAATGTTAAATCTGAACTACCGGATATGTTTACTAAAGCACCAGTTGCATTAGAAATATCAATATCTAATAATGGACTGCTTAAAGCTTCATGTACTGATTCTAAAGCTCTGTCGCCAGAGTCAGATTCTCCCATACCAATCATAGCCATTCCAGAACCGCTCATAATGCTTCTGATATCAGCGAAGTCCAAACTTACAAGACCTTTCTTGGTAATCAATTCTGTAATTCCTTTAACAGCTCTTCCTAAGATTTCATCAGAAACCATGAATGCTTTGTTTAAAGGCAAGTTTGGTGCAACTTCCAATAATTTATCATTAGGAATTACAATTACTGTATCAGCAGATTCCTGGAGTTTTTCTAAACCTTGTTCCGCATTTTCTCTTCTTTTAATTCCTTCTGCGGAAAATGGCATAGTAGCAACAGCAACTGTTAAAGCTCCTAATTTTTTAGCGATTTTAGCAATAATTGGAGCTGAACCGGTACCTGTTCCACCACCAAGACCACAGGTGACAAATACCATGTCTGCGCCTTCCAATTCATCTCTGATTTCATCTTCACTTTCTTCAGCGCATTCTTCACCAACAGTCGGTTCTCCACCTGCACCTAATCCTTTGGATGTTTGTCTTCCTAAAAGAATCTTTTTACTGGATTGACAATAAAATAAATCTTGAGCATCAGTATTTACTGCGATTGTTGTTGCCCCTTCAATACCCATTTCATTTAATCTAGTAATGGTGTTGTTTCCTGCGCCTCCGGCACCAACAACGAATATATTAGTTTTAACGCCTTGAATAATATTAATAAGATCTTCATCTATGTCTGAAGAGATTTTTTCTGGCGCTTTCTCTTCCATTCTTTGTTCGGATTCTTTGATTGCATCATCTATAAATTTCACAAATTAACCCCACATACTCTGCTATTTAAATTAATTGTTAAATATTTCTATCGTAACTAATATTTAAATGCAACTATATTTAAATATATTACGAAAAATTTTAGAGAAATGGATAAATATACTTAATCCCTTGGCATCGCAACGATTTCATGAAATTTCATATTGAATAAATTTTTAGAATTTACAGGAGTTAAAATAACTGCAGTATCCACTCCATGGGCCCTGCCGCCGATAGCAATAATCTCCTCACCGACAGGAATTAAACCAGCATCAGCAGCCATCAATGAAATTTCAGCAGCAACCTTTACACCGTGGGAAAACATTCTGAATGTGTCTGCAACAATATCCAATGGAGAATATCCTCCGTATTTATTTGTAACTCCTCTTGCAGCTCCACTAAATGCATGTAAACCCTGATAAGTTTTTATTCCTTCGGCTTCCAATTTTTTAATCATGTCTTCAGAAATATCTGATTCATTATCGCCACTGAACCCCACATTATGGGAAATGTTTATTATTGTAATGTCATCATCAATGACATCAGCAAGTTTCAATGCGGATTCACCGGATGTGGAAGCGATTAAAATATATTTAATATGTTTAGAGACATCCAATTTATCTTTAACAGCCAAAATCAATTCATCAGTATAATCATTACCTTCCTTGTCAAAATATGTTATGAATTTCCTTGCCATAATTTCACGACCGATATGATAATTATTATTAACTCTATTGTTGATAATATATCAATATAATTAATTTATTAAAGATTTTTATGAGTGATTTAAAAAATATAAAACATGTTATTAATGGAGATTTTATTGTAATTCCAATTGAAACAGGTTATATAAAACCTAATGAAGATTTAAGTGCAATAATTGAACCTGCAAAAAGATTAATGGAAGATGATGACTATTTAGTAATAGCGGAAACACCAATTTCCGTTTCACAGAACAGATTGGTTGATGAGTCAAAATACACACCGTCACTAACTGCCAAATTCCTGACAACTGTCTGGAGCAAATATCTCTGGGGATATGTTTTGGGACCTCTTCTTGGAATCAAGGATAGAACAATCAAGAACTTAAGAAAATTGCCCGAAGAGACAAAAGCCCATAAGGAAGTCGTTCTTCAATTGTATGGTTTGAAACATGCGCTCAAACCGGCATCAGAAGCGGGAATTGATTTAAGCAATGCTCCGGGAACCTTTGTTTCATTACTTCCTGAAAACCCTGAAAAGGTTGCATGTGAAATCAGGCGGGAAATTGGAAAGGACGTTTGCGTCATGATTATTGACACTGATGCAACATACATGAAAAACGGAAAATATTTTACTGGCCTTCCGATAGCCATTGAAGGCATTGATGCCGACAACGGGTTTTTCGGATATTTCAAAGGCCAGATGTCCGAAAATATGGGATCAACACCTCTCGGATGCAGTGAGAAAATAGATGTTGAAACAGCATTGAAAATGGCAAACATTGCTGAAGATTATCAGAAATCATTGTCAACAGAAATGAAAACCATCCATAGTGTCAAAGAGGTTTTAGGCAGCGAAATCAATGAGGTCACTGTTGAGACACTGGACTCTATTACACACACCCCTGCAGTAATTATAAGGAAATTATAAATATTATAGTTATATTTTTATAATAAAAAAAACAAAACTAAACATTAATTTATCATAATTTTATTAATTTTTTATTTTCAATTCCGGAAAAATATGATAACCAGTAAAATGCAATTAGGGGAAATTAAATGATAGATGATCCATTAGTAAAGACTTTATTAACCAATGTTGTTGAAGATGAAAGTAATTTACCAATTGTTAAAGCATTAAACGATGGTGTTGAAACTGATGAAGAAATTGCTAACAAAACAGGAATTAAATTAAATATCGTTAGAAAAATACTTTACAAACTTTACGATATGGGATTAGCTAGTTATAAAAGAAGTAAAGACCCTGAAACCCAATGGTTTACATATACATGGAAATTTGAAAATGAGGAAGTCATTAACCATATCAAAAAAGATTCAGAGCAGTATATAAAAATGCTCAATGAAGAATTAGAACGTGAAGAAAACAACATGTTTTTCATATGCCCTCAAGGCCATGTCAGATTTGATTTTGATGATGCATCAGATTATGAATTCCTATGTCCAGTATGTATGGAAGAATTGGAGTTCCAAGACAATGCCTCCAACATCAAACAAATCAAAGAAGATTTGAAAATGGTAGAAAGTAATTTTAATTCTTTCAATAAAAAGAATAAATAGATAAAATGGAAATAGAATTACTTGAGAAGGAAAATACTCCAAAAAATGTTATTTCACATTGTGAAGCAGTATACAGAAAAGCTATGAAAATAGCTTCTAATTTTGACAACGCTGACACCGATTTAATCCGTAAAGGTGCTCTTTTGCATGATATTGGGAGATCTAAAACTCATGACATTACCCATGCAATCGTGGGAGTTGAAATTGCAAAGAAATACGGATACTCCAAAGATGTTTTAAATATAATCGAAAGACATATCGGCGCAGGGATTACTGAAGAGGAATCCAAGAAGTTAGGCCTTCCAGAAAAATCATATGTTCCCCAAACCCTTGAAGAAAAGATTGTTGCTCATGCAGATAATCTTGTGAGCGGCAGCGATGAAGTCAATGTTGAGTATGTAATAGAAAAATGGAAGCGCCGAATTGATGAGCCCGACGACAACATTAAACGACTTATCGAATTAGACAAGGAATTAATAAAATCTTTTGAGGAGTAATATGAAAGTAATATGTTCAAGTGAAGAATCTCTCTATCGACCGGAAGCAGTAAGATGGAGACAGAGAATGGAAATGATGAAACCTCTGGGAGATACAGTGGTATTATTGCCCTGCAGTATGAAAAAACCTTATTCTAATTCAAAGTCCCATCAAAAATTCAGAAAATTAACAAGATCATATCAAGAGCTTATTGTTACTTCCCCATTTGGAATCTGCCCAAGGGAGCTTGAAAATACATTTCCAATTCAATCTTATGATGTAAGCACAACAGGCAAATGGTCAGAAGATGAAATTGAAGAAAGTGGGAGACTAATAGAAAAGTACACTAAAGGAAAGCAGGTTGTTGCCAATCTTGCTGGCGGATACTTGCAATCAGCAGAAGCGTATCTGGACGATTTTGTCAATGTTTGTGTTGATGAAAGACCAACTTCACCAGAATCCCTTTATAATTTAAGAATGGAACTTAAAAATCACAAAAAAGTCAACAGAAGAGAAAAAACTTTACATGAATTAAGGTCCATTGCAAAGTACCAATTCGGGGAAAATGGAGATAAGTTTATTCCGGACAATGTTAAAACCAAAGGCATGTATCACAAAAGAATATTGTCCGATGGAAAACAGCTCGCATTATTCAATAAAGACCATGGATTATACAGATTAAATTTACCGGGCGGGGAAATATTGAAAGATTTGGGAATCAATATTGTCACTATTGATTTTGACCTCACCACAAATACCGTTTTTGCACCGGGAATTGATAAAGCAGACCCCAATATTATTCCAAACGATGAAGTTGTAGTGGTTAAGGATGATACTGTTGTAGGTGTGGGAAAAGCAATAATGACCGGACATGAAATGGAAGAATGTGACAATGGTATTGGTGTAAAACTCAAGCACAGATTAAAGTAACTTTTCATAACTAAAACAAATCATTTATATATAAGAAGTTTAAAAGTTATAAATACAAAAAATTAGGAGACACTAAAATGTCAGAAGATTTAGTAAATGATATTAAAGATGCTGTTTCTGTAATTAACGACCCACACATGGGAATCAGTATTGTAGAAATGGGCATTGTGCAAAATATTACTGTAGACGGAGATCAAGCTGAAATTATCCTCAAACCAACCAATCCAGGTTGTATGAGTATCACTCGTATTGCAGCTGATGCTAAAATTAGAGCTGAAAACGTTGAAGGTATTGAAAAAGCAAAAATTATCGTTGAAGGACATGCTATGGCTGACTCCATTAACGAAATGATTAATAGATAAATTTTTCAAAATCTTATTTAATTCTATATATAACCGAAAGAGTTATATATAGCAATTAATATAAGTAAAAGTGTTGACAGTTAACTGTCACTTAAATTTTATAGGCTAGTGGCACAGCTTGGTTAGCGCGCTCGGCTGATAACCGGGAGGTCATGGGTTCGAATCCCATCTAGCCTACTTCCAACTATTTTTAAAGATTTTTTCAAGTTACATGACAATTTTATCGCTGTTTTTTAGATTTCTTGATAACGCAACCACAATTTTACAAAATTTTTAAATATTACTTTCATCATAAAAAAACATGAATGTACAAAAAGTTGTAATGATGATTAAAATGTGGGAAAGAATCAATGAAAAATTTAAAAAATACCCTGCACGCATCAGAGTTGCGGAAAAAATGGTCGAATTAGGATTATCAATCAGCGATGATGGAAAAATCTACTGCGGCAATCTAAAAATTAATGACAAGGCATTGGCCACTGCTGCAGAAGTAGATAGAAGAGCAATCAAATCAACAATTGAAGTAATCCAAGAAGATGATGAATTGAACAACTTATTTTCAAATATCATTCCAGCAGGAACATTACTCAAAAACATTGCAAAAAATCTGGAATTAGGAGTAATAGAAATAGAAGTCGGATCTGAAAGCGAAGGAATACTCGCTGCAACAACAAAATTAATTACAGAAAAAGGAATCGGCATCAGACAAGCTTACGCTGAAGACACAGAACTTCAAAAAACACCATCATTAACAATAATTACTGACGAACCTGTTAAAGGTGATTTAATAAATGAATTTTTAAAAATAAAAGGAGTAACAAGAGTATCAATCTATTGATTTCTTGCCATTTCTAATTCTTTGTCTTCTTGTTCAAGAATTTCTAAAAGTTCTTCCCACGCTTCTAAAGATTCTTTAGCAGCTTCTTCAGTTAATTTTTCAATTGCATAACCTGCGTGGATTAAAACATAGTCACCAACCTCAACATCCGGCAAGAGGTCTAATTTAGCTTGTTGCCTTGCTCCACCGAAATCTGCATATAACCAATTATCTTCCCTATTAATTTCAACAACATGAGCGGGTGCTGCAATACACATTATCTCATCTCCAAAATTTTAATATATACTATTTACTAAACTGATATTATATAAAATTATCTAAATAGGTGTTTTAATGGAAAATATAGTTATCGGTTCAGGGCCTGCGGGAAGATTAGGTTCCCTTGAACTTGGAAAATTAGGGAAAGAAGTTACATTAATTGAAAAAAATCATATAGCTGGAACCTGCCTGAATGAAGGATGCATGGTCATATGTGCACTTACAGACATTACCAAATTTATAAATTCCGCAAATAAATTCAACAATTATGGATTTATCAAAAGCCAACTTGACATCTCCTATGAAAAAATCGTGGAAAAGATAGTTGAAACACAGGAAAAACTCAGACATCTTAACCAACTGGAAAATGAAAGCTTTGGAAATAATATCATTTATGGAGAAGCAAGCATTGACAAAGACACAGTTAATGTAAATGGCAAAAGCCTTGAATACGACAATTTACTGATTGCAACCGGTGCGCGTCCATTCATCCCAGACATAAAAGGCAGTGAATACGGATTGACCAACAAGGATATTTTAAAGATTGATAACGTTCCCGAAAAACTCAATATTATTGGAGGAGGAATCATTGCCTGTGAAATAGCTAACATTTATTCCACATTAGGCAGCGAAGTCAATGTTCTTGCAAGATCAGTATTTCTAAAGGAAATCAGTGAAAATGCAAAAAAATATGTTTTAGAAAAAATCATTCCGGATGTTAATGTTTACGAGAATACCAACATCAAAGAGGCTTTTAGAAATAAAATTCTAACCGATGAGGGAAATGAACTTGAGGGAGTTCCATTTTTTGCAACCGGAAGAGTGCCAAACAGTGAAATTGTTGACGGAATTGTTGAGTTGAACACTAACGGAACCATTAAAGTTGATGAAATGATGAAAACTAATGTTGAAAATATATATGCGGCAGGTGATGTCACTGGAGGATATCAGCTAACACCGGTAGCGCGAATGGAGGGAATTGCAGCTGCAAGGAACATGGCAGGCTATGCAAATAAAGTAAGCTACAAATGCATTCCCCAAACATTAAGTCTGAACACTGAAGTCAGCTTTGTCAAAAATGAAACATCCGAATGCAATGAAGATGACAAAACAACAATAGGAATCCCCGGAATTGCAGGACCTCATGCATTTTGGAACATACTAACCGGAGATACAGGATATAGTGAAGTGGAATTCGATGAGAAAAACAACAAAATAACCAGAATTAATTCAATATCCCCATCATCAACAAGCGATGTGGCATATCTCTCTTATTTGATGAGAATGGATTATGATTTAGATGATTATAGTGAATTCTTAGAGATTCATCCTTCTACAGACTCAAATTATAAAATTATAAAAAATATGTGGTTATAATTAACCACTATTCAACTTTTTTTAGCATTTTATCGGCCAAAACATCACCGGCTTCAATACAAAGCTTACCGTATTTTGAAGTATTTTCTTTTAGAGATTCCATATTGTCAAAGGCATACTGAATATTTTTTACAACATCATCCACTGAAGATTCAACAATAGCTCCTTCAAATACTCCTGCCATATTTTGGTATCTTCCCCATTTTACATGAGTCAGTGTTACAATAGGAGTTTCACAGCATAATGCTTCCTGAAGGGATACACCATCATCTGTTAAAACTGCCAGATCGGCATATTTGAATAAATGATTAATCCAATCAACATATCCTGCATATATAATGTTTCTTTTTTTGACTTCATCCAAATACTCATCTTGTAACGGCAAACCTACTAAAACAAGATTGAATTCATCTGTAAAGTCCGCCACGTTGCAAACTCCATCAACCATTCCTTTAAAAATAGATGAACCGGATGAAAATACTATTGTTTTTTTGTTTTCATCAAAATTCGAATATTCCTTTAATTTGGCCAAACCAATATTTGCATCACCATTACCCGCATCCTGAGGCAGAGGATAATATGATATATCAGTATTTTTTGGAAGCACTTTCCATCTAAACTTGTCCAAATCCGGTAAAATAAAACACTCATTAAATTTAGGGCAAACTTTAGAATCAATAGGTGTGGAAATTAATGAAAACGCTTTTGTTCCTGCAAGCTTTGCACCAACTGATCCGACAATTGCACCCCCGCCTAAAACACCTATTACAAAATCATACTTCTCACGTCTGATTAAGCTTCTTGCTTTAAAAGTTGCAGTTAATAGTTTCAAAGCCCCTTTAGCTGCAGACAATTTTGTAGCGGCATGACCTCCGGCCTGAGGAATAGAAATTTTGTGCCAAGAGTATCCGTTCTTTTTAAATAAGATTCCGGGAGCTGATTCGTCCAAAGCAATTTCACATTGAACTCCCTTCATTTCAAGTGATTTGATTAAATTGAGAGCAATAGCCGCATCTCCACCCAGGCCCCTTCCAGTAACAACCAATAATGTCTTCATATTATCTACCTAACTTTAATTTTGCAGGTTCATTTGGAACGTAGGCCTTTGGATGTAATGCATGCGGATTGTATAACAATCTTCTGAATCCCAGATTAATCAATAAAGGATTGGTTACGATAGGCTGTTTGTCTTTTAAAATCCATTTTCTAAGCAAATCTCCCAAACCTCCACCAGTTAAAACATCCATGAAATAATCTCCAAATGTAGGGTCGAGTAATCTTAACCTTTGTCTGAAGAATACTTTTAGGTTGTTTCTTCTGACAAATGCAATCAGTGCAGTAGTTACGATGAACATGACAATTAAACCGAACAGTCCTCCGGCTATATAAAATGAAATACCCAACGCCACTCCAAATACATGGTTTCCAACTTCACCCAACATGATTTTACCGGAAAAGTCAAGAGGACAGTACCCGAGACAGACTATTAGAAGCAGTAACGGAGTGTAGAATGCAGGAAGTTCAGAAACATCCGCAGAGCCAAATAGGACCATGAGACATATTGTTACAGCAGACATTATAATTGTAACGATGCATGTGGAGCCGGGCTGCATATCCGAAATGTTTAGCGGCTGAACCATCAGTGCAATTAAAATGGAAGAAACACCCAATCCTTGTATAAACCCCGCAACCATTACTAAAATGATTCCTATACCTCGTGAAAGCTGCCCCCACTCTATTCCAAGCGGAGATTTTTTTCTTCCCATGACGTCATCAATGAATGCGAATATACCGATAATTAAAATAAGAGTGTTATATCCCGGTAAAAAGTAAAAGGCCAATATCACAAATGGAACTAAACCAATACCTCTTGGGATTCCACCACGAACATTAGGATATAAATTTCCCAAATAGCCTCTTTTACCTAGAAACCTGAAAACAATGTCTAAAACCGCAGTTCCCAGCAAAGATAAAACAAAAACAAAAATCAGTGCTAAAATTATCGATGTATACATATAAATCACGAGTTTGTAAAATTTAGTTTAACTATTAATTAAATTAATAATTAATATTATATAAAATTAAGTTATTTGATATCTTAAAATAGCAGCCATCCCTCCAAGGCTTTCCAATTGCTTGCCGCCTTCATGTTCACTGCTTATAACCATGACATCGCCTTTCATGTTTTCAACCATGTCCATCATCTCGCCCATGTCTTCGCTGGCCACTTTAGTGTCTAAAATCAAAAGTTCACCGACAGCACCGAGGTTAATTGCATTTTTAACTTCCCTTTTACCGTAAGCTATTTTGGATGAATTCCTTCCGATTTGTTCAAGCAGTTTATTGATGGCTCCCATTTCAATAGCCACCCTATTTTCAGAGGTTAATTTTTCAACTGTCCCTTTTTTTAGAACTTCACTGATGCCCACCCGACCTCCGGAACCGGTTGGCTCAACAATGGATATCTTTGCCAGGTCCTTATGCTTTTCTTTAAGATAATCATAAAAATCATTTTTAACAAAGCCGGGACCTGCAATGACAATGTTTTGAATTGAGTCGAATTTGACAATTGACTCGATAACCTTTTCATAAAACTCAAGGATGTTTTTCTGCCTGTTTTTATCAACGATCCGCTTGCCTGAAACGTGTCCCTTGATTGGACCGTAATATTCGATGCCGAACTGCCTCATCAAACCAATTGTTGCAGTGTCATCTTCAAGAACGACAATTATTGCGGATAATTTTTTAGAAGCATCAATAGCCTGGTTAAGTCTGTTGATTGCCCATTTGGGCCATTTTTCCTTTCTGATAGTGATTGGAGTGTTCAGCTTGACCTCCAGAGTATGGTGAGACCCCAAAGGAATCAGGTCTTCAGGGCCCCGTGTAATGACTCCGGTTAATCTCAATTTACCTGTAAATAAATGAAAACTAATGTTTTCAATGTCCAGACCCAAATAAAATGTCTTTTTAACACCTCTGTCGCTTCTGAGCTTATCACCAGTATTGTCCTGAATACGGCGAGTTGTTTTAGAGGATGCATTGTCTCCAACCTCAACTATGTGAGACAAATGCCACAAATCATCCAATGTTTCGGGAACCACTTCAATTATCCCGTCTTTAGTATCTTGTTTTATGATTTTCATGCTTTCAAAAATAGTATATATTTACTGATTAATGAAATTAACCCAATGGTCATCTTCAAATATATATCCCTAAAAGATCAATAACATATCATGAAAGATTTGTTTGATTTTTGCGAGTTTGGAGATTTGAAACTTAACAGCAGAGTTGTCAGAACAGGCTTGTTCGAATCCGAAAGGGAATCATCAGGAAACTTAACCCCTGAAATATACAACAGATATGAAAACATTGCCGCAAGCGGTGTCGGAGTGATAGTTACTGAACTAATTTCACTTTATCCGAAAGATGTTTTTTCAAAAGATACTCACACCCTCAATTACACAAGATTCGTCCGTGAAGCAAAAGACCTGACTGACCTTGTTCATGTCTATGACGTTCCAATTTTCGCCCAAATAGGTTTTGTGCAATACAACAAACAAACAGAGCAAAATATGAAAGTTAATGACCTGACCATTGATGATATCAGGAAAATTCAGACAGATTACATAATAGCTGCACAGAAAATAGATTATGCCGGTTTTGACGGAATTCAAATCGCACTGGGAAACAATTATTTTCTGAGCCGTTTCATCAACCCCCTATCAAACTGCCGTGAAGATAACTACGGTGGAAATACGCTGAACAGATTGAGAATTGTGTTGGAGCTCATCAAGGTCATGAAACAAAATACAAAATTACATATAAATTGCAGAATAAACGCATTCGATGGAACTGACGATGGAATGACCCTTGATGAAAGCATCAAAATAGCCAAATTGCTTGAAAAGCATGGTGTTGATTCACTTCAAATTACACAGCCTCTCCTTCCTCAGTTTTACACTTTTGAAAATAATGAGAAAAATCCCTTGATTGATGCGAGTGAAAAAATAATCAATGAAGTTAACATCCCAGTCATTTTAGGGGGAGGTTTGAGGAATCAAAACCAGATCAATAATATTTTAAACAGCACCAGTATTGATTTCGTGTCCATGCATAAGCCATTTGTAGCAGACCCGAGTTTTTTGGTGGACTGGAAAATCGAAGGAAACGGCAAAAGCTTTTGTCAGTCATGCTATAACTGTCTTTCAAAAAGAACAAGCACATGCCATTTGAAACCTTGCAGTCCCGAGTATTACAAATGAAATTAATTTCAAATATTTTTTACAAAGCACTATTAAATACTTAAAAAAACAAATTAATTTCCATGAATGTTGGAATTATTGGCGGAACTGACGGTTTGGGAAAAACCTTAATTTATTATTTTAGAGACGACTTTGACGTATATATTACCGGAAGAGAGCATGAAAAAGGAAGATCAATTGCAAATGACTTGAATGTGAATTATATCGAGTCAAATGCTGGACTGGCGAATATTTCTGACCTGCTTGTGATATCAGTCCCTATAGAATATACTGCAGATGTCATCAGAGAAGTGGCGCCGTTCATGAAAGAGGGCTCTCTCATGGTTGATGTGACATCAGTCAAAGAAGAACCGTCAAAAACAATGGCGGAAGTATTGCCCGAAACAATTGAATACATTCCAACACACCCCATTTTCGGTCCCAGGACCACAAGACTGGACAATCAGGTAATCGTTTTAACTCCTGACAAAAAGGGCAAGTGGTATGACAAGGTCTACAAATACCTTGAAAGCAAGAACATGAGAATTATTGAAACCAGTGCAAAAAAGCATGATTATATGATGAGTATTGTTCAGGTTCTGACCCATTTTTCATTTATTTCAACAGCTTCAGCAATGGAAAAGCTTAAAGTGGATTTGTCCGAAACAGAAGATTACGAAAGTCCTATTTACAATTTGATGATTGATTTGATTGCCCGTATTGTTGCTCAGAATCCCTACCTGACATACAACATCCAGTCAAGAAATAACAATGGCCCTAAAATAAGAAATACTTTTGCAGAAGCAGTCATTGAACTTAGGGATGTCATCAATCAAAAAGATGAAGACAAATTTGTGGAAATAGCAAATCAGGCAACCAAGAATATGGGAGACATTACAAACGCATTAGGTAGAAGTGACAAGGCAATCGATGCACTGAACTCTGAATACACCACTTTGTTTCAATCAATAGGCAAGGAGGTAGGTCTAAAGCACATCTACTCAGGAAAGGTTCATGTAGGAATCCTTGATGACGTTGACAGCAAAACAGCAACATTAAGATACGGCAATAAGATTAAACAGCTGAGGATTGCAAACATCAGAATCTTGCCTGACAACGAACTTTACCAATGGAAACTGGACAACCTGAATAGGATAACCCATTCAATCAGCTGCATATTTTCTAAAAATGTCCATGTTGAAACAATTCAAAAGACAGTTGAAAATTTCCGCAACATCATTGACATCAACTTGATTGATGCATACAACGGTCCCCAAATTCCAGATGATTGCATAAGTTTGACATTTGAAGTTACTGCCCTTACAAAAGAAGCAATTGACAATGTCGAAAAACTGTTTGTCGGATTTGGCGGAACTATAAGATAATTTGTTTTAAACTATACGAACAAATATTAAACTTTCTAAAAGTAATTAAATTTTCAATTAGCCCAAAACCATCATATTTTTATTATTATTAATTTTAATGATAATTAACAAAAATTAAAATAAAATTCAAGATGCATAACTTTTTTTTAATTAAATAGAAAAATTTTAAAAGGAATTGAAAAAACTCCAAAACCGAAACCTTTATATAGTAAGACATACACAGATATCCTTGTCAATAAAGTTACAAAAAGTAACAAAAAGATTTTGACACATTACAATTATTAAGATTACAGCCATAAAAGGAGATGATATCATGGCAGAAAATGAAATCACACTGAAAGTTGCAGAATCAATTTCTCAAAAGGATGTCGGTCAAGGCATCGCAAGACTCGATCCAAACGTTATGGATGATTTGGACATTAAAGAAAGGGACTTGGTTGAAATCGTTGGAGAAAGAAGAACTGCAGCTATCGCACTTCCTTCCCAAACCGATATTGGTCTTGGAGTTATCAGAATTGACGGGTTAGTTCGTAAAAATTCAGGAGCCACCATCGGAGGAGAAGTTACAATTAAAAAAACTAAAGCTACAGAAGCTAAAAAAGTTGTCTTAGCTCCAATTGAAAATAACATTCGCGTACATGGAGACGTACGTGGTTTATTTGCCGGAAAAGTAATGGTTCAAGGAGACATCATCGGATCACAAATCAGAGCCCCCGGGCCAAGTATGAGCAGAGGATTCAACAGCCTGTTTGATGAGCTGATGAATGACTTTACCCCTGCAATGAAAGAAATCAAGTTTGCAGTAATATCCACCAGCCCAAAAGACATTGTTATCGTAGGACCTAACACTGAAGTGCAACTTCACGAAAGTCCTGTTGACGTAAGCAAAATCGAAGGTGTCGGAAACCTTGTAGACGTAAGCTATGAAGATATAGGCGGTCTTAAAGAAGAAGTTAAAAAAGTAAGGGAAATGATTGAAATTCCACTTAAAAGACCTGAACTCTTCGAAAAATTAGGAATTGCGCCGCCAAAAGGAGTATTGATGCACGGTCCGCCAGGTACCGGTAAAACATTACTGGCTAAAGCGGTAGCCAGTGAAAGTGATGCTCATTTCATTGCAATAAATGGACCGGAAATAATGAGCAAATATGTAGGCGGGTCTGAAGAAAACTTAAGAGAATATTTCGAAGAAGCAGAAGAAAACTCCCCTTCAATCATATTTATTGATGAATTAGATGCTATTGCACCAAAAAGAGAGGAAACCAATGGAGAAGTTGAAAGAAGAACTGTTGCTCAACTTTTAACTTTAATGGATGGCCTCAAATCCCGTGGTCAGGTAGTGGTAATCGGTGCAACTAACAGACCTGATTCACTTGACCCTGCACTCAGAAGACCTGGAAGATTTGACCGTGAAATCGAAATCGGAGTGCCGGATACTGAAGAAAGAAAAGAAGTTATTGAAATTCACACAAGAAATATGCCTCTTGCAGAAGACGTTGATTTGGATAAAATAGCTTCCACCACACATGGATTCGTAGGAGCTGATCTTGAATCATTATGTAAGGAAGCCGCAATGAGAGTAGTCAGAAGAATATTGCCTGAAATCCAAAACGATGAAGAGATTCCAAAAGAGGTTATGGAAAAAATCGTGGTTACCGCAAATGACTTTAAAAACGCTCAAAAGGAAATCCAACCTTCAGCGCTCAGAGAAGTACTGGTTCAAATTCCAGACATCAAATGGGATGACATCGGAGGGCTTGAAGATGTAAAACAGGAGCTAAAAGAGGCAGTTGAATGGCCTTTAAAACATCCTGAAACATTCAAACGTTTAGGAATAAGACCTCCAAAAGGAACATTGCTTTATGGAATTCCGGGTACCGGTAAAACCTTGCTTGCAAAAGCTGTTGCCAGTGAAAGTGAAGCGAACTTCATCTCTGTCAAAGGTCCGGAACTTCTGTCCAAATGGGTTGGAGAATCCGAAAAAGGTGTAAGGGAAGTATTCAGAAAAGCTAAACAAGCTGCACCAACAGTAATCTTTTTCGATGAGATTGATGCAATAGCCAGCGCACGTAGCGGAAATGATACTGACAGTGGCGTTACAAAAAGAGTTGTAAACCAATTATTAACTGAAATGGACGGTCTGGAAGAACTCCAAGACGTTGCAATCATTGCAGCAACCAACAGGCCGGACATTTTGGATACAGGTTTGATGAGACCTGGAAGATTTGACAGACACATACAAGTTAACGAGCCAGATGAAGAAGCTAGAATTTCAATCTTTGAAGTGCATACCAAAAACATGCCTCTTTCAAAAGACGTGGATCTCAAAAAACTTGCCAAACAGACTGAAGGATATGTCGGAGCAGACATAGAATCAGTGTGCCGTGAAGCAGCAATGCTCACATTAAGAAATAACCTCGAAGCTAAAGAAATCCCAAATAAATACTTTAAAGAAGCAATAGAAAAAGTAAAACCTGGACATAAACAAGAAGAACAGTTAGTTCAATATATGTAAGGAAGAAAACACCGATTTTCTTCCTTTTTCCTCCATATAATGCTTACAAAGAAATTCTAACCATATTTAATGGGAAAGATACAGACATCTTTCCCATAACCTCTAATACATCACAAATACTATTTTTTTGGTAAAATATCATTTTCAGATACCATCGGCCCATTATGATAATACTGTGGCTTGTATTTGATGAATGAAAATTTATTTCCGCTAACTCCCCACTTTGGATTGAATCCGAAAATATTAATATACTCTTTTAAATCATTACGTTCCTCTTTTAATGCAAGAGTAACTTCATATAATGCTTTTGTATCATCTATTGCCCTGTGAAAATTAACTTTTTCTATTTCATAATATTCCACCGCATCAATTAATTTATGAGGGAATTCCTTTCTATCTTTCAGCACCGAAACGGTATCCAACCAATCCACATTAGCTACAATATCATCGGCCTCATCAGGATAATGTCTTTTAAGCAAATTGTATACAAACATCAAATCAAATTGGCAATTATGAGCTACCATCAGAGTGCCTGGAGTCAATTTTTCCTTTAAATCTTCAGCAACAATATCCTCATAAACACCATAATCACTTATCATTTCATCTGTGATTCCTGTTAATTTGGTTATTTTCGGATCCAATGATTTGCCCACATCAATAAACTCATCATATTCATCCACGATTTCCCCATTTTCAACCGTCAGCATTGCAAGCTCGATAATTTTACAGTACCTAAAGTTCAGACCTGTTGTTTCAGTATCAAAAAATATTATTTTAATCTAAATTCCTCCTAAAGCAATTTATAAGGTGCATCTTCTTTATTTCTCGGATATTTATTAGTAGTTAAAGGCTTATTAATTTTTTCAAGGCGAACATCCAGCAACCTGCGACCGTCTTCACTGGCGCAGAAAATCGGAACTTTAACGCCATAATAATACGGTTCATACTTATCAGCATAATCAGAAATTGCCTTTGAAGCACATGCAGTTACAATATCCGCATTCTCAAACAGCATTTTTACATCATCGCATTTTACGCCGGTTGTATGTGCAACAAAAATATAAACGTTAACATCATCGTCCACAGGATAATTCCTGATTTGCTCAACCATTGGAGAAGGCAGAATTGTTATTGCAATGTTTTTATATCCCTTTTGCAAAGCTAACTTTAAACCTTCAATTTGATTCAGTTCAGCAGTCTGCGGATTTAAAACAACACTCCCCCTATCTTCCAGATTTTCAATGACTTCAGGAATAGGGGTTGTACTTACAAGACCGGATACCCTTCCGCCGACGCCCTGTACGACACGAGGATTGGTCATTAAAAGAGTTCCTGCACCGTCACATGCCCCAACGACACAGTCGATGTTTCCCTTTTCCATATTTGTCTTTAGAATTTCAGAAATCCCAACTGTCACCGCATCGTCCATTTCGATTACGCGGTTGGGTGTGCACATACCAAAGTCTTCAATTCTGAAATTGATATTTTTTCTGATGAATTCCTCATTCAGCTGTTCAACTCCATGCATAGCATGAAACATTGGACAATATTTCATCTCCGAAGAGCCTACCTCAACAATTTCACCATTTTCTATTACCACTTTAACTTTTCCAAGTGTTTCAATAACATGCCTGTCTTGCATTATAACTACCTCACACTTAATAGTATAAAAAATTAATTTATTATACTTTAAGGTACAAAGTTACTACTGATTAGTCAACGCGAGGGATAAATTTGACTCAAAAAAGTGAAGCGCAAAAAGGCAACATCACTCCCGAAATGGAATTTGTTGCAGAATATGAAAATATAGACGTGAATAAACTAGCTAGATTAATTGACATTGGAAAAATTGTTATTCCCAAAAATGTAAACGGTCATTCAAAACCATGCGGTATCGGTGAAGGGCTAAAGACCAAAATCAATGCAAATATCGGTTCATCATCAAAAATCGATGACCTTGACCTTGAAATCAACAAAGCCAAATTGGCACAGGAATACGGTGCCGATGCATTGATGGACCTCTCTACAGGTTCAGATTTGAAACTCTTCAGAAAAAAAATCATGGATGCCGTTGACCTGTGCATCGGAACAGTGCCGATTTATGAAGCGGGAGTCGTCACATTAAACAAAAACAGGGAAATAATCGATATGGATCCTGACGACATTTTCAAGGCCATTGAAAATCAGGCAAAAGAGGGAGTGGACTTCATGACACTCCACTGCGGAATTACAAAGGACCTGGTTCAAAAACTTAAGGCGGCAAACAGAATGATGGGCATTGTGAGCCGTGGAGGAACATTCATGGCTTCATGGATAAACCATAACGATGAAGAAAACCCGTTGTTTGAAAATTACGATTACTTGCTGGAATTATCCTACGAATACGACATCACGCTATCATTAGGTGACGGATTAAGACCAGGATGCCTGGCAGATGCAAGCGATATCCCTCAAATTCAAGAACTTGTAAATCTGGGAGGCCTTGTCAAAAGAGCGCAGGATGCCAATGTCCAGGTAATGGTGGAAGGTCCGGGACACATGCCACTGAATCAAATCAAGGCAAACATGGAAATCCAAAAGACAATATGCCACGGCGCACCATTTTATGTTTTAGGACCTTTGGTTAGTGACATTGCACCAGGCTATGACCACATTACAGGAGCCATAGGCGGAGCGATTGCAGCATCCTCCGGTGCCAATTTCCTATGTTACGTGACCCCTGCAGAACACCTGTCACTTCCAAGTCTTGAAGACGTCAAGGAAGGAGTCATTGCATCCAAAATTGCTGCTGAAGCGGCCGATGTTGCAAAAGGACTTGACTCTGCGTGGACCCGTGAAAAGGCAATGGCAAAGGCAAGGAAAGAATTTGACTGGGAAAAACAGTTTGAACTGGCTCTTGACCATTCAAAACCAAGAACCTACCGTGACAAGTGTGAACTTGACGATGATGAAATGTGTGCAATGTGCGGAGAATATTGTGCAGTGAAAATAGCTAAGGGCGATTTCTAATGAAATATCAGGAATTGGTGGATGTCTACTCAGCACTGGAGGCAACTACAAAAAGACTGGAAAAAACTGAAATAATTGCTGAATATCTTAAAAAACTGGATAGCGATACCATTGAAAAGGTAGGACTCCTGATTTTGGGCGTTGTGTTTCCGGCATGGAGTTCTGAAGAAATCGGAATTGGTGGAAAACTGGTTGAAAGGGCTGTTGCAGAAGCAGTGGGCACAACACAATCTGCCGTGGAGGATGCCGTTCGTGACGAGGGCGATATCGGCCTTGCATGCATAAAATTATATGCCAAAAAGTCCCAGATGACATTCTTCTCACAGCCGCTGACAATCGACTTTGTCTTCAACAGTCTGCGTAAATTATCCCAAATCAGCGGATCCCGGTCAACCAACCGTAAGATTGCAGTAATTTTGGAATTGTTGAGCCAGGCAAGCGCAACTGAAGCCAAATACTTAACCCGTACAATAACCGAAGAGCTGAGAATCGGTGTTGGAGACGGAGTTGTCAGGGATGCAATAGCGCAGGCCTTTGACATTGACAAAAAAGTGGTTGAACGGGCACAGATGCTTACAAACGATTTTTCCGTTGTTGCAAGAACCGCTAAAGAGGAAGGAAGTGAAGGTCTTGAAAAGCTCAACCTAACTCCCGGAACTCCGGTAAAACCTATGCTTGCACAATTGGCACCGCCGCTGGATGAAATTCTGGTGGAACTTAAAACTGCAGTGTGTGACACAAAATATGACGGCATCAGGCTTCAGGTTCACAGAAACGGTGATGAAATCAGAATATTCACAAGAAGACTTGAAAACATAACCCACGCCCTGCCTGAAATCGTTGAACTGTTCGATGAAAACCTCCCACATGCCAATTATATCGTTGAAGGGGAAGTAATTGCCACAAGAAACGGCAAGCCACTCCCGTTCCAGAATATCCTACATAGGGTCAGAAGAAAGCACAACGTTGAGGAAGCAATGGAAAACGTTCCGTTAAAGTTATACTTATTCGATGTATTGTTCTACAAGGTTCCGATGATTGACGAA
The DNA here is from genome assembly GCA_964596915.1 of uncultured Methanobrevibacter sp. Lineage (GTDB taxonomy): Archaea > Methanobacteriota > Methanobacteria > Methanobacteriales > Methanobacteriaceae > Methanocatella. The sequence goes on from CAZQWN010000010.1 coordinate 30,372, forward strand.
CCGCTATTGAAAAGGCGTGAAACATTGGAGGAAATTGTTGACACCTCCGTTGAAGAAATGAACTTAAGTACCATGAAAATAGGCACCCCCGACAATGTCGATGAGATTCAGGAGCTGTTTGAAACCTCAATCAACGACGGCCATGAGGGAATAATGATTAAGGACTCAACAGCCCCATATATTCCAGGACTTCGAGGCAAAAAGATGCTTAAATATAAAGCGGAGCCTGAAACACTGGACATGATTGTCATCGGAGGAACATACGGTATCGGTAAAAGAGGAGACTTTGTCGGATCATACCTTGTGGCACTCAGGGATGAAAACAATGACTTTAAAAGTGTCGCTTATGCTGCAACAGGACTTGACGATGCTACCCTCGAATACTTAACCGGAAAGATGAAGGAGCTTGAAATTTCAACAAAAGGCCGTGAAATCAAGGTGGAACCTAAAATCGTATTGGAAATTGCATTTTCGGAAATTGTCGAATCTCCCGAATATGAAACAGGCTATTCACTGAGATTCCCTGTTGTCAAAAACATAAGAAAAGATAAGGGTCCGATGGACGTGGACACCGTTGAAAGACTGATTTCAATGTATAATACTGGAAACTAATTTTCAGAAAGATTATTGACATTGCCAATTATATATTTTGTTAAAGGATATGCAATTACCTCATAGATTATCTTGAACAGTGCTTGTGCTACAATCATTAAAACCAGTGATTCAGCAGGCATTGTTCCAAAAAAGGCAATTGAAACAAATATTATCGCATCCAAACCTTCACCAAATACTGTTGACAGTATACACCTTACAAACAGTTTATCATAATCCCAATTTTTAAGAACAGCCATCAGTTTCGCATTGACTAGTGACCCCACAAGATATGCTAAAAAACTAGCTACAAACAACCTAAAAGATGATCCTAAAACTATTCTGAAAGCATCTGAATTTTCAAAAAATGCAGGTGCCGGAAGCAGTATAGTAATATTGTAACAAATTACGGCAACAAGATTCATTAAAAAACCAAGAAGAATTACGATTCTTGCCTTTTCATATCCATAAACTTCCGCCAGGACATCATTGACGATATATATTACAGGAAATATCAAAACAGCACATGGAAGGGCAAATGAGAAAAAATCAAATGTCTTTCCTGCAATGATATTTGATATAATTAGGCATGCTGTGAAAACACCGGTAAGCATTGCATACAATTCAGTTTTTGTCAGATTTTCAAACATGATAATACTATATTTACAGAGATAAATAAATTTTACAATTTGAAATCCTATCATCTATTTTTATTATGAGATACAATGAAATCTTATGGAAATTACAGATGACAAATTATTGAGAATAGCTTTAATCACTTCGTTAATTGGCATAATCGGCCTCATAATCTTTACACCTACAATTGAAGTGAAAAAAGTGAAAATTGAGGATATTGACCGTGGAATGATAGATGAGGAAGTCTGCATCGACTGTGTCATCATGGATATGTCAACTTCTGCATCAAAAAGCAGCTATTTTCTGACAGTGAATGACGGGACAGGGCAGATGTCAGTGATAATTTTTGAAAAACAGGCAGCGGAGATACAGTCGAACAACTTTGACATTGCCGACTTTAAAGGCAAGAAAGTTGAAGTCACCGGAAAAATTACCGAATACAATTCCGAATTGGAACTGATTCTGTCAAGCGGAGACAGCCTGAAAATAACAAATTAACAAATAGCTATTTATTAACTAAAAACAAAAAATAACAATATTAAAATGTATAGGAATTAATAACATGTCTGATAAAAAACGATTATTTGGAACTTTTGGAGTTAGAAGAACCGCAAACGACGTTTTAACTCCTGAGTTTGCATCAAGACTTGCAGCCTGTTACGGTACACAAATCAAAGGAACCGTTGCTGTTGGTGGAGACCCAAGAACTTCCACAATAATGTTAAAAGAAGCTGTTAAAGCTGGACTTTTATCAAGTGGATGTGACGTAGTAGATTTAGGAATTTTACCAACCCCTGGCGTCCAATATGCTGTACGCAAGTATTATGATGGTGGAGTGATGATAACCGCTTCACACAATCCTCCGAAATACAACGGTCTTAAATTTTTAGATGAATTCGGTATTGGAATTCCTGATGAAATGGATTTGGCAATCGAAAAGCTATACTTTGATGAAGAGCCTGACAGAGTGTCATTTTCAGAAATTGGCCAACTTTACAATAACGATAAAATCATTGAGGAATATGTGGATGAGGCAATATCCAAAGTGGACGTGGAAGCAATCCGCAAAGCAAAGTTGAAAGTAGTTGTGGATTGCGGATCAGGAGCAGGATGCTTTACAGCACCATATTTAATCAGAAAGTTAGGTTGTGAAGTAACCACCCTGAATGCTCAGCCTGACGGATTTTTCCCAGGCCGTGACCCTGAACCTATTGAAGAAAATTTACAGGAACTAATCAGTGTCGTCAAGGAATTGGGCGCAGACATCGGCCTTGCACACGACGGTGATGCAGACAGGACAATCTGTATTGACGAGAAAGGAAATTTCGTTTTAGGAGACAAGACATTTACCCTTGTTGAAAAACAAATGCTTAAGGAAAACAATGGAGGAACCATCGTCACTACCGTTGCAACATCCCAAGCAATTTATGACATTGCAGAAGAATACAATGGCGAAGTAATAGCTACCGCAGTTGGAGACCTTCTTGTTGCACGTAAACTCAAAGAAGAAGACGGATTGTTCGGAGGAGAAGAAAACGGAGGACTTATTTTCCCCGATTTCGTTTATGGAAGAGATGCAGTGATGACAGTTGCAAAAATCCTTGAAATCGTTGCAAAAGAGAAAAAACCACTGTCCGAACTTGTAGCAGAACTTCCAGTTTATTATGCTAAAAAAATGAAAATCGAATGCCCTGACGATCAAAAAGAATTCGTCATGTCAAGCATTGCTGATGAAATAAAAAGCACTACCGACTTTGAATTAGACCTAACAGACGGTGTTAAAATCCTTAATGAAGATGGTTGGGTAATCATCAGACCCTCCGGAACTGAACCGATTTTCAGATGCTTTGCCGAGTGTGACTCACAACAAAAAGCCGATGAACTTACCGATTGGGGAATCAGTTTAATCAAAAAATACAAAAAATAACAACACCAAAAACCATCCCCAAATTTGTTTTAATTATATCGATTCTAGATATAATTAAAACATGCTTTTAATTAAAAACTATTAGAAAATAAATAGCTATTTTTAAAATAATTAATTCATGTTATGAATTCAATAAAATAAAATCATGCCATGTACATGAAAAAAATAAAATATTTAAAAGTTTTCCAAACACTCTTCTTTTAAGAAAAATGCATCCTCATTATCAGGATTTCTAAGCAATACTTTGTTGAAACTGTCAACAGCTTCTTCAAACTTGCCCAATTCCATTAAAACAACACCCTTGTTTAATAAAAAATCAATATTGTGTTTTTCCAGTGATATTGCTTTATTGAAACATTCCAATGCCTCATCAAATTTACCCAAATCAATGTAAGCATTCCCCATCCGGTTTATTGCACTTGCATCCATTTCAGAATCATCCAGACATACCTCTACAGCCTTGTCGAAAGATTGTATTGCCTCTTCAAGATGACCCATGTCAGTCAATAGATTGCCTCGAGCATTCCACACTTCAGGATTTTCACCGTCAATGACAATTAGTTTGTCATATACTCTTAAAGCCTGGTCATATCTTCCAAGCATTTCTAAAATGAACCCTCTCCAGTACAAAACAATAGGACTGCTTGGACGATAATTATATGCAATCGTACTGACCTTATAAGCTTCTTCGATTCTTCCTGCATTAAGAAGTGCAATAGCCTTATTGTTTAGGATATATTCATTATCAGGCTCGATTTCCAATGCTTTATCATAACATCCGATAGCTTCATCAAATCTGCCCAATCTTGATAAATTGTCCCCCTGCTTGTTAAGCAGATAGACATCATCAGGGTCGAGTCTTAAAGCCGCATCATAACACATTGTTGACTTGTCGAATTTACCGCTGTCAAACAGAATATCCGCCCTTTTGGTAATCATGGCCTTTTCATCAATTTTGTCACCTTTCCAATCATCAATGTGTAATTTTTCAAAGTATATTATTTGAAATTCATCAGAATCATTGATTTGTCCGCCGTACATCTTTTTAAATTCTCTTAACATATCATAAGAGTCTTTAAAACCTTCCTTAACGGCCAATTCATCATCATCCTTAATATCTTCAAAAGAGATGTTTTCAACACCAGTCACCAACGCTTCAAAAATTTTCATTTTTTCCTTGGAAACCAAATTCCAGTAACAGTACAGCCTATCTCCAACTTTAAGCGGAGTCTTCCAAGCTTTACGTATTGTTCTTGTTTTTTTACCAGTAATTACATCTATATCATTACTTGAAAATGACAAAATAGGCATATTTAGACTCCTCCTTAAATTTATTCTATTATCTGTTCACCGAATTCTCCTGACTTGACTTTAAGTTGGCCTTTAAAATAAGGCTTGATTTCACGGGCCAATTCTGCCAAATCATGAGGATTGGGCACTTCAACTTTTTCCAAAGCCGGATCAAGGACGTTTTTATTTCTGAACTGCTGGATGGTGTAGATATCAGCTTCAATTTCATCCGCTAAATTTATAATATCTTTTTTTGTATGTAATGTTGGAACATATGTAGTTCTTGCTTCGAGATGAACGTTTTCATCAGCATTAATAATTTCCATGGATTTTTTAACCTGAAAACCCACATTTGAACCAGTGATTTTTCTGTATTTTGAGAATAATGTTTTAACGTCAAGTGAAACAAAATCCAGTAACTTCAAATCCAGCAATTCTTTGATTTTATCTGGATATATTCCACTAGTATCCAATTTAGTTTTAAGACCTATTTGGCGAACATAAGTGAATATTTCAATCAATGCATCAGTTTGCATTAACGGTTCGCCTCCGGATATTACAACAGCGTCTAGAAAATCTGCCGAACTGTCAATTTCATTTTTTATTTCTTCAAAAGATTTTTCAGTGCCATCATCCAAAAGTTCCACATTATGGCAATACCTGCATGTTAATGGACATCCGGACATGAAAAGAACTAATGACATGTTTCCATGAAATTCAACAGAAGAAATTACAGATCCTCCCACATACATTAGCTTAAAACCTCTTTAATAATGTCTATGAATTTTTTATCTTCATCTAAAGTACAAATGCTGATTCTTATCCAATATTCATCCAAACCCTTAAATGAAGTGCAATCCCTTACGATTATGCCTTTTTTCATGAGCTCAAATGCCAATTCTGATGCAGTAAAACCAGTGTCTTTAACGCCAATCAGCATAAAATTGGATTTGGATGGGAACACATTCAATGAATCGATTTTGGACAATTCGTCATACAAGTATTGTCTTGATTCTATTCCTTTTTCAATTGAATCTTTAATATACTCCTCATCCCGGAAGGTATTGAGAGCCGCCACAAAGGACAGTCTGGTTAAAGAGAATACGGGTTTTATTCTGTGCATATATTCAATGATTTCAGCGCATGCGAGGCCATAGCCAATTCTCATACCTGCAAGACCCAGTACCTTGGACATGGTACGGATGATGAATATGTTATCGTATTCATTGATTAAATCCTTGTTTGTAACTTCTGAGTATTCAAAGTAAGCTTCATCAATGACAATCAATATTTCAGGGTTTTTCTCTGCAATATCTGCCAAAACCTCCTTTTCAATTAGAGTACCTGTAGGATTGTTAGGACTGCACAAGAAAATCATTTTTGTCTTGTCGGTGATTGAATCGAAAATTGATTTTGCATCAAGCTCATTTTTATCCAAATCCCATTTTGCGTAAACCGGATGGGCTCCATATTGCTGCAGGAGATATTCATAGTACATATATGACGGTAAAGGCACTATGAACTCGTCACCGTCATCAATGAAAGTTTTTGCAAGCACGTCAATAATTTCATCTGCACCATCCCCTCCTATGATGACCTGATTGTCTTCAACATCGGAATACTTTGCAATTTCGCTTACAAGTTCCTTCAGCTGTGATTCAGGATATCTGTTGATTGAAGCGATTTCATTTTTTATAGCTTCCATTGCTTTTGGAGAGGGACCCCATGGATTTTCATTAGATCCTAATTTAATGATTTCATCTTTATTTAAGTTAAATTCCTGTGCAATTTCATCCTGTGACCTGCCGGGAACATAAGAATCCATCTCATCTACAATTTTCCTTGCTTTCATCATTAATCGTCCTTATACTGTTTAGAAAGTTTTACATAATTGTCAGCATTATGCTGAATATGTTCAATCTGTTCGGGAGTGAGCTGTTTAACTGCTTTGCCCGGAACTCCCAAAATCAGACTTCCCTGTGGAAATTCCTTACCTTCACTTACAACAGCACCCGCACCAACAATGGAATTTTTAGAGATATGTGCACCGTTTAAAACTGTTGCATTCATTCCAATCAATACATTATCGTCAAGCTTACAACCATGAACGACAGCGCCATGACCGACTGAAACATTGTCCCCGATGACTACCGGATATCCTTCAGTGCAGTGCACGACACAGTTATCCTGAACATTTGAATTGTTACCGATGGTTATGGAGTCAGTATCTCCTCTTAAAACGGCACCATGCCATATTGATACGTTTTCTCCTAGTTCAACTTTTCCAATTACCTGTGCGCCTGGGCATATTACAATAGAGTCTTTTTTATTTTCCATAATATCGCCGAATTATTCTTTCTTTTTATTTTTATCTTGAATAATATGATTCTGTTTTACTAATACACGTGTATCAGAGGGTACATCATCATACAACAAAACCCCTGAACCGATTGTGGAGTTGTGACCAACCTTTACACCCGGTGAGAAACTTGAGTTGATACCTGTTTTTACTGAGTCTCCAATAATTGAACCGAGTTTGCGTCTTCCACTGTCTATCATCATGTTTTTGATTTTGGTTTTAACCGGTTTGTTGTCAAAACGCAGGTTTGCAATGTTGGTTCCTGCTGCAATATTACAGTTTGAACCGATTACTGAATCCCCCACATAACTTAAGTGACTGACATTCGTATTTTCCATAATGATTGAATTTTTGATTTCAACGGCATTTCCCACATGCACATTGTCACCAAAGTATGAATTACCCCTAATATATGAATTGGGACCAATGTCACAGTGTTTTCCAATGTATACATTTCCTTCAAGGTATACGCCGGCCCTGATTACACTGTCCTCATCCAAAAACACTTCGCCGTGAATGTGAGCCCCATCCTCAATGGTGCCTCTGATTTCAGTTTTAAGATTACCGATTAGCTCCTCATTTACTTCAATCAATTCCCATGGACGGCCTACATCAATCCAGTCCTTGTTGGTTTTATGTCCGATAACTTTCTTACCGTCCTCAATCTGCAATGTCACGGAATCTGTAATTTCATATTCTCCACGTTCTGAAATATCCGTTTTTGCGATTTTATCAAATATGTCACTATTGAATATATAAATACCTGCATTGACAAGATTGCTTGGTGCTTCCTCTTTTTTAGGCTTTTCAACAATTTTTTTAATGTTGTCCTCTTCAATTTCAACTACACCAAAAGCAGAAGGGTCTTCGACTTCAGTTAAAACCATCAATGTGTCTGGTTTCATGTAATTGTATTTTTTGATGATTTCATTGATGATTTCATTATCCAGAATAATATCCCCGTTAAGAACTATCAAACTATCTTCAATGAATTCCTTACCATATGAAATTGCATTTGCAGTTCCGAGGAAATCCTTTTGAGTTTCGTATGTTATGTTTACGCCGAATTCACTGCCGTTCCCAAAGTATTCCCTTACCATCTCCTCTTTATAACGAACAATCAATAAAATATCCTTAATACCATTATCTCTTAATGATTCAATGTTATATTGAATAATTGGTTTTCCAGCTACCGGCAACATGGTTTTAGGCTTTGTCAGTGTTAATGGCCTCATTCTAGAACCTTCGCCAGCACTTAAAATAATCGCTTTCACTTTTCTATCCCCATAAAAATTATCTAATAATATTATATGTTTAACTCTTTTCCTATAAATTAATTTTTCTAAAACAAATGACTAATTTTAAATAATAGTTTCAATAAACTAGAACTATATTAGCTATGCCAATAGCTAAAAAACACAAAAGGAGATTATAAAATGACAATATATGTTTGTTTACACTGTGAATACAGATTTGATTCAGAAAAAGGCGACCCTGCTTATGACATTCCTGCTGGAGCAACTCCTGCAGACATGCCAGAAGGTTGGGCTTGCCCAGAATGTGCCGCATTAGGTATTGATGCATTTATTGCAGAAGAAGAATAAATCTTCTTCTCAAAACTTTTTTTTATTTTCATACAACTATTTTTCAAATTTTA
>CAZQWN010000011.1:0-38767 GCA_964596915.1 uncultured Methanobrevibacter sp.
GTAAATATTTTATATAGTTTTAATGAATAATTAAATAATTAATAAATTAAATCATATAGTTTTAATTTATTATTAAAAATATTAATCATAAATTTAATTAAAAACTGCTCAATAAAAACACACACATGCTCAATTAAAAATTGATAATACTGCAAATATTCTACTATGAAATATCACCCAATCATACATATTATATTAAGCATTAAATCCAAATTTTATTAAAGAAATGTTGTCAGAGAGATTGTAAGTAAAACATCTTTCTTACGGGAATATGTAGATCCTAAATTTTAGATTAACTACCCTTACTAATCCTAAGCCATTAATAAAGTTAACTATTCAAATACCTGTAAAATATTGAAAGTCACTCATGCAAATTTCTTTATAAATAACTTACTATCTCACTGGTAGCTCTTTCAAGTGATTTTCTCTCATCTGAAGTTAAATAGATTGAATCTTCCAAAATATAAACGTACTCCATGAAATCTTCCACCAGACCATACCATGAATCATGACTTACTGCCAAATCATCACCTAATACTTCTGCTATCTTTTCAACCAAACTACATGCAAAGGAATGTTCCCGCATACCCAGTATTTTTGGCAAATCATTGCCCATGAACTCAGATAATTCATATTCCATCATATCAATATTGTAAATTCCAAAATCCACAAAGGACTTATCTTCACCTGAGCGAAATACTTGATTTAATTTATCAAGATAATATTTTTTATCAATTACAGATTCTCGGTGAAATTTATCTAAAAAATCCTTTTTAAGCATAGTATTTTGTTTCATCTGATTCTTTAGAAATTCACGAAGTTGATTTTCATCAATTGAACTTATTAAATCAACTTCACTTTGACTACATTTTAACAATTCAGCATGTTTTTCAAGGTAATATACTAGTGCTGCTTCATGTTTGCAGGGATATTTTGATTTACAACTACAGAAAACATGATGTGGAGAGTGAAAGGCAATTGGAGCTATCACTTCAAAACCATCAACTTTGGCAATAATTTCTCTATTTTCAACATGCAAAATTTCAACTTCACACTTTTGCGCATCATCTAAAGAGTTCCCATCAAAACTTAACTCCCAACCCTTCATATAATTTATATATTTACCTATAAGATAAATAATATTATGAAAAGAAGTGATTTGACCAAATTAAAGAAAATATATTCCGACGACAACAGCATCGTTTATGATGCAAGAAATAGTCCATTTTCAATTTTTAGTCGTGAAAATACCAGTCATGTTCTTGACGAGAACATTATTTTTGGAAAAGACTATCCCACAGGATCATTTGACTATGATACCTATCAAATATTATATTATTTAAAAAATGAACCAAATTTAGATATAATTTTTGAAAACCTTGAATTTAAAACTATTCATGGCGACTATCTTCTTAGACAAAACATTATGGAAAATAATTATATAACACCAATTGCATCAGATACTGTTGATTTTGAAAATGAAATCTTAAAAATGAATGCAAATGAACTGACAAATATTTTAAAAAAACATGGGATAACCGCTTCAGGAAAAAAGAAAAAATTAGTTAAATTAGCACTTGAAAATGTTACATCACTTGATTTTGATAATTGTGAGTTTGAACTTGCAGAAAATGGTAAAAAATTCCTAAATGATTTCAAATGGATTGATTTATATGATGTTTGCCTAAATGATTTTGAATTTGATGACTTTTATAAATTCGTTGATGAAAATGAATCTAATGATTTAATCCAAATGGGTTTTGAATATATCGATAAACATCTGGAACATGCACATGAATGTGAAGACTTTGGATATGTCAGCGATTGCATAAATGCTCGTGTATTTATCTATGTCTATGCAGAAGATACCTATGAATCATTGAAAGAAAGTATTAAGAATTATATTTTTAGAATCAATCCAATTTACGATTACGAAGATTATTATAGTATGTATGCCCTTTTAGATTACTATGACATTGATGATATTAGATGTTACACATCCCAATTAGAGATTGATAACCTTGAAGAAATATTTAACAATGTTTGGGATTCCATGAATCTTGAAAAAGAATTTGTTTCCAAAAAGGAAGCTTATAAATTTTTAAATGAACTATTTAATGAAGAAAAATTCGATGAGTTATGTGAAAATTATTTGAAGGAAGTGATTTTTTGATTGATGGATAAGAATGGCAGTTAGATCTTCACTATCATGAAAACGGAACTGGCAAAAACCATTATAAATCAGAGCTCGTTAAATTTATTGAATAAACTGGAAATAGAGTCAATGCAATTGATTTAGATGATAATGAGTTTAAAGTAAAAATTAAATTATATGACGATGAATATGTTGATTCCATTTTATGCGAATGTGGTGAGCAATCATGCAAGCATGTGGCAGCATGTCTCCACCCATTGTCAAATGAAGAAGTTCCAGACAACTAAAATAAATTTATGGAAATCTAGGATATCATTTATAATCTAAAAGATGACGAACTAATCAAATTTGTTAAAAAGCAATTGAAATGATAACAATTTCTATAGAGAATTCAAAGAGGAATTTGGATTATGAAAGTCCTAAGTTTTAAAACTATAATAATTTTTCCAAATATTCCTTAAGTTCTGGAAGCTCCACTTTCATGGTTTCCCAAACCAGATGCTCAATAACATTTTCATAATCATGAGCATGAATATTTCTCATTGCTTTTATGTATCACCATTCAGATACTCCGAATTTTCCTTGATAAGTGTTAGATTACCATAAGTTGCTTTAGATTATATGCCTTTGGAGGCAAGCTAATTTTTAAAGAAGCATAACCGTTTTTATCAGTAGTTCTGGTGTAAGCATTACCATTAATGATAATCTTAACATTTACACTTGCCAATACCTTGCCGTCACTTGTCAATCTGACCTTAAAGTACTTGTCAGCTGTGTAGAACATTTGAAGTTGGAAGCTGTGAGCTTAATTACCGGAACATGTTCTTTTACAACAACACCAGACTTGGATATCTGCGTATATTTGATGTCGCCTATTATTTATATAAAAATCCAACTAATTTGTCCAGTAATTATTTAATCTTAAAAATCAAAATTTTAACTATGAATAGGATTTTTGAATTTATCGAAAAATATTTTTTCATAGTAATATTGGTGGCAGTAGCTATTTCTCTAGTTTATCCAAATTCATTTAAATGGGTTTTAAGTGAATATCATGGCATCAATATTCTCAATTTACTTTTAAGCATTGTTCTTTTTACAATGGGAACCACACTGAAAGTAGATGACTTCGCTAATGTGTTCAAAAATCCTAAAGCCATTACAGTTGGAATCTCATCACAATACCTCATAATGCCCCTTATAGCATTTACTCTTGCAAGCGCATTTTCTCTTGATACTGCTTTGACAGTTGGACTTATTCTTGTTGGAACAGTACCTGGAGGAACAGCATCTGATGTTATTACTTTTATTGCAAAAGGAGATGTTGCATTGTCAGTTTCTTTAACCGCAGTTTCCACTGTGATTTCACCCTTATTGACTCCAATAATCACATTATTGTTAATAGGCAATCAAATTCACTTCAATCCCGTCGACATGTTCATTTCAATTGTTCAAATAGTGATTATCCCAATTATTTTAGGTTTAATCCTGAATTACAAATTCCCTGATTTTTGTGAAAAATTAAAAGATTATTTGCCTACATTTTCATCTATTGTAATTTGTTTAATCGTTGCAGGAGTAATTGGAGCTAATAAACAAGCTATTTTAACTTCATCCACTATAATACTCATTGTCATTACCCTACAATATATCATTGCAATGTTAATCGGATTTGGAATCGGTCACCTTGCAGGAATGGACAGAAAACAGATTATTACAATAGCTATCGAACTGGCATTTCAAAATTCAGGCTTATCAACAAGTCTTGCAAAAACCCATTTTCCAAACTTATCCCAGGCAACAGTCCCAGGAGCAATTTATTCTGTCTGGCAGAATTTTGCAGGGTCAATTCTTGCCTATGCATTCAGAAAATATCAATCCTAATGGCAATAATGCATATTATTGTTCATGTCAATGTGCAAATCAATTTGTTGACTCCACATATCGAAACATTCACAGATAACCAAATTATTTTTTAACTTTTTGCAGGAAATTTTCTCCCAAATTTAAATTCCGAATTGAAAATTATAGAAATGTTTAATTAGAATTAATTTTTGATATTTTATTTTTATAAAATAATTATATGATATCAAATATTTTTTTACCAAAAATTGTTAATACTAACAAAACATATAATAGATAACAATGAAAAATAAGGCAATAATATGAGTATGAACAGAAAAAAATCATTAATTCGTTCAAATGAACTTGATAACATCGCTATTAATGATATAAAATATAAATCAAATGTTAGAATAGGATTCAGTGCATTTTCTAAAAGAATATATGAAAATACCAAAAATAAAATTTTAAAAGAATTAAATGCAAGTGAAAACGATTGGAACGATTATAAATGGCAATTAAAAAATCGTATTTGTGATGTGGACGAAATTTCAAAATACACTAACCTCACAAATGAAGAATACAATAATATGAAAAAGGTCGGTGAAAAATATAGATTTGCAATAACTCCCTATTATTTTTCATTAATTGATTTTGACAATCCACATTGCCCAATTAAATTACAGTCATTTCCGAACATTAAAGAGCTTAGAGAATCAGGGCAATTGGATCCCATGAATGAAGAACAATCCAATCCTTCAGGAAAAATCACCAGAAGATACCCTAATAAATTAATTATTAATGTTACTAATGCCTGCCCGATGTATTGCAGGCACTGCCAACGTCGTAGATTAATAGGCAACTTTGATAAAAATACTCCCAGAAAAGACATTGATGAGTCAATAGATTTTATAAAAAATAATCCGACAATTAGAGAAGTGTTAATCACTGGTGGAGATGCATTATTATTGCCAGATAAGAAATTAGAATATATATTCAATACATTATCCAATATTAATCATGTTGAAATATTAAGAATAGGTACACGGACCTTAGCAACACTTCCATTTAGAATTACAGATAAATTGACTTGTTTACTTAGAAAATACAAAGTTCATGTCTCAACACAATTCAATCATGCCTGTGAGATTACTCCCGAAGCTGTTAGTGCAATTGATAAATTAGTCGACCATGGAGTGCTTGTTAGAAACCAGATGGTATTGTTACATAACATTAACGACGACAAATACTGTATTCAAAAAACCAATGAAGAACTGCAAAAGTATCGCGTAATTCCTTATTATTTATTCCATCCAAAAGATATTAAAGGTACTGAACATTTCCAGGTGGACATTTCTAAAGGTTTAGAAATTATGAAACATTTAGAAGGCAGGACAAGTGGCATGTGTAAACCAACATATGTATATAATTCACCTAATGGACTTGGTAAAGTGCCCCTAGTGCCAATAGAAAATATCGAAAATACTGAAAACGGATATAAATTCACAACATGGGAAAATAAAACCGTGAAAAAAGATTACATGTAACATTAAAATGTTATAAAAAACTCATAAGTTAAACATTTATCCAATGGACATATCTAAATCAAAATTTTAAAAAAATAAAGAGTGTAACATTAATTAATGTTACAAAATATGTTTCTGCTTTTCGGGCTCTTTTTTACCATTAAATATGTCGATGTCCATGGCCTTGTTTCTGAATGAAACAATAATTGTACAAATTGCATCACCAGTGACATTAACCGCTGTTCTAAACATATCCAAGATATGGTCTATTCCAAAGATTACACCAATAGCTTCAACTGGCAATCCAACTGAATTGAATACCATTGTTAATGTAACAAGACCTACAGATGGAACTCCTGCAGTTCCAATAGAAGCCATTACAGCAGTAAAAATTACAGTTAATAATGCAGAAGTGCCTAAATCAATACCATATGCCTGAGCTGCAAACATTACCGCAACCCCTTGCATAATAGCTGTACCATCCATATTTATTGTAGCGCCCAATGGAATAGTAAATGAAGACACATCACGTGAAACTCCCATTTCAGACAGTTTTTCCAAATTTAAAGGAATGGTTGCATTTGATGTTGAAGATGAAAATGCAAAAAACATGACAGATACAAACTTTCTAAAGAATTTAATCGGATTCAATCTAGTTAATATCACAAGCAAAGACGGATAAACAACAAATGCCTGAATTGCAAGACCAATAATAACACAAATGAAATACTTTGACAAAGGCAATATTCCTTCCACACCCAAACTTCCAAAGGTTTTAGCCATAAGACAAAATACGCCAATTGGTGCAAATTTCATGACAATAGAAGTCATTTCCATCATGATTCTATTTCCCTGAGTGAAAATATCACTAACCAATTGTGTTTCTTCTTTTAATTTAGCAAGTATAATACCCATTAAAAGTCCAAAAATAATTACTGGCAACATGTCGCCATTAGCCAATGAATTAAATGGATTATCCGGCACAATATTTAAAATAGTATCAGCCATTGTTTGATTAACTGTTACATTTGCAGTTTGAGCAGCAAATCCCATATCCAATCCTAAACCAGGTTTAATTAATATACCAATTGCCAAAGCAATAGTAACTGCAATTGCAGTTGTGACAAGATAGACAAGAATTGTTGTTCCTCCAATAGAACCAAGTGTTTTGATATCAGAAATCGATGCAACACCTACAACAATAGAACAAAAGACAAGAGGGACTACCAACATCTTCATTAGTTTAATGAATAAGTTACCACCCAGATAAAAGATATTATCCATGAAAACGACATTTTTTATAAACGGATCATGCACCCAAAAATTTAATATTAGACCAAAAATCAATCCTAATACCATTCCGATTAGAATCCAATTTCCTAAACTAATCTTTTTAATTTTATTTTTCATTATCCACCAACATTATTTAAATATAAATTTATTTATTTAGATAATACTAAATAAAATTTAACATAATTGAACATATCCTGCATAGAATCCAAAGAATTAATGTTAAATAATACTTTCAACAAAAACATTTAAAAAATTTAAATTAAATAAATAATATTAATTCTTTTAAAAAGGTGAAAATTATGCCAGAAACAGATTATTTAAAAATACCTCAAAATAGAGTGGGGGCATTGATTGGAAGCAATGGAAAAGTGAAAAAATCCATTGAAAAAGCAACTGGAACACTATTGGACATAGATAGTGATGATGGTACTGTTTATATTACACCTCGTGAAGATATGGAAGACCCATTAGGAGTTTGGAATGCAAACCATATCGTTAAAGCAGTTGCACGTGGATTCAATCCAGAAGTTGCTTTAAAACTTGTTAGTGATGACATTTACCTGGAAGTGATTAGTTTACCATTATACATTGGAAAATCCAAAAAAGCTCTTGCAAGATATAAAGGTAGAATTATTGGAAAAGACGGGAAAACACGTGAAATAATCATGGAAATGGCTGAAGTAGACATGGCGGTTTACGGTAAAACCGTCTCATTGATAGGAGAGATGGACAACATCATGATTGCAAAGGAAGCCATAGAAATGATTTTAAACGGATCTAGACACAAGTCAGTCTATGGATTTTTAGAACACAAAAAAGAAACACTAAAAATGAAAGAATTTAAAGATTTAGTCGGAATCGAAGACGATAAAATTGAATTTAAAGATGGAATTGAGTTTGATGAAAAAGATTTTTAGGCAGTGTTGCATACTCGTCGGAAAATTCATTTCAATTTTTAACTTAAAACCACTCTTTTTATCCACCTTATAGTTTTCAAACGAATTTCATTTAATACTCCTCTTAAGGTTTTATATTTCTTTTTTAATCACCTATTCAATGTTACTCCAAAATATAACTCAATACGATTATTTGTAGTTGATATGTTGTCACTGGAGGTATGTAAGAGCAGATCGTGTATTTCTTTTTGTATATTTCGTATGAACCCTCTGACTTTTTCGGACACATCATCAATTTCGTCAATAATTCGGTTATATCTTTTTAGTCCTGGATTTTAGCATTAATGATAAATTGTGAGTGCATTTTTCATAAACTTTAATTTCAGTGCGATAATCTCGATTTTCTTGGCGTAATTTTCTGTTTTTCATTTCAAGATTCTTTTTCTCATCAACTAATTTTATGGCTTCTTCATCATTTAAATTTACCCTACCTGCTGCACCTTCCCTTAAATTCTTAATTTCTTCTATTCGTTTTTCATTTTTTTCTATTTTATCTTCATTGTATTTTATTTTATTATTTAATCCTCTTAATGTGCTTCTGGTTTTATTCATGAAATTTTGCATTTTATGAAAATTACATTTTTTGTGATTGCAGCCTAATTCTTTAATAATTGCAGGATAAGATATTGCACCATCTGTAACGATTGTTTTCATCTCATGTTCATCTACTACGGGTGTAAGAATTTTTTTATTTCATGCAGTGATTTAGAAGCTGCAATAAAAGCTGAAGAGTTAAGGGAATCAATGGTTGATAAATGCCACGATTTCACATTTGAAACAGTACTTTCAACAGATAGAAATCTAAAATTACTGAAAAAAGCTAAAGAAAAAGGTTATTTTTTAAGATGTATATATGTTCTCACATCAAATCCTGAAATTAATAAAACTAGAGTTAATATTAGAGAATCCCTGGGAGGGCATTCTGTTCCTGAAGAAAAGATAGAATCAAGATATTATAAATCGCTCAATTGATTCCAGAATTAGTGAAACTATGCGACATAGTTCATATTTATGATAATACCAA
Organism: uncultured Methanobrevibacter sp.; assembly: GCA_964596915.1. Lineage (GTDB taxonomy): Archaea > Methanobacteriota > Methanobacteria > Methanobacteriales > Methanobacteriaceae > Methanocatella. The sequence goes on from CAZQWN010000011.1 coordinate 8,797, forward strand.
TGAACCATTTAGAATTTTCAAAAAAAGAAAGAACATTTATTTTCATTGGAAAAATAAATATTGGAACTATTCAGATATTGAAAAACTAACTGGAATTAAAGAATATCAAAATTAAATCTTGTGATAATTTTAGAGCAAATAAACTTCAGTTTAGATAATTATTATAAAATCAATTAATATATAAACAAATTTATATTAAGCATAAATTCCAAATTTTATTATTGAAATGTTACCAGAAGACCTGTAAGTAAAACATCTTTCTTACGGGAATATGTTGACCCAAAATTTTAGATAATACTTTAGGAATTCTAATCCATCACTAACCTTTGAAAGAAATAATTTTAACCCAATTAAAGAACAACACCCATATCCTCAGGGCCTTGGTAAAGTACCAATAGTGCCCCTAGAAAATATCGAATATGTTGAAAACGGATATAAATTCACAACATGGGAAAATAAAACCCTAGAAAAAGATTATATGCAATAAACTAATCTTTTGCAAATAGGTAGATGTTCCCCCGTTGTTTTAACCTGAACTAAATACATTAATCATCTGAACAAAACTTAAGAAAAATTTAGTAAATTTTAATGTACGGATTTATTTTTATTATTTTATGTTATAAATTATTATAATTTCGTTTTTTCTATTTTTAAGATGTAAGTGAGCACTTGCATTCGAAAAGCTTTATATATGGGCTCGGTTATATAATTACTTGTGTGAAGCAAGTTGTTTTCCTCCAAAAATTAACTTACTTGCTTCTATTTAAACGGATTTACAGGTGATTAATATGGACCTTTCAAAAAAACTATTAACATTACTAGCAATATTTTGTGTAATTGCATCTGCAGGCGTAGTATGCGCATAAGATGTAGGAACTGACGATATTTATGGTGTAGACGACTACGACGACATTTACGATGTCGCCGATGACTATGATGATGGTTGGGCCGAAGCCAATACAATACAACCCAAGAAAACGGACACGAAGGAGCACCTTACATTGATCCTGACTATGCACACCACGAACCTGCAGCAGGAGAACCAACAAACACAACCGGCAACTCAACTGCTAATCAAGCAGCACAAAACATGACCACTAAAGCAACTTCCTCCCACAGCATGTTAGCAACCGGTAACCCAATCTTACTCTTACTCGGAGTAACTACATTATTAGGCGGATACACAGTATTAAGAAGAAAATAAATTATTTCGATTAAAATTATTTGAAAGTAGGAATCATTTTCTGCTTTCCTTTCCTCCATTTTTTTAAAAAATTATTTGATAAAACTTCTATTTTTGCAATATATTTTTAACACTAATATGAGCATTTATCTTAAATGATAATTGTTCCAACATACAAAAACAAAAATTTTTCTAATTTTAAACACTTTTAACCTTAAAAAATAATTTAAAATTCATATTTTAATGATATCCAAGTAAATTTAGAATATTTTAATTTAATCATGATTGATTATGATTAATTAAAACAATTGCATTATTTAAAAGCAAATCACGGATGTAAAAAAAATATTACTTATTTTCAATAGATATTGATTTAAATTAAATTTTTCATTATATTAAAATTGTATAATTCTTATTTTAAAAATTAAACAGTGATATCGAAAATTAAAATTAAATTATTAAACTGTATAGATAAATTTATATATAATTAAAAAAATAATTTTTATAGACTTAACTTTAATATTTTATAAAATATAATTGACAAGTTAAGTCGAAAAATATAGAGGTTTATTTAAATGTTTAAATTTGATAAAGAACAAGAAGTTTTTGACTTCGCAGGAGTCAAAATGGGTGGACAACCTGGAGAATACCCTACTGTACTAGCAGGAACTATTTTCTACGGTGGACACAACATTCTTAATGATGAATTAACAGGAGACTTCGACAAAGCAAAAGCTGAACAATTAGTTAATGATATGGCTTCCATTTCCGATGTAACTGGTAACCCATACATCGTTCAAGTTTTTGGTCAAACTGAAGAAGCACTTCCAAAATATATTGAATATATCGGTGAAATTTGTGACGCTCCTTACCTTATAGATTCAACTTCCGGTGACGCCAGAGTTGCTGGTGCACAATATTCCGATGAAGTTGGATTAACCGAAAGAGCAATTTACAACTCAATCAACATGGCTGCAGACAAAGCTGAATTAGATGCACTTGCTGCAACAGACATTTCTGCTTCAATCATCTTAGGATTCAACCCAATGAACGCTACCGTTGAAGGTAAAATGGCAATGTGGGAAGATGGAGATGACGGTGCATACGAAAAAGGTTTACTCGAAGTAGCAGAAGAATGTGGAATTGACAGATTTATGATGGACACAGCAGTAACTCCTTTAGGTCAAGGAGCAGGTATTGCTGCAAGAACTTCATTTGCAGAAAAAGCTAAATGGGGATATCCTGTAGGATCAGGTATTCACAACGTTCCATCCGCATGGGACTGGTTAAGAGAATACAAAAAAGAAGGAAATAAAACTGCATTTACTGTTTGTGATATCGGTGCAAACATTGTACAAGTAATGTGTGGTGGAGATTTCGTTCTCTTTGGACCAATTGAAAACGCAAAAATCGCATTCCCTGCAGTAGCTCAAACTGATATGTTCATCTCAGAAGCTGTAAAACCTTTAGGAACCGAACCTGTTGATTACCACCCAATGAACAAATTGTTATAACCTTATCAAAAATAAACCGTTTTCAAACCTCGACATCAATTTGTTCTCAATATCCAAAGCACCAATAGGATATTGTAAACAAATCTAAACATTAATCCAAAATACCAAATAGCACTGGAAACCAAACACGTCCAGTGCTATAATTAAAGATTCTTATTTTAAAATCCGTAAACTTAATTACCCACATAATCAAAATACTAATTTTATAAAAAGATTTAAAAATTTAAAATTAATTCTAATTAAAACAAGGTGATAAAATGCCTGAAACAGATTATTTAAAAATAGCTCAAAATAGAGTAGGGGCATTAATTGGAAGCAATGGAAAAGTGAAAAAAATCCATTGAAAATACTACCGGAACCATTTTGGATATTGACAGTGCTGACGGTACAGTTTACATTACTCCTAGAGAAGATATGGAAGATCCTTTAGGAGTATGGAACGCCAATCATATCGTTAAAGCAGTTGCTAGAGGATTCAACCCAGAAATTGCTTTAAAATTAGTTAGTGATGACATTTACCTGGAAGTAATAAGCTTACCATTATACATCGGAAAATCCAAAAAGGCCCTTGCCAGATATAAAGGTAGAATTATTGGAAAAGATGGTAAAACACGTGAAATAATTATGGAAATGGCCGAAGTGGACATGGCGGTTTATGGTAAAACTGTTTCATTGATTGGTGAAATGGACAACATCATGATTGCAAAAGAAGCCATCGAAATGATTTTAAACGGATCTAGACACAAATCAGTCTATGGATTTTTAGAACACAAAAAAGAAACACTGAAAATGAAAGAATTCAAGGACTTGGTCGGAATCGAAGACGATAAAATCGAATTTAAAGATGGAATCGAATTTGATGAAAAAGATTTTTAGGAGATTAACCCCCTAAAACCTATTTTTTAATTATTCTGTAAATTGATACCACATCGTCATTTTTTCAGGAATTACAATTATGCCAACATCTGCAAAAATCTCTTTTAATAAGTATCTTCCTGCAACAATATTTGGATTTTTTACCCTTTCTCGAACCTTTTGACGATTATCCGGAGAAATAATTTTGGCCTTATCAAAACCAACATCTTTTGTAACGCGTATTTCTTTTTCACCCTGATAAAAATCATTCATCCAAATACCTCCTGCTTAATTTAATATTATTTAACTTACGATTTAAATATGTTAATATTAAATCGCCGTACTGTTTATCAAGGTTATCCAATACAAAATAACCTTCTAAAAAATCACCATCAATCTCATCTAAAATAGCTTGAAACCCCCCATCCAAATATTTTCGAATTTCATTAACCTCGGATTCATCAAAAACATCCAAGCGTGATTCTAAAATCCATAATTCCCTTTGGGACAATATTATTTCATATTCTTCAAAATCATATTTTAACATTTCAAAATTTTTACCTGATGGCGGTGCTCCATATCTCATTGGATGATTATGAGCGGATGCAATACGCATTCCAATTAAAATATCAGGATAAATAATCCCATCCACATGACCAGGTTCATTTTCATCTGCAAAATTACAAGAAACAATATTACCTGTTTCAATATCAAAGTAAATCATACATTCAATATCTAAATTATGAGTTTTCCTACGAAACATATCCACAGTTTTGACCGCTTTTTCACTAAACTCTTCAGGCAAATCCTCATGTGTTATTGGTGGAAGTGACCAGTCAATAGGAAGATGCCTATATCACTTATATTCCTCATCAGTTATTTTCACCTCAATAGGAATTAAAAAACCCTCCACGATTATCTCTTAAACATTCTTTCTGGGATTCAATGAAATCATCAAGGTAAAGTTTATGTAAAATATTGTTAATACTACTTTTCGAAATCATGAGTATTTGATTTATAGAACAAATTATTTAAATTACTCAGTTTGAAATCAAAGCAATTTTACGAACTCGAAACAACTTTACAGAATCGTACAACTTTTTTTCCAAATTAAAAAATAAGGAATTTCTCATTAAAATTTTGAAAACAAATAAATATTACATCCCCAAATCAATTTTACTGAAAGATAGCTATAAAAATTATGCCAATTATTGCAAACTATTATATACTTCAACCAACATATATAGATAGCATAGTATAAATACTATATTTTCTACATGTTTTTAAATTATTATTTTACCACATATTTAAACGGTTTAGCTAGGGTAGGGTAAAAATATTACTCTTCAAATGCTCTCTGATTTCATTTAAATATATTAATGATAATAAATTTAAACATATTAATTTAAGGAGGAAAAATTTTGGCTCAAGAACAGCAAATTGGACTTGATTGGGAAGAAGATTTTCAAAGGTTAACCCCATCACAGTTCTTTAGAAAAAACAAGCAGATGCTTGGATTTACAGGTAAAATCCGTTCTTTAACTATTGTTTTTCACGAATTGATTACAAACAGTTTCGATGCATGTGAAGAAGCGGGAATATTGCCTGACATCGATATCGAATTGAAACGTATCGACAAAGAACATTACATCCTAAAACATAAAGATAACGGACCTGGAATTCCTGAAGACTATGTAATGCAAGTATACTGTATGATGTTTGCAGGATCTAAATTCAGAAACATTCAATCCAGAGGTCAGCAAGGTTTAGGTTGCAGTGGATGTGTACTTTTATCACAGATGACTACAGGTAAGCCAGCACGTGTAATTTCATGTTACAAGGACGGAGATGAAATCAAGGGAGTGAAAATGAAATTCCAAATGGACGTTGAAAACAACCGTGGAATTTTAATGGAAAGGGAAGATTATCCTGCTGAAAGTACAGGAGTATGCATTGAATTGCAATTCAAAGACGTTTCATACTCTCTTGCAGAACAAGGTGCATTCGAATACATCAGAAGAACAATGATTGGAAACCCACATGCAAAAATCACTTTCAGAGACCCATCAGGACACAAATATATATTTAAAAGAGCAGCAGATGTAGTTCCAGTACAACCAAAAGAAGTCCTACCTCACCCAAAAGGTGTGAGTGCTGATGACTTAATGACCATGGCTAAAAACACAGACAGTAGAAGATATAAAAGTATGTTAACTTCCTCAATGTCCAGAATGTCCGCCAAGAAAGTTAATGAAATCGCAGAGATTACTGGAATCGACATGAACAAACGTCCAAAAGCCATGACATTCCAGGAAGCAGAAGCAATTGTGCACTGCTTTAAGAAAATGAAATTCATGGCACCTCCAACAGACGGACTTATACCAATCGGATCAGAGCAAGTGGAAAAAGGTATGAAGCAAATTCTTAAACCAGAATTCGTTACCACAATTACAAGAAAACCTGTAACCTATGCGGGAGGTGTTTCATTCATTATTGAAGCTGGTCTTGCATATGGTGGGGAAGCCGGAAGAATTGTAAATGAACAGAGAAAATCTGAAATCATGAGATTTGCAAACAGAGTACCATTGACCTTCGATGCAGGAAGCTGTGCAATTACTGAAGCACTCAAAAGTATCGACTGGAAACGTTACGGACTTAGAGATATGGACAACACTCCATTAACCCTGTTTGTAAACATTATCTCAACTCAAGTACCATACCTTTCAACAGGAAAACAAAGTGTTTCACCAGAACCTGAAATCGTTCATGAAATAAGACAGGCCACCATGAAATTAGCTCGTAAATTACAAAAACACCTAAGAGCTAAAAGAGCCGCTAAAGAAAAGGAAAAACGTTCAAAAGTATTTGAAGAATACGTTCCAGTCATTATTGAGGAAGCCGCAAAACTCGGAGAAACTGGTGTTCCAGAATACCAGGACATTCTTGTAAAGGTTACCAAAAGAGCTCTTGCGGAGCTGCTTGGTGAGAAAGTGGAAGAAGAAGAGGAAGAAGAACTTGATGCAATCATCATGGAAGAAGTTGACGAATACGGACATGCAGTGGAAGATGGTCAGTCCGCATTAGATAGCTTTGAAGAAGATAATCTTGAAGACGATTTTGAGGATTAGGTGATTTAGATGGCAGACAAACCAAAAAGTGGAAAATCCCATAAGGAAGAAAGAAAAGAATACACCTATAACAAATTAAAAGGGTTAGGTCAAGAAATTATCGAAGATATTGAAAAAAATAAAGTACCTAGTCTTAAAATTCCATCTCGTGGTACTGGAAACATTGTTTTCAATGATGCAAAAAGATACTATGAGTTAGGTGACAGATATGGGAGAAGGTCTTTAGGAAATGTGAAACAGATTAGAAAATTAGGACAAATGGTTTATGTTGGAAATTTCTGTAAAGATTTAGTTGCAAGAGAAAAAACCGCTACCATCAGGGAAATGTATTATGTTTCCGAAGGTTGGGGAATAAGTTTCAAAACACAGCAAGAATCCAACATTGTGGGTGAAGACCTGGAAGTGAAACTAGGAGTAACACGTGAAGATTTAGGATTAATGCCTGAAGAAGACGGTGCATCTGTTTATGGAAACATCACCCTTTTAGATGAAGTGGAAGTAAACGCATCAAAAATGGGAAAATCAGGTTATACAATTTCTCCAACTATTGACCAGGTAGAATTCCTCGACCATAAAGTAGATAAAGTATTAGCTGTGGAAACCATGGGGATGTTTCACAGGTTAGTTCAAGAAAACGCACATGAAAGATTTAACTGTTTAATTGTTGGACTTAAAGGACAAGCAGCTCGTGCAACAAGAAGATTCATTAAAAGAGTCAATGAAGAACTTCACTTACCAGTCTACATTTGTAACGACGGAGACCCTTGGGGATTCCACATTGCACAAGTAATTATTTCAGGAAGTGCAAAGTTAGCTCACGTTAATGACCAGCTTGCTACTCCCGATGCTAAATTTATCGGAGTAACCGCATCAGACATTATCAATTATGATTTACCTACTGATAAACTAAAAGATGTTGACGTCATGAGACTGAAAGAGCTTTCAAAAGACCCAAGGTACAAAAACGACTTCTGGCAAACTGAAATTAAAAAAATGCTTAAAATAGGTAAGAAAGCAGAACAACAATCTTTCTCAAAATATGGGCTTGAATATGTAGTAGATACCTATTTCCCAGCCAAATTTGAAGAAATGGAAAATCAAGCATAGTCTTGAACATTTCCTCCTTTTTTTTATTTTTAACAAATAACATTTCATTTTTCATGAAAAATATTATACATCAATCCCTTTTTAATAAAATTTATAAATAAATTAATAAAAATATTAAATATATAATTCTATTTGAAATGGTGTAAAAATGGAACATATAAAATTGAACAACGGTGAAAAGTTACCCGCATTAAGCTTTGGAGTATATGAAATCGAAGAAAACCAAACAACTCAAGCAGTACTCAAAGCATTTGATGTAGGGTACAGATCAATAGACAATGCACAAATATACTATAATGAAAAGGAAGTTGGTGATGCAGTTAAGCAATCAGAAATTCCTCGTGAAGAGATATATTTAACAAGCAAAAATTGGATTACCAATGCAGGCTACGACAAAACAATTAAAGCAGTGGATAAAACATTAGAAAACTTGCAAACAGACTATCTTGACCTATTTTTAATCCACCAACCATTCGGAGATTATTACGGATCATATAGAGCATTGCAAGATTTGCAAAAGGAAGGTAAAATAATATCAATCGGAGTGTCAAATTTCAATCCTGACCGTTTAGTTGATTTGATAATGAACAATGATATCGTACCCCAAGTCAATCAAGTTGAAACAACACCATATTTCCAGCAATTCGAAGCCGGCGAAATCATGAAAGAGTATGGAGTTGCTCATCAGGCATGGGGACCATTTTCAGAAGGACTTGACAATCTATTTGAAAACCCAATATTAACAAAGATTGCTGAAAAGTACTCCAAAAGTACTGCACAAGTTATTTTAAGATGGATTATCGACAGAGATATTGCAGGAATATGCAGGTCCGTCAAAGAAGAAAGAATGAAACAAAACTTGGACATTTTCGATTTTGAATTATCTAAAGAAGATATTGAAGAGATCAAACAGATTGACAGAGGAGAAAGTCCATTAGTAGACTACACAGATCTTGAAACAGTTATCGAATTCAACGAAGAAAAACTTTAAATTCTGAATTAAAGTAAACATTTATATACTATAATATTCATATACCCCTATAGGTATAGGACGTGTTATTTTGAAAGAATGTATGGACAGTGACAATTTACACAGGAGACTTAAGAAAATCATCGGACAAATCAATGCAATTGATAGGATGATTGATGAAGATATTCCCTGTGAACAGATTTTAATGCAGTTAAATGCATCAAAGTCAGCACTACATAAAGTCGGGCACATTATTGTTGAAGGACACTTAGAACACTGTGTAAAACAAGCTATTGAAGCTAACGATTCTGATGAAGCCATAAGTGACATTGCTTCAATTTTAGAATATTACTCCCGACTTTAATTTTTTTTAATTTAACTTTATACCCTAAGGGGTATGCCTATACTATGGGGCTGTTTAATATGAATTTACAATTTGATAGAGATCAAAAAATTGATCTGACACTTATAATAATATCCACAATAAGTGTTATTGCAAGTTTTGCTCTTTCAATAGACTATCTCTCTTGGATTGCAGTGATACTATGTGGAATACCAATATTTAAAGAATGTGTAGAAGGTTTAATTACAGAATTTGATATAAAGGCGGATTTGCTTGTAACAATAGCAATTATAGCATCAATAATTATTGGTGAAGTATTTGCTGCAGGTGAAATTGCAACCATTATGGCAATCGGAGGATTTTTAGAAGAATATACTGTATCAAAAACACAGGGAAGAATCGAAGAACTTGTTAAACTAACACCTCAGGTTGCAACAAGAATCAAAAATGGAATCGAAGAGAAAATAGATGTCGAAGAAGTAAAAATAGGGGATATCCTTAAAGTTCTCCCTGGTGAAAGTATACCTACAGACGGCGTAATTGTAAACGGTGAAACATCAATTGACCAATCCACACTTACAGGAGAATCAATACCTGTTGACAAAACACTAAATGATGAAGTATACAGTGGAACAATAAATCTGTACGGTTCATTTACAATGAAAACAACAAAAGTGAGCCAGGACAGTTCTCTTCAAAGATTAATCAAATTGGTGGAATCCTCTTCACCGGAAAACGCAAAAATCGTTCGCTCAGCAGACAGATGGGCAACATGGATTGTTATAATAGCATTCACAGCGGCAATTTTAACCTACATATTTACTCATGAAATAATCAGATCAGTGACAATTCTTGTTGTATTCTGTCCATGCGCACTTGTATTAGCTACACCAACTGCAATCACAGCAGCAATTGGAAATTTAACAAGATATGGTATTTTAGTAAAAGATGGAGCTTCCATTGAAGAATTAGCTCATGTCAATGAACTTGTTTTCGATAAAACCGGAACATTAACATACGGAACTCCAAAAGTAATTGACGTGATTTCTGATGAAAAAGAAGAAATGATACATTTGCTTGCATCTCTGGAATCAAAATCAGAACATCCTTTGGCTAAAGCTATCGTAAAACATTATACCAATAACGATTTGGAAGATGTTGAAGACTTTAAAATGCATATTGGAAAAGGAGTAACCGGAACAGTCAACAATTTCAGGATAGTTGCAGGAAATAAAAAACTCCTAGAAAGCGAAAATATCTGTTGCACATTGGATGAAGAAAACAGGAATGGTGAAATTGAAATATTTGTTGCAAAAGATGGTGAAATAATGGGTAAAGTGCTTTTAGCAGACACTTTACGTGAAACATCACAAAAAACCGTCAAACAGCTCAAACGTTTAGGCATTAAAACAACATTACTCACAGGAGACAATGAGATTACCGGAAAGGCAATTCAAAATGAAGTGAAGGTAAGCAATGCAAAATTCAATTGCCTGCCAGAAGATAAAACAGAATACATCAAAGATTCCCAATTAGCCGGAAATAAAATCGCAATGATTGGGGACGGGATTAATGATGCACCATCTCTTAAAAAGGCCAATGTCGGAATCGCAATGGGAAACATTGGAAGTGATGTTTCTGTTGAAGCGGCGAATATAGCTTTAATCAACGATAACATCGGTGACGTACCCCATTTAATCGGGATATCCAGAAAAACTTTAAGCACTATTAATTTAAACATTGCATTCTCCCTGACATTAAATATAATTGCTATGATTCTGGCAATTCTGGGAATTTTAGACCCTATTGCAGGAGCTTTAGTTCACAACGTCGGATCGGTTATTGTAATTATATATTCCTCAACACTGATGAACTACAAACTTTCAAGAAAAGACTACAAAAAGTTAGGCTAAACTAAAAAACTTTAAATTGAATCACTGACATAGTATAAATTACAAAATAAAAGGTGATTAACTATGGCTGAAAAAGAAATAAAAGTAGTGGGCATGCATTGTCCTTCCTGTGTAAATGCTGTTGAACTTTCATTGAAAGATGTTGACGGAATTGAAAATGCAAAAGCAGATTTAGATTCCGGAATTACAAAAATCACAATGTCTGATGATGTAAGTGATGCAGACATCAATGAAGCTGTTGAAGAAGCAGGTTTCAAAGTAGAATAATCTACTCACTTTTATTTTTTTAATTTTAAAAACATTAACATTCCTATTTTTAAAAACACCCTATTTGAAAGCTTTTGTATATCACTGTGAATTTATTAAGTATGATTACAAAAGCGCAACCGTTAAAGTTAAACATCACTTCACAGATTTAACATAAGGCATTTGAAAGTTAAAATTATCACACCCCAATGCGAATAAAAGACACCACCAAGAATATCCCAATCCAAAATCATATATCAAATTTTAAATAAGTTAAAAAACAAAATCTATTCCATATAATAATATTTTAAAAAATTATTATAAATTAAAAAGGGATTAAAATGAAAACTGTTGCAATTAATGGTTATGGAACCATCGGTAAAAGAGTGGCAGATGCTGTTGCTGCTCAGGATGACATGAAAGTTATTGGTGTAAGTAAAACTAGACCAAACTACGAAGCAAGAACTGCAGTTGAAGAAAAAGGCTATCCTTTGTACATTGGAATTCCGGAAAGAGAACAATTGTTTAAAGATGCTGGAATTGAAATAGCAGGTACTGTTGAAGATATGATACAGGAAGCGGACGTTGTTGTCGACTGTACTCCTGGAAGTATCGGACCACAAAACCTTGAAATGTATAAAAAAGCAGGTGTTAAAGCAATCTATCAAGGTGGAGAAGACCATGAATTAACCGGTCTTTCATTCAATGCCATTTCCAATTATGATAACTCATATGGTGCAGATTACACCCGCGTAGTTTCATGTAACACTACAGGACTCACCCGTACATTATCTACAATTGATCCTATTGCAGACATTAAAAAAGTAAGGGCGGTAATGGTTAGAAGGGGATCAGACCCATCTGAAGTCAAAAAAGGTCCAATCAATGCTATTGTCCCAAATCCTCCGAAAGTACCATCCCACCACGGTCCTGATGTAAAAACCGTAATGGACGGTATTGATGTGACAACCATGGCATTGCTCGTGCCGACCACATTGATGCACCAGCACAACATCATGGTAGAAATCAACAATGATGTTGAAACCGAAGAAATTATTGAAGCTTTAGAAAAACGTTCTAGAGTGCTTGTAGTTTCTGCAGAAGAAGGATTGGGATCTACTGCTGAGTTAATGGAATATGCTAAAGAACTTGGAAGAAACAGAAATGACTTGTACGAAATTCCAGTTTGGAGAGAATCCATTAACGTTGTAGGAAATGAATTATTCTACATGCAAGCAGTGCACCAAGAATCTGATGTAATTCCAGAAAACATTGATGCAATTCGTGCACTTTTAGAAATGGAAAGCGATAACGAAAAATCAATTGCAAAAACTAACAAAGCTATGGGAATATTCTAATTCCCTCTTTTTTTACTATTTTTTAACTGATTTAAATGAAAAATAAAGTACTTTTTGGACCTGCAGGAAGTCCTGTCAATTATAAAGGTGCGGCATATAAAGCACCGAAATTTATTTATGATGAGGATTTGAACTCCTATGAATACCAGTCACCATATGGAGTCAGAATTGGTGAAAAAGCAGCTACTATCCTTAAAGAAGAATCAGAAAAATACGATATATTGGTTTCAATGCATGCACCATATTACATTAACCTATGTGCAAAGGAAGAATCAAAACTTGACAAAAGCATCGGGCATCTGATTGCGGCCGCCCGTGCAGGCCAATGGATGGGAGCATACCGTCTGGTATTTCACCCCGGAGCATACCTTAACAGAAAGCCTGAAAAAGCCATGGAAATATCTAAAAATACTGTTAACAGATTATTTGAAGAACTTGAAGCTGAAGGCATTGAGGAATTTACATTTGCTCCCGAAACAACAGGTAAAAGAACACAGCTCGGAAATGTTTCAGAAGTTGTGGAGTTATGCGCCACATTTGATCATTTTGAACCTACAATTGACTTTGCACATGTTCACGCACGTGGCCGTGGATTTCTAACAAAAAAAGAAGATTACAATTGCATATTTTCAATAATTGAAAATAATCTGGACATTGACATTCTCCATTGCCACTTTACAACAATTGAATACGGTCATGGCGGTGAAGTAAAACATCATACATTAGCCGAAAGCGATGAATACGGACCAGATATCAGAGATTTACTTTCAAATTTAATTGATAACGGATGGAGGGCAAATATTATTTGTGAAACTCCCAAAAGAGACTTGGATGCTTTAATAATGAAAAAAATATATGAAGAGATGATTTAAAGAGTGAAACAGTAAAACAAACATCATGAATGCCTGATTTTAATGGCATTCGCATCATTTATCATCCGGAATGCTGGTGTTCGGCGCAGGTTTATGATTTCCTATGGCACTTGGAATTGACATCTCCCTTTCGACCACATCTCCAGAAGACCAGAACAGTTCATCAGGATTTGTAAGTACAAGTCAAGTTTAGGAATGTCAATGGGAACTGCAATATTGGTGTAATCCTGATTATTGGAGCTGTTGGAGGAATGCATGATGCAATAGACACTTACGCTCGAGACCACATTACCGACGAGGAATTTCATGACAATGTACAGACATACTTTGAAAAACTGGACCATGTAAACACAACCGAACTTAAACATGATGCCAGTTTAAAAGAAAAGATTGTCAGTAAGGTTTTTCAGGATGCAATGGCCCGAGTGATGCAGATTACAGCACTGTTACTGGCGATTGGCAGTGCACTGACACTGTTTTAGATGACAAAAAACTTAGGAAGTAACAATAACTGTTACTTCTAATAATTTTTTACTGAACCTATCAAATCATCCATATCATTGAATAAATTATTTATATCTTCATCATCGTCTTTATTTGAACCCATATGAATGATTAATTCATTTATTAAATCATCCATTTTATCTATGAATTTTTGAAGGGTTTTCAATTTATTTTCTATCTCTTTTTCGACAAACGGATTTTTATCAATATCCATTTCAGCCATTTTCTTTGTTATTTCAAGCTGTGTTGAAAATAAATTATTGGATTTGGTAATTGAACTGCTGAACTTCTCATGAGCCATATGATTTGGATGAAATAATTTATCGACAATCTCTTTGGCCCTGGACTGTTTTAAATCATAATCCTGCTCCAACTGAGTAATTTTTTCATCATATTTTGAAGGAACTACTCTGATTTCAACATCCTTTCTGAATACAGGCTTTCCACATTCGGAGCAGAAATTTTGTCCGTAATCAACCTTGGCCCCACAGTATATGCAAAAATGATTGTGATTATCTTCAATACTCATATAATTATAATTAGAATTTTAATATTAAATAAATTTTAGTTCACAACCCCAAAAATAAGAGAACATGACATGAAAAATCATCACTCGAAAAATTAATTTTATATTACAATTGACTGCCGTCAAGTTACTTCAGTTTTATAGCTTCTTTTTAAGTGTTAAAATTACAAGCTCACTGTCAGTTCCCCACCTCATCGGAGTGTCCATTGACCCGACTCCGGTTGTTACATGCAGATATCTGCCGGAAGAATTTTTAAATAAACCCTTATTGTATTTAAACATCAATTTAGCAAAGTTAACGGCAGGATAGAACTGTCCCCCATGAGTATGGCCTGAAAGCTGAATATCGAAGCCCAGATTGGAAAATTCCTCCCAGTGATAAGGAACATGATAATTTATAATATTTACAAAATCCTGTTTAATTAATGACTCGTCAATTTCAGGCATATCAGTATCGCCAAAGCTGAAAGTCAATCCGAAAACATTTAAACATTCAAATTCCATGGATTCATTATCCAATACAATTATTCCAGCATTTCTGCAGGCTTTAACAACATCATCAATGCCGGGGTAGAAATCATGATTTCCAGGGGTGAAAATTATCGGCATACTGACATTTTTAAGTTCCGAAAAGTCCTCTTCCTCCACAGCTGATGAACCGTCCGCCAAATCTCCTGAAATGACTGCCAGTTCACATTCCCCTTCAAGTTTCTTAAGTTCTGATGCGATTTGGCGAATAATTTCTTTATGACGAACAGACCCGAAATGAACATCTGAAAGATGAACAATACTGATATCACGGGTTAAATTATCCAATTCCAATGTTTCCCGATTTATGACTAACTTATGAGCTTTATAATAATTATAGATTCCTAAAACCGGCACAATAGCCATCAGACAATATATAAAGCCAATCGGAATAGTTATGAACATTCCAACCATATAAATTACTGCAATGTCAATTAAAAGCATTACCGATGCCCACATCCAAACACCGTCAATTGTTGACAATAACCTTCCAGCGGGAGTTGATTTTTTCGCTTCAAAAAACATTGGAATGCAGTGTATCAGACCTAACAGAATAGCTGAAAACAGTACATAAACATCACTGACTTCTCCAATCAACAAAAGGACATATTTCAACAAAAAGAATTCGAAAATTATGTAAAAAGGAGTGATAACCACTACCCTTTTTGTGCGAAAGCTCATGATAATTGATTTATCACATCAAGTATTTAAACCATTAAAACAAATGTTAGTGTGTAAAAAAATGTGGAGGTGAGTTTTTGAAAAGCGATAACAAAAAAGTGGAAATTAAAACAACCAACCCTAAACTAACAGCAATTGAAAATGACGGTAGGGAGTATGCGCAATGTGTAGTTTTGAAACCTGTCGGTTATCCTTTTGATTTCAATATGATGGAAGACGATTTTGAAATTAAAAATCATGGATTATTTGAAGAATATGCGCGCGAGCAATGGCTGGGATTGGTTGTTAAAGAAAACTCACATTTATTTGATCAAAAAATCATACCGGATTACGGTTTTGAAATTGTATCCGCAAAACCTGACAACTCAATAATTTCTGAAAATACAAAAATAAAATTAATTACAGAAGAACTGAACACCAAAAAAGACAATAATCAGATTAAATCAGATATAACTCTCACAGATATTGTCGGGCAGACCAACGCCAAAAACAAGGTGAAAGTCATTGTAAAATATCTGGAAGACCCTGAAAGTTTCGGGCCATGGGCTCCAAAAAACATTTTGTTTTACGGACTTCCAGGTACAGGCAAAACCATGCTTGTGAAAGCTCTTGCCAATGAGCTTGAAGTTCCCCTGTATTTAATCAAAGCAACATCATTAATCGGCGACCATGTGGGAGATGGCGCATCCAAAATTCATGATTTGTTTAAGAAAGCAGGTGAAAATACACCGTCAATAATATTTATCGATGAAATTGATGCCATTGCACTTCACAGGTCATTCCAATCCTTAAGAGGAGATGTTTCTGAAATTGTCAATTCACTTTTAACTGAAATGGACGGAATCGATGAAAATGAATCTGTAATAACAATTGGTGCGACAAATAATCCGACCAGCCTGGATTATGCAGTCAGAAGTAGATTTGAAGAGGAAATTGAATTTAAATTGCCTGATGATAATGAAAGACTCATGATTTTGGAAAATAATCTTAAAACAATGCCTGTTGAATATGATTTGGATTTGGAAAAAATCGTGAAAATGACAAAAGGTTTATCCGGAAGAGACCTTAAGGAAAAAATTCTTAAAACCGCACTTCACCACACAATAGCCGGTGACAGTGACATAATAACCATGAAAAATATTGATTATGCAGTTAATGCAAGCAAAGTAAAAAATAATGATGTTAAAGGAATGTTTGAATAATCATTTTGTATTAAACAAATATTCCGCAGCTGCAATGACTTCATTATTTTCCTCCCTTGCAGCTTCTTTAACATTTTTGGAAATATCAAAAAATATCTTATTAACAATGGAATTTGTTAAACTATCTAAAATTTTTTCACTGCCATCTACATTAGCCAACCTAACTAATGCTTTTTTAGTTTCACGTTGTCTTATATCTTCCATAGATGTTCTTAAATTACCAAGAAGATCATCAACTTCCATTATTTTAAGTGACTCTTTAAGTAAAATGAACTCATCTTCAATTATGTTTTCGGCTTCTCCGAATTCCTTTATTCTCAGCTGAGTATTAACATCTGCAATCTCTCTTAAATCATCAATATTAAATAATTTAACACCTAATTCATTCACATCCTCAGATATATCCCGTGGATTAGCAATATCAACCATCATGATGCTTTCATAATCCATATCAATACCTAAAAGACGTTCTTTTGTAATTATTGGGTGAGGAGCGCTGGTTGCACTTATCACAACATCAGCAGTGGCCAAATATTTTTCCAACTCTTCAAATAAAATAGCTTCACCGCCAAGGTCTTTTGCAAGGCCTACTGCAACATAATAAGTTCGGTTTGCAACAAAAATAGCATTCAAATCTTTTTCGGCAAGTGCTTTTGCAACTAATTTACCCATTTTTCCGGCACCGATAACAAGTACTGATTTATCTTCAAGACTACCTATGTGTTTTTCAGCCAAATCAATAGCCGCAGACCCTATAGAAACAGACCCCTTGTTAATATTTGTCTTATTTCTCACAACCTGCCCTACATGAATGGCTTTTGTAAAAATAGTGTCAAGACCACGGCCGCAATGATGATTCTTCACAGCCTTATGCTTTGCATCCTTAACCTGACCCAATATCTGATCTTCTCCGACAATCATTGATTCCAAACCTGAAGTCATTCTCAGCAAATGCATTACTGCCGCTTCACCATATTCAATAATGATACTCTTGTTTTCATGAGACAGCAGCTCTTCATCTTCGGGAATGAAATCGTTTTTAATATAATATTCTTTCCTGTTGCATGTGGAAATTTCAATATATTCTCCGATTGAATATTTATCCCGTAATTTCCAGAATAAATCATCAATGTCTTTTGAAATATTTTCCATTGACTGTATATCCGCAATTTTATGGTCTACTCTTAAATTAAGTATCACTACAATCCCCTTATTAAATTATCAATATAATCCTTAGCTTCATCAATATGATTATCTTTTATTAATTCGTTGATTTTATCATCTTCAAAAATACCATAAAGAATTTTTTTCCTTTCGTTCTGGTTTTCAACTGATTCCTTCAGTTTTGAGCGTGCATAATCCTGAAGTTCAATTTCAAGAATATCCCCTTCATCAATTATAGACTGGATTTTTTTTCGCAACTGGCGTGCCATTAACGGACTTTTTCCGTTTGTAAAAATGGATATTTCAATTTCTCCGATTTTAAAACTTGACGGAACAAGAACGTTACCCTTTTCGGGAAAATCAGCGCGATTTAATAATTTACTGCAGGCTTTTTGAGAAACATAATCGGACAGCTCTTCATCACCACTGGCAACAACAACAAAATCAGCCCATTCGACTAATTCATCAACATCCCGAACAGAATATAATTCAGCTCCTTTATCTTCAAGTTCCCGAGATAAATTATTTCCGGCCAATTTTACATTGGCTCCATGGTCCAAAAATCTGTTGGCTCTTCTTGTTGCAACTTCACCAGTGCCCAAAATAAAAACATTCAGATTAGAAGTTTTATAATAAATAGCAGTCCAATCCATTTTAATCAGAATCTTCAAGAGATTTTGCATGCAATATTTTTACAGCCGCTCTCAAATCATTATTGCATTCAGTCAAAACATTCATAGCTTCAAGTTTTGATACATGGAATGTTTCAGCCAATGCTTCAGCTCTTTCATCAGGATCAGGCTTTTGAACACCAACTAATCTTTCTGATAACTCTTTTTTCAAGTCCAAGTATTCATCATGACTCATTCCCATATTCCTTAAAGTCATATCTCTTAATGGACATGGTTTTGATGGTTTGCAACACCATACAAGTGAACCGAAACAAGTTCCGGCCCCTTCACCTAATCTAGTTTCCTTTGCAAATTGAGTTTTGATTTCTATATACTCCTGTGGAGTTAAATTAACTTGCTGTAATGCATTTAATACCGGACATGGCTTTACTGGAGGGCAACAAAATGCCAATCCCCTTACATCGCCCCCTCTACAAATATGAGATGGCGCATCTTCCCAAGTCATGATAAACCTCCAATAATTCATTTCACCTTGATTTAATAAATATAAAATATTAATATAATTTATTCTAACTATAGATATATAATCTTTTTTATACAAAAGTTTATAAACCTCAAATTAATTAATTTAAAAAAGAAATTAATGGAGGTTATACATGAGACTCTGGAATCCTGCCGCATTCTTTATAAGTCTGATGATGAGTTTCATCATGGCGGCAATATTCGGAGTGCCTATGGGAATGTCAGTAGACGCACTATTCTACCTATGGCCAGTCCGATGGGTAACAGCATATTTATTAATTAATATTGCAATATATCCAATTGGATTCGGACTTGCAGAAAAAATATTTCATTTCAATCCCGACAGGGACGGAATGGGTATCTGGAATCCGGCCGCATTCTTCATAAGCCTGATGATGAGTTTCATCATGGCGGCAATATTCGGAGTGCCTATGGGAATGTCAGTAGACGCACTATTCTACCTATGGCCAGTCCGATGGGTAACAGCATATTTATTAATTAATATTGCAATATATCCAATTGGATTCGGACTTGCAAAAAAAGTATTTGGATTTGACCCAATGGCACAATAAGGTTTTTAAAACCTTATTTAAATTTTTGATTGATATGAAACAAGAAACAAAAATCATAGAAAACATTACCATTACTCTTGAACGCAAAAACATTAAAAATATGTATTTGCGTATCTTGCCACCAAAAGGGGAAGTTAAAGTAAGTGCTCCGTTATTTTTATCAGATGATGAGATAGCTAATTTTATCAAATCCAAAAAAGACTGGATTTTAAAAAAACAATCATACATTCAGGAAAATAATATAAAAAGACCATTGAAATACATTACCGGTGAAAAACATTATGTTTGGGGAAAGGAATACGAATTATGCTTAATCAAAAATGATACAATCAAAAATGTTTTGACGGATAATGAAAAATCCATACTTTATTTACCAACCCCAAAAAGAAGCACCATTGAAAAAAGAAAGGCCATCCTGGATGAATATTATAGAAATGAAATGAAAAAAGCCGTTCCACCAGTTTTAGACAAATGTACAAAAATTGTAGGCAGAAAGCCGTCCGAAGTAAAAATAAGAAAAATGAAAAACTGGGGAAATTGCAGATTTCAAGACAAGAGAATTACTCTAAATTTAAACCTTGCAAAAAAAGATCCAATATGCCTGGAATATGTAATGATACATGAATTATGCCATCTTATAGAATTTAATCATGGAAAAAAATTTAAAAATTTAATGGACGAATTTTGTCCAAATTGGAAAAAAATAAAAAAAATATTAAATGAATAAGAAGATTTTATCTATTTTCTTTAAGCATGTCTTCTTTTTCATCTACAGTTAGTTTATCTACAATTTCTTCAGGAGTGCCTATGTCCAGGAGTTTACCTCCCCTCATTAAAGCGGCCCTATCACATACATCTAAAACAAAGTCCATGTCATGAGAAATGATAATGAATGTTTGTTCCAGTTCTGTACGTGCCTTTAAGATAGAGTCAGATACAACAACACGAGTAACCGGATCCATAGTACCTGTAGGTTCATCCAACACGATAAGGTTAGGTTCCTTAATTAAAACTTGAGCAAGAGCAACCCTATGCTTTTCACCTACACTTAACTGGTCAGGATATTTGTCTAAAATTTTAGCTGCATAATCATCAGTAAATCCTACAGTGGTTAATGCATGAATAGCTTTAATTTTACCAAATTCCGCAGGTAAATTTAAACTAATAGCATCAGTCAAGTTACCTAAAATAGTTCTGTGAGGATATAACGAATATTCCTGGTGTAACAAACCAATGTAAGGCATGATACGGCCACGGTTGAGAGGACCAACTTTTGTCATGTCAATCCATTCATCACCTAGTTTAATTTGAATATCACCGCTACTTGGTTCAGTCAACCCCATAAGCATTCTTGTAGTGGTTGTTTTACCTGAACCGCTCAATCCCACAATACCAAATATTTCTTCCTTATTAATGGTTAAGCTTATACCATCCACAGCTTTTACAACACCACGTTCAATGGAATAATAATGTTTTTTAACATCTTCAAGAACAACTTCCGGTTCTCCAAATTCAGGAATTTCCGGTTTTTTAGGAATAGGTACAGTTGCCATGAATTCATCTACAACCTTTTGAGGTTCTCCTTCCTCTTTAATTTGACCATCTTCTAACCAGATAACACTATCTGCAAGTTCAATCATTACTTCCGGCCAGTGAGAAGTGATTAACATGGTGATTCCTTCATCTTTTACTCCTTCTTTCAAAGTATTATGAAGTTTTACAGCAGTTTGAGGATCCAAAGTTCCTGTTGGTTCATCTGCTAAAAACATCATTGGATTTTTAGCCAATTGTCTTGCAAGTACTACTCTCTGTTTTTCCCCACCACTCAAATCACGAGCAATGTGAGTAATCCTATGGTTCATTTGAACCATTTCCAGTAATTCTAAAGCAGCATAGATACTGTCGTCATACTCTTGGTCATCAGGCATTGCCCTCATAACGTTTTCAATAACAGATTCTTCATCATAAAGAGCAAAGTTACGTTGTAACATGATGGAAATTCTTCTTTTAATGCTTGCGAACAGTTTTCTTTCAGCATTGAAGAAATCAACTTCACGTGCTTCTAAAGTTCCTCCACAGCTACATTTTTCACCAACATGAGAAGGTGAATCTACAGCCAAACAATCCGGACAAACAGCAAGATTAATCAAAATTTGACCTGCATCAGGCTTGTAATCTAATGTACCTCTGAGCATGTTAATTAAAACAGATTTTCCACTACCACTACGTCCCAAAATTCCTAAAGTCTCTCCTTCATTTATCTTCAAATTAATATCTTTAAGAACATCAACACCATCAAAAGTTTTTGTAATATTCTTAAGGGTTATAAAATCCATGAAATCACCTATTGAAATAATTTTTATTTTAAACTATTAATAATGTTTTCTAATAACAATTGTTTTAAAAATCTTAAAAATTAGATATGTCAAAGTCCAAATTTCCAGAAATAACTCCTCGAGCTATTGAAAAACCACATACTCCAGTTTCAATCATCTTTTGTAAATTTGATATGGAATTTACAGAGTTATTCCCAATTACTTGTATTTTAACATTATTACAAATTTCTCTTAAGAGATTATAATCAGCATCAAATACTCCCTTTTTCATAGCATCGACATGCAAATAATCTGCACCAGCATCATCAATTATACTTGCAATATCTACAGTATCCACACCATCGACATTTGCCCTAATCTTAACTGAAACTTCACAATTCACATGGTCGACAACTTGAGAAACAAAATCTTTCAAGTCCTCCCTTTTCAACATTTCCTGTCCACAACCAATATCAATAATTTCATTTTGGCGACAATGACAATTAATTTCAACAATATCCAAATTTTTTATTTTACCAACATCAATAATAGGTTGTGGAGTTGTTGCCCTAACATTAACTGATACCTTTACATCATCATGAATCTCTTTAATTGAAGCAACTTCATTTTCAATATGGGAAAAAATTCCTTCCAAAGGAAAGTCGAACTCTTTTCTGCCCCGTGCAATAATTTTTTTGCTTGCTTCAATTGTCTGAGCATCCAAACTGTATCCCCCTAAAGTAGCTACATCAAAACCATAAGGAATAACTTTATTTAAAAATTCGGAATTAGTTATCCCCGCCATAGGTGCAACTACTTTAATCATAATATTCCTCAGTATTCTTTTTCGATTACCCATGTCCACATTTCATTATTGTGAGCACGAATTTCTTCAAGACCAATATCTGCCATATATGCGGCATCTTCCGCATTTTTTCCACGGCCAATACCCGCTTTAAGTTTAATACCAATTTCTTCATCAATTTCAATCATGATTTCTTCAATATCCTTTTCAGACAAACCATTACATGGAGACATGAAGTTATCCCCACCAATGAAGAATAATAATGCTCCTTTTTTGATTAATTTAGTCATTAAATAATGTTGAGCTTTATTAACCATAAAACTTGTATCAAATGCTGATTCAATGTCAGTTAAGGTTTCAGTAACACTATTAATATCGATGTGAGCGGCTTGAACAAAACTATCCCCTTCATCAACTAAACTGTCGATAGCCAATATTTCTTTTCTTTCACCAGATTGGGCACTGCCCGCTTTTTGAAGAGCAATGGTGGCTAATTTCTGAGCTTCATGAGGTGTTTCAGCAGCACCTACACCCATACTAACTGTTATAGGGTATCTGTTTCTGATTGACCTTTGAATCCTTAAATGATCTTCCTCATCAAGACCGTTTGAAATTGCAAGCAAATTATCAAATCTTGTGAAGAAAACTAAACCCTTTTTATTACCAAAATGATTGTTTAAATCAGCAAATAAATTTGCCTGAAGCATTTGCAAGTCAGATTCTGTACGTGGCCTTGGAGTAACAGTCCAAGGACCATAATTGTCAATTTGTATTAATGTCATTTGTATCATTGAATAATCGCCTCTTCAATTAAGGAATACTATCAATAATTATTTGAGCTAAATTTTTCTTAGCATCTAAATTATTCATTATAGTATTTGTAATTATTACCTTATTAATTATTTGATTTACCTCAGATTTTTTATCAATATCTTTATCATCAATTACAATTGCATCTAAAAAATCATCATATACAGATGCAACGCCAACAGCTGAGACATCAATATCCAATGCTTTCATAAATTTACTTGCAGGACCGCTAACACTATCATTACCAATTATTGGAGATACAGCAATGACATAAGTGTCTTTTAAAGCATCACGAACACCATCTAATGATAAGATTGGTAAAATTGAAGTGATTGGATTTGAAGGGCCTATAATAACCGCTTCAGAATTTTTTATTGCATCAATGATACCTTCACTGGGGTTTACTTTAGAAAACTTGATGTCCAAAACTTCGGGTTGTGATTGATGCTTAATTAAAAAATCATGGAATTCCAACTCTCCGATGTCAGTCATAATCATTATATCTGAATTTTCTTCACTCATTGGAATGATTTTAGCATCAATGCCCATATTTTTAGCTTGAATTTCACAAGCTTTTAGAAGACCGTATTTTTCCATTAATTGGGTTTTTTGAATTTTAGTTGCCCTGTCAATGTCGCCGATACGAAGCAATTCCGGGCACCCTATCTCCTCAAGTCTTTCATGAGTAACGAATGTATCATTTTTAACACCATACCACAACTCATCGTTTATCATGTCCGCCATAGTATACAATACAGTATCAATATCCGCTGAAACATAAACCCCTGAGAAAAAATCATTTTCAAGAGTATTTACAATAATGGTCAAATCATCAATATTTACTATTTCTTTCAATCCCTGCAATAATTTTGGAGTGCCGGTGCCTCCGGATAAAACGGTAATCATGAAAATCACTTATTTCCTAAATACATCAAATTCTTTTGTCATAAGCAAAGGTTTAATATTTGAATCAGCATCCCGAATTGCATCGAAACTATTGAATCCTCTAATTAAAACGACAGGGAGCCCTTCATCTGCCTGACCCATTATCAGTGATGCTGCGGAAGACAATTCATCAGCAGTAGCAATTTCAGTGGTTTCTAATTCACGACCGTATAAATCTTTTTCACCAACTCTCCTCCAAATAGGTGTTATTCCAGAACATCCAATGGCAGTTCCAATTGCTCCAAATCTAAAAGCCCTGCCCTGAGTATCAGTAATGATAACAGCAATCTCTTCACCAAATTCATCCTCTAAAAATTCCCTAATTTGAAGAGCGGACTTGTCAGCGTCAACAGGCATGGGAGTGGCTAATCCCTCACCAACATTTGATTCATCGATACCTGCATTAGCACAAACAAATCCGTGTTTAGTTTCAGTGATAATGAATTTAGGGCCTACCCGTACAACTTCCACAGATTCATCCAATATCGCCTGAACAAGTTTTGGATCTTTTTTAGACTTTTCGGCAAGTTCAATAGCTTCTTCACTTGGAGTTAATTCATCGAGTTTGATGAAATTGTTTTCCGCTTTTGAAATTAAAGTTTCAGCAATCAAAATAATATCCCCGTGATGAAGTCCGCATTCCTGTTTTAAAATTGCATCTTTAATAATTTGTGAAATATCACTTGATTCATCAACAATGGGGATATCCTCTAAACCAATCAATTCAATACTCATAATATCCCTGAAAAATAATTAAAAAAAAATAAAATTATGGATTATAGACGTCGATAGTCCATTCTCCATCAAATACGGCCGCACATGAGGTTACCGGTTTTTTATAATTAGCAAAAGTACCTTCGTCAAAAATAAATTTAGCAGATTCGGCTGCGGTTTTTGCTTCAAAATCAACCAGGTCATGTACCTGACTTCCATATGTTGAAATAAATACTGCATCCCCGTAAGGAACCTGTTCCACTAATAACTTTTTATCATTAGCAATTCCAACATAACATCCATACTCATCTTTCTTATTTGTTGATGTGACAACAGCAGCTATTCTTGGAGTATGATAATCATCTTTTTCATAATCCATAGTAAGTAATGAATATGCAATTGCATCTTTTATATTCATTCCTAAAGCGATTTTATCTGCTATAACATCAGTGTGAGAACCATTAGATACAATGGCCATATCCCTTACGATACGAATACAATTGTATGTGATATATGTATTCTCATAAATATCTTTCTCAAAACCCTCTTTTGGAACAATAGCCGCGCGGTTTTCAAATTTTAAACATTGCCTATTAGGAAATGACCTGCTTGAAACACGGTACGCTACAAAAGGTTTTCCATCACTATTCATTCCAGTTGATAATATTCTACCTGTATACAATTTTATCCCCCATTTTATAATTCTGGACGTTGGACAGCCACATCCGGAGAAACTCCTGAAGGAGTTATAATATTAATCTCTCCCGGTTTAATGGAGATTTGTCCTTCGTCGATAACTCTCGCTTGAACACCAACAGCACTGCCAACTATCGTGTCAGACTTATCAACGCCATTGACTGTAACTTTATGCAGATTAGCTACAGGCATAACATAATATTGCGCATCCCCAGAAACATCAGTCACGTTTGGTTTTCCGCTTGCATCATCAACAACATCGGCATCGTCAGTTTGTACATCAGTAGCTGAAAAATTACTAGTAACCACTAAAAAAATCATGATAGTAAAAAGAATATCAATAAATGGAACAAGATTGATGCTTGGTTTTTGATTTAAGACTTTCTTTTTATATCCTTTAACATCAATAGCCATCAAATCACCTATTGTTTTAGTTTACTTTCAGTAATTTCAGCATTAACATTACATTTTTCCAAAATAATATTTGAAATACTTTTATCTAACATACTCGGTTTAAAAGAAACTTTAATATTGGCATATGGATCTGAAATTAGTCTGGTATTAACAACACCCTCAGCTTCCTGAAGAGCCTCAAGAGCGCATTCCACATTAGAATCAACCCGAACTTTAACTACAGCAAAACCCCAATTAGTCATCTTTGTAGCGAGTTCAATTTTATCCATTTCAGAAGAAATAAGGTCTTGGATATATGTGTAAAGAGGCAATAAAATAATTGCAACCAAAAGACCCATAATAGTAGTTGTTAAAGCAACATAAATCCCTTCTGCCATAGCAGCTGAATCAGGATGGACTCCTAATGATTTGAAGGTCATCCAAATACCAATTACCGTACCAATCAAACCTAAAAAAGGAGCAAGTTCGGTAATAGTTTTTATAGTGCTTAATCCATTTGTCATCTTCGCCACTTCAACGATGAAAATTTGCTCCATACTTTCTTCAACTTCAGTTTTATTTTTATAACCGATTTTTAAAGTCTCAGAAATAATTTTAGAAATAGGATTTTTAAAAGTGTTGATCTGTTTTAATGCTTCAACTGCACCTCCTCTTTCCATAGAAGCGGTTACAACACCAAAAATCTCAGTAGTATCAACCTTACTAATTCTTTTAAGATAAGCAATTTTCCTTATTGAAATAACTAAACCATAAATGCCAGCGAAAAGAATTATATATGTGATAATTCCACCCTGAGTGAAAATATCGACGATTCCATCAATAAATGGATAAATATATTCTATAATCATTTTCATCCTCTATCAATTATTATATCGAAAATTTTATAAGAATAAATTTATTATTCCATATACTTAAATATTATTTAAAAATAGTTGAAATTATTTCAATTTTGCAACAGTAGCCCATGACCTTCTTACAAAATCCGGCATTTCATCATAAGCATAATGAGTTAAAAACTCTTTTGTTTTTGGATCTGAAGGATAACCTGAACCTATGCCTCCAGATTTAATAAAATCTTTATTGATTTGTGCAATTTGATCATCACGTTCAGCTTTAGCAATTATTGAAGCTGCACTAACTTCAATATATTTATCGTCTGCCTTATGTTCTGCAATAACATTAACTCCAGTGTCGTTGCATAAATTATTTTGAAAACGTTCTGCTTTAACATCAACAGCATCAACAATAGCTTTTTCAGGATTCATTTTTAGCAAAATAGATTCCATTGCATTTTTTTCTATTTCATTAAGATTTATACCCTCAGCTCGCATTTCATCAATTTCACGAGCAGTAATGACTACGATTTCATAGTCAAACATCTTTTTAAGTTTGCGAGATAAAATTGTTCTTCTATTTGGAGTTAATCTTTTAGAATCTTTTACACCCATACGTTCTAAAACCTTTTCCATCTTTTCAGGAACTATAACTCCCGCAATAACCATTGGCCCTAAAACAGATCCTCTTCCAGCTTCATCAATGCCTAGAATATCCATAAAAATCAAAAAAAGTAAAAAAAAGAAATAAATAGTACTATTTATTTCATAGCCCTAAGACGGACTTCCGGTTCTAATGCAAGGGGTTCTGCAGCAACAATAGCAGTACCTTTTGCAACAACTGTCATTGGGTCTTCGGAAATTTCAATTGGAATTCCGATTTCATCAAATATTCTTTCTTTAACACCTCTAAGTCTTGAACTTCCACCAACAGCAACAGAATTATTATAAACACCCATCATTAATTCCGGAGATAATCTTTCGAGAATTATATTTAAACCACCAACAATTTGTTGCATGAATGGTTCTACAGCTTCAGCAACTAACATTGAATCAATAATAACTTTTTTAGGTCTGTTGGTTTCCAAAGATTTACCTATAACTTCAACACTTAAGTTTTCAAGTTGTTCGGAACAGTGAACCATACCAACTTCCATTTTTGCAGATTCAGCATCATGAATACCAATAGCTACATCATATTTTTCTGCAACAAGCTCAACGATTCTATTATCAATATCGTCACCACCACATCTAACAGTTTCAATATCATTAATTCCTCCAAGAGAAATTACAACAATATCAGTTGAACCAGCACCAATGTCTACAACCATTGTACCATTCGGTTCTGCAATAGGCAATCCGGCTCCAATTGCAGCAGCCAAACCTTCACTAATAACTAGAATATTTTGAGCACCGGCTTTTCTGCCAATTTCTTCAGCAGCATTTTTTTCTACTTCAGAGGCATCACCCGGAATACCAATTACTATCCTACCTACACTTTCACCCTCATTAATACCAATTTGCATTGCTTTAATGAGTAATGCTTGTGCTTGTACAACGTTTTCTATTACTCCTTTTTTCAAAGGTCTTACTGCAAGAATATCTTCAGGAGTTCTTCCAAGCATCCTTTTAGCTTCTTCGCCAACAGCTAAAACTTCAGACGGATCATCTTTTTTTACTGCAACAACTGATGGAATTTGATATAAATCAAATTTATCACCAGAAGGTTTTGCGATAACTGTGTTTAAAGTTCCTAAATCAATTCCGAGACTATTGCTAATGACTCTGGTATCATCAACTTGTGGTTCTTCCTCTTCTTTTCCAAAAATATTCATGATTATTCCTCCGTTACAATATCTTTAAAATCTATAACGAATACTTTATTAGATGTAGCTATGCTTTGAATTTTGCCAACGTGCTCATTATTCTCAATAGAAACGACAATAGTTGTCAAAACAACCTCATTTGCATTATAAAAAGGTTTCAAAGCAGATTTGATGAAATTTGGCAATCTAACTTCATTGCTTATGTCAACATTAATGAAACTAGTAGTTTGAGATTTTTGAAGAATTTTAAATGGTATTTTGGATTTGCCGATAACAGATAATGTAGACTTAATCACATTATCCGGTGCCACAAATACCATCACATTAGATTCATCAGCCAAATATTTACGAAGTATCTGCACATATGCACCACCACGCTGTTTAGTTTGATTTTTAAAATCATTTATAACAATGGAATTGCCATAAATCATGATAAAATCAAAGGTTTTATCTAATTTACCTTCTTTCAATACAACATGTTCCCTGAACAATATTTTAACATTAGTATTGGACAAAATAGCTTTATAAGCCATTTCATCAACCAAATCAACATTACCTGCAATAACACACCAAGTCTTATCAATTTTATAATTACTATCTGTTGTGACCATTGCAGCCTGTCTAAGAACACGTATATTATCTTCAATCATTTAACTACTCACTACATTAATATTAACTTCAATAACTATAGAAAAATGACTTAAAATTAAATCTAAAAATTGAATTTGAAGTCACCGTTTATAGTTTAACAATTAATATTTATTAAAAATATTATTATATATATTTTATCTTT